>JAKOPZ010000087.1 GCA_029778615.1 Chloroflexota bacterium | reverse complement strand
GGCACCCTCGACACCAAAGGACGCGAAATCGCGTATTGCCGCGACAAAATTCGCGAACTTGGCTCTGACGCGCTTGTGCTCGATTCGGGAATTTTGGGCGAACCAATTGACATTGTCCCCGACATCACGCGCGCGGATGTTGCGATTGCGGCGGGAACAACCATTGATGCGTTACGCAACGCGGGAACGCGCGGCGCGGCGGTTGAAACGATGCGCGAGGGTGTTCGCAATGTCACCGTGAAATTGTACGAGCATGGAAAAATTCACGGCGTGTTGTGTCTCGGCGGCGCGGAAGGCGCGGTGCTGGGCGCGTATGCAATGCGCGCATTACCGATTGGTGTGCCGAAAGTGATTGTGACGCCGATTGCGTCGGGACGAAGACATTACGGGCAATTGATGGGGACAAAAGATATTTTCGTCGTCCATTCTGTCATTGACATTCTCGGCATCAATCCGATTTCGCGCGCGGTGTTTGATAACGCGTGTGGAGCAGTGGTGGGGATGGTGAACGCGAAAGCGGAACCCGTGATGGGCGACGGACGAGGCGTTCGTAATGGAACGCAAACGACGAATGACGAACAACCGCGTTACGTGGCGATAACAATGCTCGGCAACACGACGCGCGCGGTGATGCACATTAAAAATATTTTGGAACAGCGCGGGTACGAGGCGATTATTTTTCATTCCAACGGCGTCGGCGGTCCGGCGATGGAAGAACTCGCGGCGCAAGGAATGTTTGTCGGCGTGATTGATTACACGACGGATGAATTGAGTGACCAACTCGTCGGCGGATTTCACGCGGGTGGCGAAGAACGTTTGGAAAAAATTGGCGCGTTGGGAATTCCCCAAGTCGTTGTGCCGGGCTGCATTGATTTCAGCGTGAATGGACGTCGCGATGCGATTCCCGAAAAATTTCACGGACGCCCCGCGTATTATCACAATCCCGAATTTACGTTGGTGCGATTGACGCAAGAGGAAGAGGTCCAAGTCGCGCGCATCATGGCAGGAAAATTAAATGGCGCAAACGGACCCGTGATGGTCATTGTGCCAACGCAAGGGCTTTCGATTCCAAATGTTCCGAACGGCGTTTTTTGGAATCCCGAAGCGGACGCGGCATTCCGCGCGGAATTGCGAAACAATTTGCGCGAAGAAATTCCGTACATCGAAATTGACGCGCATGTGAACGACCCCGCGTTCGCGGAAATTGTCGCGGAGGAATTTTTGAAATTGATGGGAGAAAGAGAGATTGGAGATTAGAGACTGGAGACTTGTGGCAATCTCCAATCTCTAATCTCTAATCTCTAGTCATGTCATGAAATTTCGTTCCTACAACCTCGCTGACCTCACCTACGTTGACATCGGCGAATACCTCAAAGAAAAAGATACGATATTGATTCCGATGGCAAGCACCGAACAGCACGGACCGCATTTGCCATTAAAGACAGATACAGTTACGGCGGAAGAAGTCGCGCGGCGCGTGAGCGAGCAATTGGAAATTTTGCGAACGCCGTGTTTGTGGGCGGGCTATTCGCCGCAGCACATGTACGGCGCGGGCATGGGACGCGGGACGATTACGTTGAGAGCGGAAACGTTGTTGAATCTCATGTACGATGTCGCGCGTTCGTGCATTCATCACGGGTTCAATCGAATTATTTTTGTGAATGGTCACGGTTCGAACGTCAAAGTGGTTGACCCCGTGCTACGCAAATTGCGGTACGAAACGGGCGCGCTCATCGGACTCGTGAAACCGTACATGGAAAATTATGTCGGCATTCTCGCGGGGCTGATGGAAAATCCGCCCGAAGAAACGCCGGGCTGGCACGCGTCCGAATTGGAAACGTCGCAAATGCTGGCGCATGATGTTGTCGAAAGCACCGAGTACGTGCGAATGGATCGCGCACAAAAGACCCTCGCGCACATTCCTGCCTTTTTACCAAAATCGTTTGGGAAAAAAGATGGGATGCCCGATGTGGAATTTGAAGGATACAAGTATTTCACATTCCCGATGGACCATCACGAATTCATTGAATCGGGTACGATTGGCAATCCGATGCGCGCGACGGCGGACAAAGGCGAAGAAGCATTACGGCGTTTGTCCGAACATTGCGCGAAAGGGATTGCGGAATTAATGAAAGTCCCTGTCACCGTACACAATCGCGAATTCATCAACCGCGTGTAACGCGTTTCGACGGGAATCTTTTTCGCGTCTCGGCGCGTCCTGCTTGACCTCCTCCTGAATGCCCGCTCTCCCTTGCTCTCGCGGGTGAGGGGAGCGGGCTCGTTCATTACCATCGAATGGAATTCGACGGCAAAACAAAGCATTCAAAAAACATTGCGTCTGTTCAATAATGTCGTTTTGTTTTTGCATGTGCTTGGTTCAGTCGTTAGATCCTATTTCATGGAACTTTCAATGAAGAAGGTTATCTATGCAAGTCGGCGTATTCTCTTTTGTTTTTCAACCACTCATTCCCTTTGAAAAGGCGCTCGATTGGATTGCGGAAACGGGCGCGACGATGGTGGAAATCGGTTCGGGCGGTTACGTCGCGGAAAATGGCAAACCGTACTGCGTGCCGCGCGAATTGTTGGACAGTCCCGCAAAACTAAAAAAATTCCGCAAAGCGATAGAGTCGCGCAAACTCTCCATCAGCGCGCTCTCATGTCACGGGAATCCACTGCATCCGAACAAAGAAATAGCCGCGCTGCATGACCAAGACATTCGCGATTCGATTTTGCTCGCGCGCGAACTCGGCGTGAAAACGGTTGTAACTTTTTCGGGCTGCCCCGGGGACAGCGACAACGCGCGTTATCCAAATTGGGTGACGTGTCCGTGGCCCACCGATTTTGGAAAAATTCTCGAATGGCAGTGGAATGAAAAGGTGATTCCGTACTGGCGCGCGATGAACGAATACGCATCACAAAACGGGAACACCCAAATCGCGCTCGAGCCGCATCCGGGCTTTGTGATGTACAACTGCGAGACCGCGTTGAAGTTGCGCGACGCGGCGGGAGAACTCATCGGCGTAAATTTCGACCCTTCGCATTTGTTCTGGCAGCAGATTGACCCCATCGCCGCCGTGCGAAAATTGGGCAGCGCGATTTTTCACGTTCACGCCAAAGATACGAGCATTGACGCGCAAAACACTTCCGTCAACGGCGTCCTCGACACAAAACCGTACAGCGATGAGGCGAACCGTTCGTGGATTTTCCGCACCGTCGGTTACGGACACGATTTGAAATTTTGGCGTGACCTTGTGAGTAATCTGCGCCTTGTCGGATATGACGGTGTGCTTTCGATGGAACACGAAGATTCGTTGATGAGTTTGCGCGAGGGATTATTGAAAGGTGTTGCCGCATTGCGTGAAGTGATTTTGTCAGACCCGAAGGGACAGCCGTGGTTTGAAACGGCAAAAAGTAGAAAGTAGCATGTAGCACGTAGCACGTAGCAAAGAGTAAATCCCTACTACCTGCTACCTACTACCTGAACCATGAATATCGTTGACCTCACAACTCCCATCGGACAAGGCACACTTTCGCCGCCATCCGTGAATCTGCAAATGTCCTTGAATACAAAATTTCGCGGACCGGGGTTTTGGCGCGCGTCGAGTGTGACGATGGTGCTGCACACGGGGTCACACGTAGATTTTTCGCTGCACGTTCAAGAGAACGGCGAAAGCGCGATAGATGTGCCGTTGGAAAAAGTGAGCGGCGACGCGCTCGTGATTGATTTGGGCGAGGTGGAGCCGAGTCATCCGATTACGATAGAGGACATTGAAAAAAATGACCGCGTGGGAATTCGCGAAGGCGATATTGTTCTCGTGCGTACCGCATGGACCGACCGCATGTGGGGAAATTTTCCCGATTACTATCTCACGTCGCCGTACTGTACACCCGAAGCCGCGCGCTTTCTCGTTTCCAAAAATGTGAAAGCGATTGGCTTTGATTGTTTCAGCGAGTACTGCGCGCGCCTGCCCGATTTCACGAGCGAAGATTTCATCATTCACAAAATCATTTTGGAATCGGGACGCTATTATTTTCAACAAATGATGAATCTCGGTGCGTTGCCGCGTGATACACGTTTTACATTCTTTGCGCCGTTCATCAAAATGCGCGAAGCGGAAGGTTCGCCCGCGCGGTTTTTTGCGGTGTTGGATTGACCACGCCAAGTCCAGCGATTGGAAATCGCCGTCTGAAAAATGACAAAATGCGCTTCATTCAAAATCCGAATGGATTTGAACATTTTTCAGACGTTGATTTCTAATCAATGGATTTCCAAACAAATCATGCCCATCGAAAAATTTTTTGCGCCCGAAACGATTGACGGCGCGCTCGATGTTTTGAATCAGTACGGTTCCGACGCGTTGATTCTCGCGGGCGGAACGATGGTGATGCCGCTCATCAACGAAGCGCTCACCTCGCCGCGCGTGGTGTTGAGTTTGCAGCGCGCGGGATTGAACACTGTGCGCGCGAACGGACAAATCGAAATCGGCGCGACGACGAATCTCACGCGCGTTTCGCAAATGAACGAATTGCCGTTACTTGCGAACGCGACGCACGACATTGGCAGTTGGGCGATTCGCAATATGGCGACGCTTGGCGGCAACATTTTCGCCCCCCCCCCTTCGGGCGATGCGGCAGTGGCATTGCTCGCGCTTGACGCACAACTCGTCGCGCAAAGCAAAAACGGCGAACGCAAACTCGCGCTCGATTCGTTTTACACCAGTCTCTTGCAAACAAATCTGAGAGCGAACGAACTTGTCACGCGCATTGTGATTCCAAAAACGCGCGGAAAAACGGCATGGTTGAAATACGCGCGGCGTGAAAAAAATTCGCCCTCTGTCGTTTCCGTCGCCGCGCGCATCGTCACCGACCCTGAAGGGGTTATCACCGATGCGCGCATTGCCCTCGGCGGCGCGAATGATTT
>JAKOPZ010000086.1 GCA_029778615.1 Chloroflexota bacterium | reverse complement strand
GAGGGTCTCGTGCGATGATTACATCGCCAACCTCGAAGGTTTTTATTTGTGACTTACTCACTGATGTTACGCATGTCATTTCGAACCCCTCAATCCTTCGGGGTAAACTCTGTGAGAAATCTCGGTTTTCCACTGAGATTTCTCGCAAGAACGGCTCGAAATGACAGCTACTGCGTAAGGTGAGTTACTCACTCGCGGCTTTTTCATCAAGCAGCCAAATCAAATTTCCACCTGTGGGTTGAATCAATTGCGCGGGCAATTGCGCGGGTTCGTGCGGTCCTTCCAAAACGCCTTTCAGCGGCAGCGCTTTGTCCTCGCCCGCCACGAGAAACATGACACAACGCGCGGCATTGATGAACGGCGCGGTGAACGTGATGCGCCATGTATAAAATTTTCCAACCCAATTGGCGACGACGAGCCGTGTGGTTTCCGCCAACGCGCGGGTGCCGGGGAAAAGCGATGCAGTGTGTCCATCGTTTCCCATTCCCAACAAAATCAAATCGAATTGTGGAAACGCGGGCGCGTTCGTTTCAAACATCGAGCGCAATTCATTTTCATAATCGAGTGCCGCTTGGGACGCGTCGGGATTTTCGGCGCGCACGCGGTGAATGTTTTGCGGTGGAACGTCCACGCGTGAAAACAGCGCGTCGTTCGCCATTTTGAAATTGCTGTCCGGATGTTCGGGCGGGACATGCCGTTCATCGCTCCACCAAAAATGGATTTTGTCCCACGCGATTTTTTGACGCAGTGCGTCATCTTTTGCGAGCAGCGTGAACAATCCTTTTGGCGTCGAACCGCCCGAAAGCGCAACGTGAAAAATACCGCGCGCGTTCACCGCCTCGTTCGTGTGCGCGGCAAATTCATTTGCCGCTCCTTGCGCCAACGCCTGCGAATCTTGGAAAATACGAATCTCTCCCATTTTTAATCCTGCCCACTGCTTATGATTCACGGATGACTGATGGCGAGTTTATCTCATCCGCCATTCATGCGTCAAACAGGGGCAGTTAAACTCGCTATGCTATAATCGTCCAAATGCGCGTCGCAATGATTGGTCCGTTTGGGTTGAAACCGAAAGGCACAATGGCGGTGCGCGCGCTGCCGTTGGCAAAAGCATTGACGGAACGCGGGCACACGGTCGCGTTGTTTTTGCCGCCGTGGTCCTTGCCGCAAGACGCGGGGTGTGCGTGGGACGAGGACAGAGTCCGCATCGAAAATGTAACGATTTCGCCGCGCGCGCAAATCCCGTTTCGCCTTGTTGAAAAAACGCGCGCGTTTCGTCCCGACATTGTTCACATTTTCAAACCGAAAGGTTATTCGGGAATCGCGCAGTGGCTGTTGTGGCAAATGCGGCGCGTAGGCATTTTGAACGCGCGAATCATTTTGGACACGGACGATTGGGAAGGCGCGGGCGGGTGGAATGATTTGGAACCGTATTCGTTCGCACAGAAAAAATTTTTTGCGCGGCAAGAGCAGTGGGGTCTGAAGCACGCGGACGCGGTGACGCTGGCGAGCCGTGCATTGGAAACGCTCGCGTGGAGTTTGGGCGTCCCGCGCAAACGCGTGGTGTACCTGCCGAATGGGGTGAATCCTCTGCCGACGACGCGCGAGACGCGCGCAGCAATTCGCGCCGAACTGCACTTGAACGAGGCGCCTGTCATTTTGCTCTATACGCGTTTTTTTGAATTTGATGTGACGCGCCTCGTCGAAATCTTGGCGCACGTGTTTTCGCAAATGCCCAAGACGAAACTGCTGGTTGTCGGCAAAGGTCTGTTCGGCGAAGAGCACAAGTTTTTTGAAATGGCGGATGCGGGCGGTTGGCGTGAGCGCATTGTGGATGCGGGCTGGGTCGAGCCTTCAAAACTGCGCGGTCTGTTTGCCGCGGCGGATGTTGCAGTTTTTCCATTTGATGATACGCTCGTAAATCGCTGCAAATGTTCGGTCAAGCTGGTTGATTTGTTGGCGAATGGCGTGCCGGTGGTCGCGGAGGCGGTGGGGCAGGTGCGCGAGTACATTCGGCACAATGAAAACGGAATGCTCGTCGCGCCGCGAGATGTGACGGGATTTTCAAACAGCGTGTTGGAGCTGTTGCGCGATACAGAAAAACGCGCGCGTGTGGGCGCGTGCGCGGCGGCGACCATGACGCGGGAATATGCGTGGAGCAAATTGGCAGAGAGTGCCGAGCGCGCCTATGCCAGCTCATCTCAACTCACGCGCTGAAAAGGAGCGCGGCGAGTTACGCGAAATCGTTTTCGAGTTCTTCGAGCGTGGGTACGTGCGCGTCGGCTTGATCCCGTTTTGACAAATAGATTTCGCCAAACATGTCCGCTTGTTCAACGAAAATGAGTTTGCGCTTGAGGGATTCGAGAATCGCAAGAAATGTGACAATGATTTCGACACGTGTCTTGGCTTCGCCCAACAATGCGCTGAACTGTACGCGTGGGGAAAAGGAAGTGAGTTCGCGGATGCGCGCGATGCGGTGATGAATCGAAACGCGCAGCGGTTCCACCATCATCCCGGCGGGCATTTGCGGCGCGGCATCCATTGTCCGTTTGAGCGCGTTGAATAATGTTTTGAAGGAGAGTCCCGCAATCTTGGTCGGGCGCGTGACGGTGGGTTTGGGAGTCGGTGCGCGACGCGGAAACGTGTGAACATTGTGTTGTTCGCGTTCGCGCAATTTTTGTGCCAATTGTTTGAACAATTTATAGTCGCGCAGCTGCCGCGCCAACGCGTCGGCGGAATCCTCGACCTCGATTTCCTGTTCCGCTTCGGGGCGCGGCAAGAGGGAACGCGATTTAATCAGAATCAAGCGCGCGGCGAGCACCAGATAATCGGCGAGCTCATTGAGCTCGATGTAGCCCGGTTTGGTGACAAACTCGAGATATTGGTCGGCGACGGAGGCAAGCGACATGCGCGTAATATCCAGTTCCGCGCGTTCAATCATTTGCAAAAGCAAATCGAGCGGTCCTTCAAATTCGGGAAGAATGACGGAATAATTGTCCACAGCGGCGCGAGTATAACGTAAAACGGGGAACGTGAAAAGCGAAATGCCGGGACTGATTGAGGTCAAGAACGCGTCGCGCGTTTATACAATGGGCACGCGCACCTTGTACGCCCTCCGCGATGTGTCTTTACAAATCGAGCGCGGCGAATTTGTCGCGGTGGTGGGACCGAGCGGCAGTGGCAAATCCACGTTGCTGAATCTCGTCGGCGGGATAGATAAACCCACGCGCGGCGAGGTGTGGGTGGACGGGACGCGCATTGACGCGATGGACGAAAACGCGCTGGCAAAATTCCGCCGCAATCACATTGGCATCGTGTTCCAATTTTTTCAATTGCTGCCGACGCTGACCGCGTTGGAAAATGTCACGCTGCCGATGGAATTGCGCGGCGATGCGGGCAAGTTGCGTCGCCCGCGCGCGGAACAAATGTTGGCGCGGGTCGGTCTGGGCGCGCGCATGACGCAACTGCCGGGCGAACTATCGGGCGGGGAACAGCAGCGCGTGGCGATTGCGCGCGCGTTGGTGAATGACCCGCCGATTCTGCTGGCGGATGAACCAACCGGAAATTTGGACAGCGCGAACGCCGAAGGAATTATTACCATTCTGCGCGAGCTGGCGGACGCGGGCAAGACGATTTTGTTGATTACGCACGAAGCGAATTTGGCGCGTGCCGCGCATCGGACGATTTTGATGCGCGATGGAGAGATTGTGGGGCAGCCATTTCCGATCGTAGCGGCGAAGCATTAACACTTGCAATGGCTCAAGTTTCGCAGGCGCGTGTGTCAATGCTTTGCCCATTCGCAATGCGTGGCACCCGCAGCGAATGAAAATGGATGGCGCGTAGTAACGTGCGATGAACGACATCGCCTCAATCGTTCCGCTGGCTCGGACGAATGAATTCGTCACTACAAAACATTTTCAAGGGAGTTGCCCATTCGCCGCCTTGCGGCGCACCCGCAGCGAATGAAAATGGATGGCGCGTAGTAACGTGCGATGAACGACATCGCCTCAATCGTTCCCCTGGGCGGACGAATGAATTCGTCACTACAAAACATTTTCAAGGGAGTTCGTCATTCGCCTTGCGGCGCACCAACAGTTGGATGAAAATGGGAAGGCATGATTCCATCTGCGTCCGAGATCGGACTTTTGATTGGTGCCACGAGTCCGTAGAGGAGTTTGATCCGAGTGTCCTGCGGCACCACAGTCTGTTGCCCGATTGCACGACTTGAGCACGCAAGGGAGATTCTTGAACAGGGGACACTTTGCAGATGGAACGTGTGAGATTCTGCGGAGGTGCAAGATGGAAGTCGTGTATGAACGCTGCTGTGGCATTGATGTCCACAAG
>JAKOPZ010000085.1 GCA_029778615.1 Chloroflexota bacterium | reverse complement strand
CGGAGGTCGAATTTGCAATGTGTTGCCATTCTCTTCCGCAACGCCTAGCCAAGTCAACCTGCGTTGACTCAAACCCTGCCCATTCGACGGAGGTCGAATTTGCAATGTGTTGCCATTCTCTTCCGCAACGCCTAGCCAAGTCAACCTGCGTTGACTCAAACCCTGCCCATTCGACGGAGGTCGAATTTGCAATGTGTTGCTGCGAATTCTATTCGCCCGAAAGAAAATGGAAATCGAAATTCGCCCCGCAAACATAAACGACAGTGCGGGCATCGCGCATGTGCAAATCACGAGCTATCGCACCGCGTACAAGAATTTTTTTCCGCCAGCGTATTTTGAACAAATGACGGAAGTGGAACAAACCCAAGATTGGCGCGACTTGATGAGCGATGCCTCACATGACTCGTTGATTGTTGCAAAAACCAACGTGAATGAAATCATCGGTTACGCGTTGGGGCAAGCGGAGCGTCAAGATTTTGAAGCGTGGGAATGTGAACTCGTCGCGTTGCCTGTGTTGCCCGAATATCAACGTCAAGGGATCGGCTCGAAACTATTCGCAGCGATGGCAGGTGAAATGAAACGACGCGGCAAAACGGCATTGATGTTGTGGACTATCAAGGAGAATCCCGTCCGCGCGTTCTATGAACGCCTGGGCGGCGAGCTCGTTGGCGAAAAAAGTTATGATGTGGATGAAATGAAGGTGACGGAAGTTGCATACAGTTGGAAAAACATTGGCGAGTTAATTGAACGCCTGAATTCAAAAGAAAAAATCGGAGCGTGAAACATGGAAACGCATACACAAGTACTAACCGAATCACCCAATCACCCAATCACCCAATCCCCAAAATACGTTCCGCAAGATTTTGAAGCGGGTTGGATGCAAAAATGGGAAGCGGATGAATTGTACAAAACCGCGCCCGCCGACGAACGACCCAAAGCGTATATCTTGGATTTCTTTCCCTATCCGTCGGGCGACGGCTTGAGCGTAGGGCATTGTCGCAATTACGTGCCGACGGATGTGATGTCGCGTTATTTTCGGATGAAGGGCTATAACGTTTTGCATCCGATGGGTTGGGACGCGTTTGGTTTGCCTGCGGAAAACGCGGCAATCAAAATGAAAACAAATCCCGCGAAATTGATCGCGCAGTACGCGGCGAATTACAAACGTCAATTTCGCTTGATTGGGATTTCATTCGATTGGTCGCGCGAAATCAATTCATCCACGCCCGAATACTACAAATGGACGCAGTGGATTTTTTTGAAGCTGTACCACGCGTGGTACGACCCGCGCGAAAATCGCGCGCGCCCGATTGCGGAATTGGAAAAAGAGTTGAGTGAAAAAGGCACGCGCGACATTCCGAACGCGCGCGTACAAACAAGCGCGGACGAATGGAACGCGTTCGACAAGAAACAGCGCACGCAATTTTTGTCCAATTTTCGGTTGGCGTATCGCAAACCGTCCGTCGTGAATTGGGACCCCGTTGACAAAACGGTGTTGGCGAATGAAGAAGTCGTTGACGGGCGCGGCTGGCGCAGCGGCGCGTTGGTCGAGAAAAAAGTTTTGCAGCAGTGGTTCTTTCGCATCACCGAATACAGCGAGCGCTTGATTGCGGATTTGGACACGATTGATTGGCCCGAACACATCAAGCTGATGCAAAGAAATTGGATTGGCAAAAGCGTTGGCGCGGAAGTGGATTTCCAAACCGATGCGGGTCCGTTGCGCGTATTTACCACGCGTCCCGACACGTTGTGGGGCGCGACGTTCGGAGTGTTGGCGCCCGAGCATCCGTACGTCGAAAAATTGGTGACACCGGAACATAAAGCGCGCGTGAATCAGTATGTGAAAGAAGCGAAATCGAAAACCCAGGTCGAGCGCGCAGAAGAGGGCAAAGACAAAACGGGCGTGTTCCTTGGCGCGTACGCGACGAATCCGGTGAACGGCGAACGTCTGCCGCTTTGGGTTGGCGATTACGTGATGATGGACTATGGCACGGGCGCAATTATGTGCGTGCCCGCGCATGACCAGCGCGATTTTGAATTCGCGCGCAAATTCAATTTGCCGATACGCGTCGTGATTCAACCCGCAGGCGAAACATTGGACGCGGAAAAAATGGAGCAAGCGTATCCGCACGAAGGGGTGATGGTCAATTCGGGAATTTTTGATGGAACGAACGCGGATGTAGCGGTGGAGCAAGTAACGCGGTGGTTGCAAGAAAAAGGTTATGGCGCAAAACGTATCAACTACAAATTCCGCGACTGGGGCATCAGCCGCCAACGTTATTGGGGCACGCCGATTCCGATTATTCATACTGACGAGGGCGAAGTCGCGGTTGACGAAAAAGATTTGCCTGTCGAGTTGCCGAATGTGGATTCGTACGAGCCGACCGCGACGGGCGAATCGCCATTGGCAACCATTCCCGAATTTGTGAATGTGACGATGCCCGACGGCACGCGCGGACGACGTGAAACCGATACGATGGGAACATTCGCGTGTTCGTCGTGGTACTTTATGCGTTTCACCGACCCGCATAATGACCAAGAACCATTTCAAACAAAAGAGGTGAATTACTGGCTGCCCGTTGATACGTATGTCGGCGGCGCGGAACACGCGGTTATGCATTTGTTGTACGCGCGTTTTTGGACCAAAGTGTTGTACGACTTGGGCATCATTGCATTCATCGAACCGTTCATGCGTCTCAGAAATCAGGGCATGATTTTGTCGCCGCAGATGAATAACGGCAAGTACGAAAAAATGTCCAAGTCCAAAGGCAATGTTATTACGCCCGACGAAATGGTCGCGCAGTTTGGCGCGGATGCGCTGCGCGCGTACGAAATGTTCATCAGTGATTTTTCAACGGCGACGCCGTGGCAGACCGATGGTTTGGCAGGCACGCATCGCTGGCTGACGCGCGTATGGAATTTGTTTTTGGAACCCGCGCGCGAAAATTTGCCGCAAGCGAATGAGGAACAAATCAAATTGCTGCGCCGCGCGCTGCATCAAACATTGAAAAAAGTGGAAGATGACATTAACGCGTTTGCATTCAATACAGTCATCTCGTCGTTGATGACATTGACGAATGTGTTGGTCAAAGCAAAAGATACGGCAATGTATCCCGACGCGGTGTGGGGCGAAGCGATGAAAACATTACTGTTGATGATGGCGCCGATCGCGCCGTTCATGGCAGAAGAAATCTGGGCGCGCTTGGGCGGCACGTACAGCATTCATCAACAAAAGTATCCCGTATACGACGCGGACGCGGCAAAAGAAGAAATGTTCACATTGGTCGTTCAAGTGAACGGCAAAGTGCGCGGCAAAATCGAACTGCCCGTTGGTGTGAGTGAAGAGGACGCGAAACAAAAAGCGTTCGACGACGCGAGCGTAAAAAAGTGGATTGAGGGAAAAACGATTGCGAGCGTGGTGTATGTGCCGGGGCGGTTGATGAATGTGGTGGTAAAGTGAAATAAAAAATTCGTTACGAGGATTCGTAACGAATTTTTTATTTCAGCCCCAAAAATTTTCGCGCGAATTTTCGTATTCCTTTCGCAATTCCCAAAACCTCCTGCGCTTCTTCAAGTGTTGGTTCATCGCCTGCGTAACGCGTTTTTACCGCGTATTCAGAAAGAATGGCTAAATCAGCATTCGAAAACCCGGTAAAAATTCCTGCGCTTTCGCACTCGGCATTGAGCTTGACTAAATCGTGAACAAGTGAAAAGCGTTTGTTGCGCGCAACAATCATCGCCTTGAGATATTTTTCCGCGCACTGTTGCGCGCAACAATCATCGCCTTGAGATATTTTTCCGCGCACTGTTGCGCGCAACAATCATCGCCTTGAGATATTTTTCCGCGCACTGTTGCGCGTGAAACGTACTTGGGTACGTCAATGGTGTTTTGCGGCGTAGCGAAGAAACTGCAATCGTGTAATCGTCTTCTGCCCGCGCGACCAAGTCGAGAAAACTATGTGGCTTGCTCATACAGCGTTTTGCCCCGTTCCGAGATTTCTTGAATCAAGAAATCTCCATTTGCCAATGCCGAGCGCATCTGTTGTGGTGTTCTCAAAACAATATCAACCCCGAACGGGCGCGGGATGAGACATTCGGAAACTGCTAAATAATTTTCGCGATGGCTTTTTTGATTTTGCATCACCACCAACAAATCCACATCGCTGTCGGGCGTCGGATTCCCGTACGCGTACGAGCCGAACAAAATAATTTTTTCGGGGTGCAGTGTTTCCGCAATGCGTTTCACCGCGAGCGGCAATGTTTTGCTCACGGGTTCGTCAGAACCAATTGGCGTGACGTTTGGGATTTTCCAGCGCGGTGTGCGATACGCGGCGCGGCGTTCGCGCGCGCGGCGCGGTGTAACGCGCGGTTTTCGCGTCACCACGCGTTTTTTGTTTTTCAGAGTGGGACGAGCCGACGACACGTCAAGATTCTATGCCACGCGTTGCCGCTTGGCAAGTGCGCCAAACGTATCCATGCAACTCATCGAGTGCGAGAAAAATTTCATACTCGTTCGGATTGGCTGAAATAGACTATAATTCTAATCTATCCCAATACGGAACGGATGCATGTTTGAAAACAAAAATGAGCCCCTTGCTTCGCGGCGCGTGTTTGTGGTGCGCGTGATGCGCTTTTTTTCCATCGCCTTTGGCGTAGTTTTTTTATGGCTCGGCATTGGCGCGCTTGGCTATCGCTATCTTGCCGCTTTGTCGTGGGAGGATGCTTTGTACAATGCGGCGCTGATTGTGAGTGACATGGGACCGGCTTTTCCATTTGCAACGACGGCAGCGAAAATTTTTACTGCTGCCTATGCGCTCGTATCGGGACTGGTCTTTATCGGCGTCATCGGCATTGCGTTTGCGCCTATCATTCATCGCTTTTTGCATGTGCTTCATCTGGAGAGTGGTCCCCGGTAGCGAAACTGTACAACGTGTGATGGCGCGCTATAATGCGGCGGAAATTGGCGGCGTCGTGTATGGAAATGGCACTCGGACAATGTTCTACTGGACAGAGAAATGAATCGTCTCATTTACACCTTTGAAGCAATCACCGCGCGGGACATTGCGCTCGTCGGTGGCAAAGGCGCGAACCTCGGCGAAATGACGCGCGCAGGTTTGCCCGTGCCGCCGGGCTTTTGTGTGAGCGCGGAGGCGTATCGCGAATTTACCGCGCACGCGCAAGCAACCCTCGCGCAAATTTTGAACGAAACGCGTATGGACGATGCGGACGATATAGAACTGAAAACCGCGCGCCTTCGCGAATTTCTCATCGCGCAGCCGATGCCGCCAGAAATCGCACAACAAATACTCGACGCGTATGCGGCATTGCAAAAACAAATTTACTCATCCCTCATCCCTCATTCCTCATTCCTTCCCGTCGCCGTTCGTTCCTCCGCCACTGCCGAAGACATGCCCGACGCTTCGTTCGCGGGACAGCAGGACACGTATCTCAACATTCGCGGCGGCGACGCGCTGCTGGAACATGTAAAAAAATGTTGGGCGTCTCTATGGACCGCGCGCGCCGTGATGTATCGCCAAACGCAAGGTTACGCGCAAGACCAAGTGGCGCTCGCGGTGGTTGTGCAGGCGATGATTGAAAGCGAGGTCGCGGGAATTTTATTTACGGCGAATCCGGTCAACCATCAACGCGACGAAATGGTGTTGAACGCGAGTTGGGGTCTGGGTGAAGCAATTGTTTCGGGACTGGTCACGCCCGATACGTGGATTGTAAAACAGGACGGCGAAATTCTCGAACGCGAAATTGCGCGCAAAGAAATCGCTATCGAATATGCGGAGGGGGGGGGGACGCGCGAGGTTGCCGTGCCGCGCGCAAAACAAGAAATCCCAAGTTTGAATGACGAACAGGTGCGCGCATTGATTGAAATTGGCGCACGTGTCCAGCAGAATTATGCGCGTCCGATGGATATTGAATGGGCGTTCGCGCGCGAGAATTTTTCTATGCTCCAAGCGCGTCCGATAACGACATTGCAGGAAATAGAGGATAGGGGGCAAGGGACAGGGAGCGACATAAAAAGGAATGCGGAAACGCAAGACCAATTTTCGATGCCCCAGCCGCCGACCTCCGAACCTCATGCCGGCGAATACAACCGCACAATGTTTGTGGAGATTTTTCCCGACCCGCTTTCGCCCGCGTTCCTTTCGGTCATTGCGCCGTTGTTTGAATCCATGCTCGCGTTCACGTTTGAAACATTGGGGTTCACCCCCCCCCGCGACATTCCCGCCGTCGGCGTTTTTTACAACCAACCGTATTTTCATCGCGAATATATTCAAGCGGCGCTCGCCCCGTTATCGCCGCCCGTCCAAACCGCGCTCGTCACCCAAATCGTCAACCCCTTTGGCAAGCACGCACGGAAACTCCCCACCGAAACGTCGCCCGCGTTTTTGGGCATGGTCGCGCGCTTGTTGAATTTCATGACAGGGTTTCCCAAACAACTGCCGTCACTCCTTGCGGAATATCGCGCGGCGATTGATACATTCAGCGCCCTGCCTTTTGAAACACTCTCGGAGCGCGCCATCGTCACGCACGTGCGCGAGTTGGTTTTTGGACACGCGAGCAAACTGTTGAATTACGACTTTTTGATGATTGCGCTCATCGGCATCACGTATCAAATGCTCGGCACGCTTTTGGAACGCTACTATGGCGATGACACCGAACAGGTGCGCGCAAAACTCATCAGCGGTGTGACGGGCAACATCACGATGCAGACCAATATTCAACTGTGGAAACTCGCGCAGGAAGCGAAACGCAGCCCGCGTGTGCGCGAAATTTTACAAACCACTCCGGCGGAACATGTGCGCGAACAATTGCAAGCCGACGGCAACGGCAGAATTTTTTTGGCAGAGCTCGACGCGTTTTTGGAACAGTACGGACACCGCGAAGTAAAGATGGATATTTTGTATCCGACGTGGAGTCAGGACCCGACGCCGGTGCTGCAATTCGTGCGCGGTTATTTTGAAATGGACGAACGCGCCAACCCGCTGGCACAGCAAGCGCGCCTTGTGCGCGAACGCGAGGAATTGGCGCGCGAGGTGGACGCACACGTTCAGCGCGACCTGCGCGGACGCGTCGCCGTCGCGCCGCTCTTTCATTGGGTCTTGAAAAACACGCAAACCCACACACGCGAACGCGACACGATGCACTTTGAACTTACGCGCTTGTTCCCGCCGTTTCGCCGCGCGCTGTTGGAGCTGGGCGCGCGCTGGCAGGCGCAAAATTTACTTGGGGCGAGCGACGACGTTTTCTTTTTGACACTGGACGAAATGCAAACACTCGCCGAAACGCCGCGTCCGATGCAAACGCGGGTGCAACAGCGGCGCGTCGAGTTTGAACGCAACGCGCAGCTCACACCCCCCCCCATCGTGCGCGACGGCCTCGCGGTCGAAACCGCGCGCGCGCCGGAACACACAAGCGGGGACGAATTGCGCGGCATCGCGGGCAGCCCCGGTATCGCGCAAGGCATCGTGCGCGTAATTCGCGGACCGCACGAATTTGATAAATTAAAACGCGGCGAAATCTTGGTCGCGCCGTTGACGAATCCGGTGTGGACGCCGTTATTCGCCATCGCGGGCGGCATTGTTACGCAGGTTGGCGGAATTCTTTCGCACGGCGCGATTGTGGCGCGCGAGTACGGAATTCCGGCGGTCATGGCAATTCAGAATGCGACGCACATTTTGCGCGACGGACAACACGTGGTGGTGGACGGCACGCGCGGCACGGTTGCGCTCATTCGGGATGCGATAGACTCGCTCGCACCGTCTGAACAAGACGACGCGTGAGCGAAATCCCACTCTATCCGGAAAAAGGAGGAAACATCCGCGAGTATTTTTCTTATTTTTAGTTTGGCGCACCTATTTTGAAACAAGGAGAACACTCATGCAGGCTCGTACCTCACACAACAAAATAGTTTGGCTGCGCGTGACGATGTTAGCTCTCATCGTCGTCGGCGCATTTGCATTGCTCATGCTTGGCAATTCCGAATCCGTGACAGCAGACACCGACGCGCAACTCACCCTCAACGGCGGCGACCAATTGATAGTCAAAGCAAAAAACTGCAACCTGTCTGTCCCCAAAAATATCTCTACCCAAATCCGTGTCGCATGTGCGGCGTTCACGCCGACGCCGACGGAAACGGCGACTGCAACGGCGACTGCAACTGAAACCGAAACGGCAACACCGACAAGTACGCAGGAATCAGGGTTTGCTCAATTGGAATCCGGTTCAAGCGTAGCCATCTTGAATTCAACCGCCGCGAAACTCAAACGGACACTTTCCGGCGGACAAAAACTCAAAGTGCTGGCGTCCACCGCGTCAGGAGTCGCGTGTAAATTGGAACTCGTGTCCAAAAGTGCGAGCAAGGTCAAAATAAATTGCAAGACGGTTGCGACCGCCGTACCAACGCGCACCCGGACTCCAATTCCGAGCAGTGCCACCGTCTATGTCCGAAACAACACGGGCGGTACTCTCTGCTACGAAATCAAAAATACCGGCATCGGGCAGAAATGTTTTGGCGGCGGCGATTCGCTGTATGGTTCCTTCTCGCCCGGCACGTACGCGTGGACGGTGAGCGCAGTCTGCGGAAATGCCAGCGGCACGGCAAATTTTCCGGCGGGAACCTGGCTGCACTCATTTACCTGTGCGAATCGCTTGTCAGAGCGTGTGACCCAATTTCCACCCTAGCGCATCCAAAAGTTCTGTGACGTTGAGACGCAAGAACTTTTGAAATTCGTCTCACCACGCACTTGCAACAAGTTCGTTAGGGATGCACGAGCAAAGCACGCTTTTTTTTCGACAGACAAAAGACTCGGCAACGCGACGTCAAGAAATTGGCGCCGCGTTTGTTGTAAGCAAGCATAAATATTCATTTATACATTTTTGAGTTATACTGGCGCGTGCCGATGTTGAACTCAGTAGGAGGTTGCAGATGACGGCAATGGTCGCTACGGCGATGCAGTGGGGCGAAAGCATTATTTGGCGGCGCGTCTGGGGACTTTCGCTCGCAAGTTGGGCATTTGTCATTTCGGGCTTGTGCTCGTTTATCGGTTTGTTGTGGGATGGCGCGTGGCACGCGTCGTGGGGGAGAGATACCTTTTTCATTCCACCGCATGATTTGATGTACGGCGGCATTTCGCTTTCGATGGCGATGGCAGTTGCAATTCTCGTCACGGCGTCGCGCCGCCTTCGCGATCCGAGCATGTTGCAGCTCGGCTTTTTGCAAGCGCCGCTCGGCATTTGGATTTCGATTGTGGGCATGGTGGTCATGTTCGCATCTGCCGCGTATGACGATTGGTGGCACAACACCATCGGACATGTGGAAGGCGATGTCGTGCTGTGGAGTCCGCCGCATTTTCTCGGACTGCTCGGCGCATTGGGCACGCTTGGCGGCGCGGTGTTGTTTGTCCTGCGCGAGGTGCCCATTCCGACGCGCGCGAACGGCAAGCCGCTGTGGTTTTGGGAACGGCTCAATTTTCCCGCGTTGGGCTTGGTACTCTGTTTCAGTTACCTCGCGTTTTTGCTTTCGGCCATTTCGATGGACCGCTATGTGATTTATGACCGCTTGCGGTTCGACGGTTCCGTCTATCCCATTCTCGCGCTGTTGTTTGGACCCGCATTGTTGGTCGTCGCGCAACGCGTCACGAATCGCGCGGGCGTAGCAACCTTTACCGTGCTGCTCGGATTCATCCTCGCGGCATTGGTTGCGTTTATCGTCAAGAGTTTCGGTTTTCCGCGCGCGGCGAGTTTGCCGATTATGGGGTTGGTCAGCGCGCTGCTGCTCGACGTTGCTTTCATGCGGTTTGGACGTGGCTTGAAATGGCTTGTGTGGTTCGGACCCGTCTTTGTCCTCGTCTTTTACGCAACCGAATTTTTGTGGGCGTGGTATCTCACGCGTTATCCGTGGTGGCCCATCCAAAACACGCTCCTGATGATTCCCGTCGGTGTCGTGGTCGGGACCGCGAGTGTCCTCGTCGGTGCGTGGGTGGCTGACAGGATGGAGCGCGCGGGTTGGATTAAACATATCAGCATCAAATAAATCAAGGAGAATGCGGGATGAGTGCGCTGGGCGATTTTACGCAAGACGAAATTGAAAAAATGATGGCGGCGCCAATGCTGGTTTCCATGTACGTCATGGGCGCGTCGCTTTCGGGACCCATCGGTCTGGTCAAAGAAATGATGGCAGGTGTGGAAACTGCTATGCAAGCGGCAAAAGATGCGGCGCCGGATTCGCTGCTCGGCGCGTTGTTTTCGGAAGAAAACATAAAGGCACAGCAGACCAAAATGCAAGAGGAAACGCAGGCAAGCACGGCGGGCGCGCAAGACATGGAACAGGCAAAAGCGAAAATGCTCGCGGACATCAAGCAAGCGGTTGCCATCCTCTCGGCAAAAGGTTCACCGGACGAAATCGCGGCGTACAAAAATTTGCTCGTGGATGCCGCCGACAATGTGGCGAACGCGGCGACGGAAGGCGGATTCATGGGCATCGGCGGAACGCTGGTGAACGACGCGGAAAAATCTGCCCTGCGCGAAATTCAAAACGCGGTTGCGTAAAATTTTTCTTGGTTCTCCTCTGCCTCAAGTCATGTATAATGGCTTGAGGTTTTTTTTCGCTCTGCGCCGGAAAGGTCTGCCATGCAATTCCTGTGGGCGCCTGCTTTGTGGTTGCTTGCGTCGGTCCCCCTGCTGATTGGTTTGTATGTTTGGATGCAGCGGCGACGACATCAAGCCGCGCTGCGGTATGCGAGTCTCGCGCTGATAAAACCCGCGCTGGACCCCCGCGCGCGCTGGCGGCGTTACATTCCGCCCGCGTTGTTTTTCATCGCGCTGACCGCCATGTTTATTGCGCTCGCGCGTCCGTACGCGCAGGTGCGCACGCCGAAACAAGAGGGCATCATCATTCTTGCGCTCGACGCGTCGTTGAGTATGCGCGCCCCCGACATCCAGCCCAATCGGTTTGAAGCCGCGCGGCAAGCCGCGCGCGCGTTTATCGAAAAACGCAGTGGCGGTGCAGAAATCGGAATCGTCGCCTTTGGCGGCAGCGCCGCGATTGTGCAAATGCCCACTGCGAAAACGGGGGACTTGAACGCCGCCCTCAACACACTCTTTTTGCAGCGCGGCACCGCGATTGGCGAAGGCATCATCACTTCACTTGATGCCATCGCGTTGGCAGGACGTGAGGCGCCCCCGCCGAATATCAATTCGGCACTCGATGAGGAACAGGAATTGCTGCTGCCGCCCGTTGCGCCCGGAACTTTTATTCCCGCGATTGTTGTGCTCTTGACCGATGGACAGAATCGTAACGGGCGTGACCCGCTCGAGGCAGCCAAGTTGGCAGCGGAACGCGGCGTCCGTGTGTACACGGTCGGCATTGGTTCGCGCGAGGGAGCTCTAATTCCCGGCGGTTTGGGCGGCGCAACGTTTGGCGGAAACGGTTTTCGCGCGGAATTGGATGAAGAGACCTTGCGCGCGATTGCGGCGGAAACGACGGGCGAATATTTTTACGCGGCGAGCGCGGGCGAACTGGAAAAAATTTACAGCGACCTCGGACTCAATCTCGTGCTCAAATTGGAACAAGCGGAACTGACCGCGTATGTCACCGCGTTCGCCGCGCTGTTATTGTTTGCCGCCATCGGTCTGTCGTTGTGGTGGAATTCGCTCACGTAATGTTTCGCTAACCATGTCGCTCGCGACGATTTTCTTTTTTCTCCTCGGCTTGGCTTTTTTGGCAGGCGGCGCGGAAATGTTGGTGCGCGGCGCGGCGCGTATCGCCGTTGCGTTGGGCATTCCCTCCCTGCTCGTCGGCTTGACGATTGTGGCGTACTGTACGAGCGCGCCCGAACTCGCGGTGAGTATTTCTTCGGCGCGCAGTGGACAAACGGCGCTCGCCGTCGGCAATGTCATCGGCAGTAACATTTTCAATATTCTTTTCCTGCTCGGCATTTCCTCCGCGTTGGTGCCGCTCGTCGTCGCGGGGCAGTTGATTCGTTTTGATGTGCCCGTCATGCTCGCGAGCTCAATTGCAATGTATGTGATGGCGCTCGACGGCGTGATTTCGCAGACCGACGGTGTGTTGTTGTGCGTAGGCATGTTGCTGTACACGACCTATTTGATTTTTTACAGTCGCGGGGAAAAACGTTCGGTGCAGCAACAGTACGATGCGATGTATGTGGAAAAACCGCGCGCCCGCCTGCAAGACCACGCGCGCAATGTTACACTGTTGGTCGTCGGTCTCGGTGCGTTGATTCTCGGCGCGCAGTGGTTGGTAGAAAGCGTAACGAGCATTGCGCGCGCGTTCGGCGTCAGTGAATTGATTATCGGTCTGACGATTGTGGCGATTGGAACATCCCTGCCCGAAGTTGCCGCGTCCGTGGTGGCGAGTTTGCGAAAGGAACGCGACATTGCCGTCGGGAATGCGATTGGCAGTAATCTTTCCAACATTCTTTTGGTGTTGGGCGTTGCCGCCGTCGTCGCGCCGAATGGTTTGCCTGTGCCCGCGAGCGCGGTGAGCTTTGATTTGCCAGTGATGATTGGTGTGTCCATCGCGTGCCTGCCGATTTTTTTCACGGGGCGTTTGATTGCGCGCTGGGAGGGGGGACTATTTTTGATGTTTTATTTCTTGTACACCACGTATGTGATTCTCGCCGCGACGCAGCCGAGCATTTTGAGTTTGTACCAAGCCGCCGTTTTGTTTTTTATTCTTCCGCTTACCGTGATTACCCTATTTGGCACGACCCTCCGCGCGGTGCGCGCCGAACGCAAAAGAAATTCGTTTTCCAAAACGGAATCGTGAATGGTCGTGTCGTGCAATCCTCATCCCAATTGTTGCGAAAAAAGATTTTGAATCTCCGCGTCGTGTTTGTTTGTGCCGCGTTGGTTTGGGTTGGCGCGGCGGCGAGTCTTGCCGCCGTCCCCACGCACGCGCAGCGCGAGAATTTTGAACGCGTCGCGTGCGCGACCTTCAAGATTTCCGGCGCCGAGTACGAATGCGGTTACGTCCGCGTGCCCGAATATCACGCCGCGCTCGATGGCGCGCAGCTTCGGCTTGCGGTCGCGATTTTGCCGAGCCCCAACCGTTCCCCCACGCGCGATGCTTTTGTCGTCGCGCAAGGCGGACCCGGCGGCAGTACGCTCGACAGCTATGCGTCGTTTTTTCAAAACGGCAATTTTCCTGCCATTGAAACGCTGCGCGCGGAACGCGATATTGTGTTGTATGACCAACGCGGCACGTTGTACGCGCAGCCCGCGCTCACATGTCCCGAAGAACTCGCGCTGACGCTGCAAACGATTGAGCAAGAGCTTGCACCCGAAGAATCACTGCGCCAACAAGAACAAGCCGCGCTGCAATGCCGCGACCGTTTGGCGCGCGAAGGAATTCATCTCGACGCGTACAACAGTTTTGAAAACGCGCGCGATATTGAGGATGTGCGCCGCGCGCTGGGGTACGAAAAATTTGATTTTTACGGCGTGTCGTATGGGACGTTGCTCGCGCTGCACGGCTTGCGCGAAACGCCGGAAACGTTTCGCAGTGTGGTTCTGGACGCGGTGGTGCCCGCCCAAATCAATCCCAACTCACAAATCGCCGTTTCCCAAAATCGCGCGTTCGAGGAATTGTTTACGCGCTGTGCCGCCGACGCGGACTGTAACCGCGCGTATCCGAATTTGAAACAGGTTTTTTACGCGCAGGTGGACGCGCTCAATCAATCGCCCGCGCGCATCCCGCTGACCGACCGCGATCCTCCGCCGGGCGCGGAAGGCAAAACGTACAACGCCGTCATCAACGGCGACGATTACATGGATATCCTGTTTCAATTCATTTACAATACGGAATTGGTCCCCGCGCTCCCGCAAATGCTTTACGACGCGCGCGCGGGACGCTACACCTTGATTGAAGCGTTCTATCCCGTGCTGCTGTTTGACCGCACCTTTGCGAGCGGAATGTACTATTCCGTCATGTGCGCGGAAGATGTGGACTTTGTGCTAACGGATTTGGCGCTCGCGGGCGTGGACGTGCACATCGCGCGCGCACAAACGCGCGACACTGCCGCGTTCATTCAGTTGTGCCAAAAATGGAACGTGCCGCAATTGGGCGCGGCGGCGGACGAACCGGTGAAAGCAAATGTGCCGACACTGATTTTCTCCGGTGACTTGGACCCCATCACACCGCCGCCGAACGGCAGCGCGGCGGCAGAAAACATTACGCCGAGCTATGTGTATGAATTTCCCGCGTACGGACACGGCGCAATGACAAACGGCGATTGCCCGTTGGAAATCATTGCGGCGTTTGTCGAAAATCCCGAACGCGCGCCGAACGCACAGTGCATTGCCGCTGACGCGACGCGCGTCAATTTCATCACGCCGTCGAATTACGTTCTCGCGCCGGGCATTGGCAAAATGCAGTTTGCGATGCTTCAAGGCAACCTCGCCTACTTTATTGTACCGTTGGTGTGGAGTGTGATTTTGCTCTCGGTGTGGTTAATTGCGCCGCTCGCGTGGCTCGTGCGGCGTTCTCGGCATCTTCCGTCCGAAGCGGCGCGGCTCGCCCGCGCGCTGCCTTGGCTTGCCGCGCTGCTTTCGCTGCTTGCGCCCGCATTTTTTGTCATTGTGTTTGTGCTCGTTTTGGTTATGGCACTGCAAAATGAAAATATAGTCGGGCTGCTGGTGGGCGCGCCGCGCGTGTGGACAAGCATTTACATTCTGCCTTTTGTGTTCGCGCTGGGCGCGGTGGCGTACACACTCGGCATCGTCGTCGCATGGCAGCGCGGCTATTGGAGCGTTTGGCTGCGCGCGTATTTTTCATTGTTAGCCTTCGCCGCGCTGGCGCTCAGCGCGTGGTTCGCGTGGACGGGCTTGATGTTTGCGTTTCTCTCTTGACGCGCAGAACAAAGCGCTCTTGCAAAACGTTAATACCTGTACAATCAAGCAAGGAGTGAATGCGAATGCGAGTCCGATTTTTGCTCGGCGCGCTGTGCATATTGATAGTTTCCGCGTGCGCGTCGCCAACGCCTGCCGCACCTGCGCTGGCGAATACCAAGTGGAATCTGCTTTCGCTCGCACAAAGCGGCGCGACGCAAACGCCGGTGACAGGAATGCAGGTCACGTTGGAATTTTCAAACGATGGGCATGTGAGCGGCAATTCGGGTTGCAATTTGTACAGCGGCGCGTATCAAACGCAGGGCGAAATTTTGAAAATCGGTGAATTGGTGATGACCGAACGCGCGTGCGCGGATGAAAACGCGATGAATTTTGAAACTGTCTATCTGACCGCGCTGCAAAACGCGCAGCTGTACGAAAAACGCGCGGACCGTTTGACCATTACGTTTGCGAACGGCAGTGGCAAATTGACGTACGCGTCTGTCCCCTGACGTGCGAAAATGTTTGAAACGCACAAGAATCCGTTCACACTTTTGTAAGAACTGGAAACACAAAGAGTTGGAGGTGTTACCATGACTGAAAAAATCAAGAAATCTGATGCCGAATGGCGTCAACAGCTCACGCCCGAACAGTACCGCATCACTCGCGAACATGGCACCGAACGCGCGTTCACGGGAATCTACAACAAATCGAAAACGCCGGGCACATACGTTTGCGTTTGCTGCGGCAATCCGTTATTCTCGTCCGAGACCAAATTTGAATCGGGGACCGGGTGGCCCTCGTTTTACGCGCCGCTCGGCGATGAATCCATCGAAGAAGAGCGCGATTATTCGTACGGGATGGTGCGCGTGGAAACGCACTGTGCCAAATGTGACGCGCATCTCGGTCACGTCTTTGACGATGGTCCCGCGCCAACCGGTTTGCGCTATTGCATGAATTCCGCGTCGTTGAAATTAATTCCAAAGGAATAGTTCCCATGCCACTTGCACCGGATGCCCAAAAATTTCTGGACGACCGCGCCGCGCAAGGCGCGCGCAATGTAGAAGAATTGTCCGTCGCCGACGCGCGCGCGCAGTCCATTCGGCTCAGCGCAAATTTGCCGCGCGAGCCGGTGGTGCGCATTCGTGACGCGCAATTTGCGGGCATGTACGGCATGGTGGACGCGCGTTTGTATTATCCAAACGCCAAGTCCCAGCTGCCCGTCGTCGTGTTTTTTCACGGCGGCGGGTTTGTGCTGGGCAATCTGGAAACGACGGACGCGGTGGCTCGGCAATGGGCGAATGCGTCCCAATGCCTCGTCGTTTCGGTCAATTATCATCACGCGCCCGAATACAAATTTCCGGCGGCGTGCGAAGACGCGTATGCGGCGACGCGGTGGGTGAGCGAACACGCCGCAGAAATCGGCGCGGACGCGTCACGGCTCGCGGTGGCGGGAATGAGCGCGGGGGGCGGACTCGCAGCGAGTGCGGCATTGATTGCGCGCGACCGTCGCGGTCCGCGCATCGCGCTCCAAGTGTTGTGGGTGCCGGTGCTCGACTATAATTTTGAAACGCGTTCGTATCAGGACAATGCAGAGGGCTATGGTCTGACGCGCGCGGGCATGCGGTGGTTTTGGGGGCATTATCTGAATGACCCGCGCGAAGGAGCGAATCCCTACGCGTCACCGCTGCGCGCGGACACCTTGAGCAATTTGCCGCCCGCATTCATTCTCGCCGCCGAATACGACCCTTTGCGCGACGAAGCGTTAGCGTATGCCGAAAAACTGCGCGCGGCGGAGGTGCCGGTGCAAGCGCGGCTGTATCCCGGTATGGTACACGGTTATCTCGGCGCGCAAGCATTTTCGGATGCCATGAGCGCGCTGCGTTTGACGTTGAACGTTGTATGAATCTGCATCCCTCTTTTATTTCACCCCGCTACGACGGACATTCGTTTGCCGATTTGCCCGCGACGATTCAATACTGGTTGACGGGACAGGGCAAGCCCGCGTTCGCCGCCGATGTATTGTCGGAGCAAGGGCATCCGCGCGATTACGCCAAGCAGTACGATATTGTGTTTTCGTTTTTTGTTGACTCGCTCGGCTGGGAATTGTTTCAAATGTACGCGGATGAAAATCCGTTTTTGAAACGGCTCACGCAAAATGGACGCGTTAGCAAAATCACCGCGCAGTTTCCTTCGACTACCGCCGCGCATGTGACGTGCATTCATACGGGACTGCCCGTCGGACAAAGCGGCGTGTACGAGTGGCAGTACTATGAACCCAAACTCGACGCGGTGATTACGCCGTTGTTGTTTTCCTTTGCAGGGACGATGGAACGTGACACGCTGCGCCCGACGGCGATTGACCCGACCATGTTGTATCCAAAGGTCACACTTTACGAGACGCTTGCCGCACAGGGCATCAACAGTTTTGTCTTTGGTACACGCGCGTTCACACCCTCAACGTATTCGAACGTCGTCATGCGCGGCGCGGAGCTGTGTCCATTCCTGACTGGCACAGAGGGCATTTTGCACATCGCGTCTCAGGCGAAACGCGCGCACGGTCCAACCTATCTCTGTTTCTATTATGGCGATGTGGATACCATGTGTCACAATCACGGACCGTACTCTCCGGAAACGCGCGCGCAAATCAACACATTCGCTCACGCGATGGAAAAATGGTTCATGTCTGAATTGAAAAATTTGAACATGCGCGCCTTGTTTGTCATGTATGCGGACCACGGGCACATGGCGGTCACGCCTCAAAACACGCGCTATCTCAACACGGACCGCGCGCTGCAAAAAATTGTGCCGATGCTTCGTACGGACGCGGCAGGCGATGTGTTGGTGCCCGCCGGTTCACCGCGCGACCCGTTCTTGTACGTGCGCGACGAGTATCTGGATGAGGCATTCCACTTTTTGACCAACGAACTGCAAGGTTACGCGGACGTGGTCAAGACTGACGATTTGCTGCGTGCGGGGTATTTCGGCAATTTGCCGGTCAGTGCGGAATTGCTCGCGCGGCTGGGCAATCTAGTGATTCTGCCGCATCCCGAAAATTGCGTGTGGTGGTACGAACAAGATAAATTTGTACAAAAATTTTTCGGACATCACGGCGGCTTGACCGCGACCGAAATGGAAATTCCGTTGGCGCTGATGGAGCTGTAGCACGGCGAGTATGATGTGGAATCGTGAAATCGAAACGCTCTCTTGTGCTGAACTCGCGGCGCGTGAGGAAAACGCGTTGGCAAATCAATTCGCGTATCTGATGACGCACAGCGCGTTTTATCAAGAAAAATTTCGCGGCGCACAAAAAACTATAACGCGCGCGGAATTGGCAACGCTTCCCTTTACCGAAAAAGATGAACTGCGCGCGAGTCAGGAAACGCATCCGCCGTTCGGCAATTATCTCGCCGCGCCCATCGAAAACGTTTCGCGCGTACACAAAACGTCGGGAACGACCGGACGCCCGTTGTATATTGCGCTTACCGCGCGCGACATTGAAACCACGCACGAGTGCGGCGCGCGCGCGTATGTGGGCGCGGGGTTGCAGCGCGGCGACCGTGTAGTGCATTGTTTGAATTACCAAATGTGGGCAGGCGGCGTGACCGACCATCTTTCGCTCGAACGCGCGGGCGCGACGGTGATTCCATTTGGCGTCGGCAACACTCACGTTTTGCTGCGCACCATCCGCGATTTGGGCATCCACGCGATTTCGTCCACGCCCTCGTATCTCGTGCATCTCGCGGACATTGTACGGAGCGAACTCCACATCGAGCCGCACGAACTCGGACTACGCAAGGGATTTTTTGGCGGCGAACCCGGCTTGCAAAATCCGAACGTGCGCGGCGCCATCGAACGCACATGGAATTTGCGCGCGATGGATGCCAATTACGGCATGGCGGACGTGCTTTCGATTTTTGGCGCGGAATGTGAAAGGCGCGACGGTTTGCATTTTCACGGGCAGGGCGCGCTGCTCGTCGAATTGATTGACCCCGCGACGTTAAAACCCCTCGCAATCGAAACGGGCGCGCGCGGCGAATTGGTGTACACAAATCTAACGCGCGCGGCACAACCGTTGATACGGTATCGTTCGCACGACGCGGCGGAAATTGTTTCGGCGGAACCGTGCGCGTGCGGGCGCACCGGTTTTCGGTTTCGCGTGTTGGGACGCAGTGACGACATGGTGCATGTGCGCGGCGTCAATGTGTTTCCGACTGCCATCGCCGAAGTGTTGGCGTCGTTTCCCGAATTGTCCGGCGAATTTCAAGTCGTCCTCGACACGCCGCCGCCGTACAATCAACTCCCGCTGCGCGTCGAACTCGCGCCGACCGCCGCGCAAGACAATGTGTCCCATCTCAACGCGCTGCTCGTGCGCACGCTCCAGGAACGCCTCAATTTTCGCGCGGCGATTGAACTCGTCCCGCACGGCACACTCCCGCGCACCGAAGGCAAAACGAGCCGCGTTGTGAAAACTTATCCGTGACCGGTGACCGGTAAGCGGTGGTGTGTCCCGTCACGCGTCATTTTTCCACTCTCATGTTCGACTTGATTGTTGAATCCACAAATCAAATCCTCACGCTTACATTCAATCGCCCGCGCGTGATGAATGCGTTGACACAAGAAATGGTGCGCGAACTGAAACGCGTGCTGCGCGACGCGGCGCGCGATGGACAAACGCGCGTGGTCATTTTGCGCGGCGCGGGCGCCAATTTTTGTTCGGGCGCGGACATTCGCGTCGAGAAAAATTGCACGCTCGTCGAATATCGTGATTTTGTCAGCGACATTCAGGACATTACGCGCGCGCTGCAAAATATTGACGCGGTTTCGATTGCGGCGGTGCAGGGCTATTGTCTCGGCGGCGGAATGGAAATCGCGTGTGCGTGCGATGTGCGCGTGGCGAGTAACGACGCGCACATTGGATTTCCCGAAGTGGGCATCGGTCTCACGACGACCAGCGGCATGACACATTTGCTCCCGCGTTTGATTGGCATGGCGCGCGCGAAAGAAATGATGTTGACGGGCGAGCCGGTGGATGCGAATAGGGCGCACGCGATGGGTTTGGTCAATCGCGTTGTGCCGCGCGACGCGTTGGACACAGCCGTGTTGCAGCTTGCGGAAAAAATAAAAACGCGCGGACCGCTCGCCGTCGCCACACAAAAACATTTGTTGGATGCCGGCGCGGACGCGTCGCTCGACGCAGCGCTGCGGATGGAAGTGGACGCCATTCTTACGACGTTCGCTTCGCACGACGGACAAGAGGGGCTGAGCGCGTGGATTGAAAAGCGCGCGCCGATGTTCAAAGGGGATTAGAGACTGGAGATTGGAGATTGGTGATTGGGTGATTGATTGTGCCTTGCGCGCGCGGGCGTAGTGACGAATTCATTCGTTAAAGATGCGGCGGTAGCGTTCATCATACGTTACTATGGCTGCGTAACGAGAAATAGTAACGGCTTCCTTTGGTGAAGGCGCAAAAGAGTGAAACGACAAACGAAAAACGCGAGACCCAAATCAAAAATCAAAAATCAAAAATCAGAAATCAAAAATTCCCCGCGCACCATTGGTCTCTTGCAAGAACGCTCACTCCATGCTGCGCTGAAAAAATGGTACGCGCGGCGCGGCGATAAAATCGAAGTGCCGTTGGAAGGATTTCACATTGATCTTGTGCGCGGCGATTTGCTCATTGAAATTCAAACGCGCAATTTTTTCGCGCTGAAAAAAAAACTGCCCAAATTGCTTGAGCAGCATCGCTTGCGGCTTGTCCATCCTATCGCCGCCGAAAAATGGCTCGTGCGCGTCGCCGCTGACGGCATCACCGAAATTTCGCGGCGGCGTTCTCCAAAACGCGGAACGTTCGAAGATATTTTCGACGAACTCGTTTCCATCCCCGCGTTGCTCGACCATCCCAATTTTTCGCTCGAAATTTTGTTAATTCACGAAGAGGAAATTCGGCGCGTGCGCGGCGCGGGCGAGAAACCCGCCAAGCGGACGCGTTTCCCGCGCGATTGGGACCGTCACGACCATCGTTTGCTCCAAGTCGTTGACTCGCGCGTAATCACATCGCTTGACGACCTCCGCGCGTTTCTGCCCAGCAATCTCCCGACGCCATTCACCAACCGCGACCTCGCGCGCACATTGGGCGGACATTATTCCCGCGCGCAAAGCATGACGTATGTGATGCGCCAAATTGGGATTTTGGAAAGAGTGGGGAAACGTGGGCGGGCGATTTTGTATGCGTTGCAAAACGAAACGTAGAGCGAACAATAACCGTGTAAGTCTCTCGCATTCCAAACAACCGACAAGGGCAAAAAAAACAGCGGAGCACTCGAGTTGCTTCGCTGTTTGATTTTGTGCGATATGACTACATATCCAGAACAAATGCCAACGTATCTTGAATCTTTTCCATCCATTCGTCATCCAGTTTTCCGAGATGATTTGTCAAACGCGATTTGTCCAAGACACGAATCTGATTACACAATGCAACCGAGTCTTGTTTTAATCCGCCTGCACCGGCAGTAACAAGCAGTCCACTTGGCAATTCCGCCCGTTTCAAGTTGGTCGTAAAAGGAATGACTACGACGGTTCGGGCAACTCGATTCAATAAAGAATTTTGAACAATGACAACGGGGCGCAGTCCTGCTTGTTCTGAACCCACAACGGGATTCAAATTCGCCAAATAAATTTCACCCTTTTGCATCGGCGTCCTCTTGCTTCAAGCGCGCGTCATAGTCGGCAATGCCTGCTTCTGCCAGTTGTACATCTTCTTCCGCACTTTCAGCATAGAGCCGCGCCCATTGTTCTTCATTCACCGTTCGCGGGGCATATCGTTTTGCATTGATGCGATACCGCACACGCAAAAAGCGAACAAAGTCCAAGACCTCGACGATTTTTTCGTCAGGCAACTCGGCAAGTTCGGAAACAATCGTTTGAACGACGACATTCGCTTCAGCACTCATTTACGCCTCCTTGCCGTTCGATTATACACCACGATGCAGGGGACGCGACTAGCGAATGAACAGATAGCGCGCACCCCCATCCGCTTATCCGCTCGCGTTGTATGTCAACGCATAATCCACTGGCAATCTTCCCCTTCACGGCGTCGGACTGGGCGTCGGCGTGACTAACGGCTCGATGGGCAAATCGGAACACGTCGGATTTTTGGCATACTCGTTATCGTACGCCGCCGCATCGCGCTTGATATATTGTGCATATTCCGCCCGCAAAAAGGTTCTAGGGTGCGAGTCTTCGTAGCGGAGATTGAACAAGTTAGTGCGCGCTTCTGCTGTATCGCTCTTTTTGAACGCCGCGATGCCCAACAAATATGAGAGCGGCAAGTCTTCATCGTGCTTGGAAATGGACTGTGCGGCGAGGGCTCGTGAATCGCTAATTTTTGCTTGATCATCTGCGCGTTTTGCTTCCGCTTGGGCAGTTGCGTTCGCGGCTTGTGATGCTGCGTTTGCCTGATTCGCCGCGTCCCGTTGCTCGTTCGATTGTGTAAGAAAGAAAACTGCCGCGCCTACCGCAACCAATGCCAGGACGAACGCACCCGCGAGAAACAGATTGCGTTGACGTAAGCGCGCATTTGCATTCAGCTGTTCCTGTGCGCGCATATCTGCTTCGCGCTTGGCTTGTTCCAATGCCTCGGCGCGCGGTCTTGATTCTGGATGCGCAACAAACGCGCGGCGGCGAGTTCGTCCACCCAACGCGTGCGCGTGATTTCGCCGCGCGTCAGTTCCGTCTTCGCGAGCTGCTTTCGCACATCTCGGTGAATGTCATCGTCGGCGGAAACGTCCACGAGGTCGAGCAAGAGATTCAGCCGCGCGGTCTGTTGTGCAGGTTCACGTTTTTCGTCGGGCACCGCGTCGTCAAAATCGCTGAACTCCAACACCTGGTCCGCGCGCTGTTCGATGGCGTCGGTGAGATTTGTATATGCTTCAAGTTTGAGAAAACCTTTGCGCCACAATTCTTGGAGCGTCACTTGGAGCAGCGGTAGATACGCGGCGTCTTGTGCGGCATCCTCCGCGAGTTTGTCCACGAGCGCGGGGTCAAAACGTTTTTCTTTTGCGTAAGGTGACGCGCGCAGTGGTTGTTGAATCGCCGCGTTCAATTCTGTCGCGTTCATCGCGCGCAAGTCCACCCCGCGTTTGGCAATGTCATATAGCGCGGAATGATTGAACAGTTCGGGCAAATAGTCCGCGCGCATGGTCGCAATGATGTGCGTGCGCGTTTTGGCGAATGGCGGCAGATTTACCAGCCACGCGAAAAATTGTTCGCGCGCGGCTTGCGGCGATTGCGTAAAAAATTCTTCGAATTGGTCGAGGATGAGGAGGTTGATTTGATTGGGGGGATTGTCTTGGAAGAGACCTTCGAGGTTTTTTTGCGAACGAGTTCGCCGAAACCTCGAAGGTCTTGAGCTGTAACTGGCGCCACATCGCATCATTCAACGCGGCGAGCGGGTCCCCCGCGGGACGCATGACCGCGCGCTTGACAGCGAAATTTTCGTAAAATGTTTCGAGCGCGGGGAGCAGACCCGCTTGAGCGAACGACGATTTACCACTCCCGCTCGCGCCTGTGACGAACAAGAGCGCGACGGGTGATGCTGGCGCGGTGATTTTCGCAAACGTTTCCGCAATTACTTTTTCGCGTCCCGCGTATTCGGCGCGTTCGTTGTAGGTGAACGCGGCGAGACCGAGATACGGATTTTCGCAGCCGCGCACGTCATAGGCGAGTTCCGCCGCGATAACGTATTTGTCGCCGCCGACAACATCGCCGCCGACGTTGAAATTGCCGCCGCTGACGTTGATTCCACCGACAGAATTGGATGAAGATGGAGTATTGGAAGATGGATTAGAATCCGACATGATGACAGGTATTATATCGGAAAATCAGGCGCGCGGAGCGATACAATTTTGCCTAGTTGCTAAGGGCATTTGGGCTATAATAAATATCGTTCGTTGTCGTTTATCCAATTTCAATCCACGAATTACGCGAATAACGCTAATGAGATTCCTCACTCCGTTCGGAATGACATGATTCGGGTAGATTCGTCGTTACGCGTTGGATAACAAAGATCGGCGGGAAAATCCTTTTGGGCAAAATTCTACACCTCGACCTCGACGCGTTTTATGCGACCGTCGAAATGCTGCTGAATCCCGCGCTGCGCGACAAACCGCTCATTGTCGCGATGGGAGATATAAATACGCGCGGCGTGGTGGCGACGTGTTCGTACGAGGCGCGCAAGTTTGGCGTTCACAGTGCGATGGGTTTGCGCGAGGCGAAACGGTTGTGTCCGCAAGCCATCATCGTACCCGTGCGCCACAAAATTTATTCCGAACATTCCGCGCGCGTGATGAATTTGTTGCGCGAAATGTCTCCGTTGGTCGAGCAAGTTTCGATTGACGAAGCGTATTTGGAAATTAAAGCCGAGCGCGATGGAGTGGAAGTGGCGCGCGAAATTCAACGACGGATTCACGACGAATTGCGATTGTCTTGTACGATTGCCGTCGCGTCGAATAAACTCGTTTCCAAAATTGCGTGCAATACAGTGAAACCGCGCGGCTTTATCGTGATTGCCAATGGCGATGAGGAAAAATTTCTCGCGCCGCTTCCCGTCAGGAAAATTCCCGGGGCGGGACAGGTAACGCGGGCGAAATTGAAAACGAAATGGAATGTGGAGACGATTGGCGATTTGGCGCGCGTGAACGCGGACGAATTGCGCGCAGAATTTGGGAAACACGGCGCCTATTTGGCAGACGCGGCGCGCGGGGTGGACGATTCGCCGATTGTCACCGATCGCGCGACGAAAAGTATCAGCCAAGAAAATACTTTCGAGCGTGATATTCGCGCGCGCGATGTTTTGGAAAAATATCTCGACGAGATGAGCGCGCGTGTGGCGCGCGAGTTGGCAGAGGAAAAGCTGAAGGCGCGGACGATTGTTTTGAAATTGCGGTACGAAGATTTCACGACGATTACGCGTCAAGTCACTTTACGCGTTCCGATGGCGGACGAAGCGACCATTCGCAAACACGCGCGCGAATTATTGCAACAGCATTGGGATTCGACGCGTGCAGTGCGTTTGCTCGGTGTGGGCGTGCATAATTTGGTCCAAGAGGAGGGAACGTGGCAGCTGGAGTTGGCGTTGGGTGAGAACTAGAAACGGGACGATGCCTCGCAACATTGTCCCGTTTCCTTTTCGCGTTGGTGTAGCACAACCCACGAATCTTTTGCAAAACAAGCTTGGTGGGTTGCTCAGAACAAGCCGCGCACGACCAACGCGAACCCCACAATCAAAACAGGTATGCCAATGATCGCGCCGACCAGCGTTAAGGTCAGCAGCAAGCCAACGCTCAAGAGCAAAAAACCAACCACGACGGCGAGCAATCGTCCGGTCAACCCCAAGATGAATGTTACCAGTTGCCACAACCACACGAACGGAGCAAACAGAATTGGCGTGGCGCGAGTTCCAGCAGTCATGATTTGTTTCTCCTTCTGCCCTGTTCTACGTGGGGAGAGTCGCAAGGTTTCAAGCGCGTGCGAGACCCGAAGGGTTTTACGAGACCGTTCTATGCGACGTGGTTGGATTGTGGGTACGTGAGCATGAAAAGTAAAACAACAATTTGAAAACTCTACGGGTCTTGTACGTTACGCGCGTCGCCAAAATGCTTGCGCCAAAACGATCACGCCGAGCAGGATCAACAAGAGGGGCCAGTACTGCGCGTACATCCCAATTGCGCCATAAAAAGAACCGACGAGCAGGAACGCGGCAAGACTGAGCAAGATCAACGCGCCGCCCTGAACAATCGCCTGACGCAAATTCCCTTGCATCAAATACATCAGCGCGACGCCAATTCCGATCAAGCCCGGAATCCAAGTCCACAGATACGCCCAACTCGTCCAATTGCCCGTGAGATTTTGCCAAAACAAGATCGCGCCAATTCCACCGACGATAGCAGCGGGAATCATCCAGACAGGTCGCCACGCCAAAAGGGCAACCAACAAAAACGCGACGCCAAGCGCGACAATGAGCAGGGGCCACGTGTCTTGGTTGATGGCGAACCCCCGCAGTGCGGGAAAAAATTGTACGGCAAGGAGATAGAGCCCAAAAAAAACCAAAAGCAAACCCCAAATGATTCGTCCGCGATTTTGAGATGCCATGGCTGCCTCTCTTGAAAATGTACGACAAATTTCAAATTTGTCTTACCGTCACCCACATTTTCATTTGGCGTGGGTGTGCGGGTCGCACATCTCAACTCCCCGAGAATTTCTTGGAATTTGCCATGTATAGTAACGCAATTTGATCCGTTTGCGCTACAGTACGCTTGCCGCATTTGACTCTTTTGTTCGGCGTTTCAATGCGCAAAGCCCCCATTCCCCGCGTACAACATTCCGTACCAATAGAGCGAGCCATCCGCGCGTTTGGCAATGATCAACAGCGCTTCGCTCTTGTCAGCGAGGCCTGTCACATATACGGAATGCGCCACCGAAACATTCGGACCCCACATGTGCAACGGATTCGTCCCGTCCAGCAATTTGGTTTGATCGGTCTTGCCGGCAACATCAATCACGATTTCGTTCGCAGGTTCGACCCATTTCTTTATTTGCGCGAGTGCCTCGTCGCGCGTCGGCGTGGTGCCTTCCGAACGCCAATAGCCGATGGTGAATGGGTCGCCCATCATTTGACGCAATGCGTCATAGTTTTTCGATTGAAAGGCAGCCGCGAGCTGACGTGTGAATGTTTCGACAGTCGCATCTGCGCTTTTCGTAGGCGAAACATTCGGCGCGTCCGTTTCCTCCGTCAACGCGGGATCGGCGGATACCCAACAAGCGGTGACGCCGTCAATCGGACACACGACGCGCCACCAGCCATCGTCCGCGCTTTTGTAGCCCGTCACTTGCGCGGTCTGTCCTGCATACACACCACCAACAATTTCAAAATTTGTGCCGGGTCCTTTGCGAATGTTGATGTCCTGTTTCGCGCGCACATATTTCACATCGGTTGGTTTCAGATTCAATGTCGCGCTATCGGACGCGCGCGGCGTTTCATTCGCGGCGGCTTGTGTGGCGCGCGCGGTAGGCGAGGGCGTTGGCGTAAAAAAAGTGACGACGGGCGCGCGGGTCGCCTCCGGTGTGGCAGTGACGACGATGATAAATGGCGTTGGATTCGCGGCGGGGAATGCGTTGCACGCGGCGAGCAAAAAGAGCAGGGCAGCGCCGAGAAAAAGTTTTGGCATGGTCAGTTCCTAAAGAGAGCGTAACAAATTCTACATGATATTGAGGAAAAGACGATGCGCGGGGAATGAATGTTCCGCAGAAATAAAAATCTCAGCTGTCAGTCCGAATTCCTCTTATTGTCAGCGGAGGTTTGTTTTGATTTACCGTCGCGTCAACTGCATCGGCAATCCATTTTTAACGCGCAGTGTAATCATCGGCGCGTCCTCGACGCGTGTATTTGGAACGAGGCGCAACGTGTAGCGTTGGGCAATCGCGGCGAGCAGCAACGTCGCTTCGGCTAACGCAAACGGTTGTCCGATGCACAAACGTGGTCCGCCGCCGAACGGCATGTACACGAAACGCGGCTGCTTGCCTAAATTTTCCGGTGCGAACCGTTCGGGGTCGAACGCGGCGGGATTTTTCCAATAGCGCGGGTGGCGATGCATGGAATACGGCGAAAGCACAACGGGCGCACGCGCGGGGAGGGCATATTCACCTAACGTTTCGTCGCACAAACTCAAGCGCGACATGATCCACGCGGGCGGCGCAAGGCGCATCGTTTCATCCAACACGCGGCGGGTGTACACCAATTGCGGAACATCTTGCATTATCGGCGCGCGTCCGTGCAACACTGCCGCGAGTTCCGCGTGCAGTGTTGATTCCGTCTGCGGATTTTGTGACAAGTAATACCACGCCCACGTCAACGCATTGGATGTCGTCTCGTGTCCCGCAAATAACATGACCAATGTTTCGCGATACAATTCTTGTTCGCTCAAACCTTCGCCTGTTTCCTCATCGCGCATGGACATGAGCAATGACAATAAATCGTTTTTGTTTTCCCCCGATGCCATGCGCTCACGAATCAGCCGCAAAATTATTTGTTGCGTTGTGCGGCGCGCGACGTTGGCGCGGCGATTGCGCGGGGTTGGCACGAATGGCGGCGGATAAAACGGGTGCTGGATGCGATAAATTAAATCGTCGTTGGCGCGAGCAAACATTTCGCCCAACGTGCGCGTCTCTCCGGTCAAGTCCACACTGAACAACGCGCGCCCGACAATTTTCAAGGTCACGCGCGTCATTTCTTGATCCATTCGCAACGGTTGATTTTTGGGCGCGGTTTGCCATTCTGCCAACATTTCATTTGCGGTTTGCGTCATGACATCGCCGAACGATTCGATGATCTTGCGATGGAACATCGGCTGCATCAAGCGACGGCGTTGGAGCCAGAACTCACCTTCGCCTGTAAAGATATTTTCGCCCGACGCATATTTGAGCAACTGCATCACGCGCGTATCTTTACTGAAATTGCGATGATGGTCCTGCAGAATGTGTTGGATGTACGCGGGATGATTGACGAAATAGACATGGCGCGGCCCCAAACGCATTCGCACCACGTCACCGGCTTGTTGCGCGCGCAGCATTACGGCAAGTGGATCGTTGCGAAATTCGCCCAGCCAGCCCAAAAGATGGGGCGAGGGCAGCGTGGGAATTTCGCGACGGATTGTTTGTGGTTCAGATTGCATAGTCGTACTGTGTGACATTTTTTACCTCCGCGCTCATTTAACGCGGCAAGTGTGAAGCGGATGTGAATTTGGTTGGGAGAGAGGATGCGAAATCAGCGCGCGCAATGTGAACAAGCAAGAGTTTGATTACGAGTGTGAGTGACATGGTGTATTTATATCTGTGCAGCATAGCGCCTTGTGCGCGCACTGTGCGCGTTCGGCGCCCACAAAGGGCTATGCTGCATTTTTTTTATTGTACGCTGAATTTGAATTTTGTTGCGTTGCAGCCGTGTGTGTTGCACGCGAGCAATTTTCCAAAATACGTGTGTCCTGTTTCCAACGCTTGCGTTTTGTATTGTGTGAGTGTTTTTCTTGTGACGACAATGCCTTGCTTGGAATCTATCCGCACGCGCACTTTATATTTGGTCGCGCAATTCACGTTTGCCCAATCGAGTTTCACTTTGGGCGTGGTGACAACCGCGCCGTTCGCGGGCGATTGCAGTGTGGGCGCGTTGGGTTTCGTATTGCATTGACCATTCGGCGGTGTGTTGGTCGCGGCGGGTGTTGCCGTTTTTGTTGCAGTCGGCGATGCTGTTTTGGTCGCCGTCGCTGTGGGCGGTGTGACCGTCACAATTGGCAAGGGAAACGAAATGTATTCATACGCACCAATGTCGCAGCGCGGATTGCCGAGATTGTCACCATTCACCGCACGGACGTAACCGCGTTGGTCGGCGGTCAAATTGCTTGCGTTGGTATCTTGGCAACCGTTCGGATGCGCTTCGTCAATCGCGGGGCTGTTGGATTTTAGCGCGTGTGTTTTGGTTGCACCACCATTGTCCGCCAATGCTTCGAGTTTTGGGTCTTGAAACAAGAGATTGTTTGTTTGCTGAATGTGCAGCGTGCAGCCGTCGGTGGATTCGAGCAAGTTGTAATACTCGAGCTGCAAATCACCTTTGCAATCGTCCTTGTGTTCGCCAAGTAGTGAATCGAGATTGCGATTGTCGGCGATGATGGTATTGCGTACAACCGCAGTTACGTTCGAACTATAAATGCCGCCGCCGCCATCGTTGTTGTTATCCCAATCTGCATCCGCGACATTGAACGCAATCGTCGAACTGTAAAATTCTGCTACGCCGTAATTGCTGATGCCGCCGCCGTTGTAACGCGCGCGATTGCTGCTGATGGTTGAATTTACGACGGTCAACAGTTCATACGTTTCGATGCCGCCGCCGCCCGCGTGGGCGGAATTGTTGCTGATGGTGCTGTAACGCAAAACGGCGATGCTGTCGTTCCAAATGCCGCCGCCGTTCGCGCTCGCGCTGTTTTTGTCAATCGTGCTGTTGATGAGGGTGAGCGTTGCGTCTTGGTTGAAAATACCGCCGCCTTGACTGTCGGAATCATTGTCGTTGACGGTGCTGTCTTTTAAACGCGCGGTCGCGGCAGGAGAATCGTCATACGTAACATTTGCAATGCCGCCGCCGGGACCGTTCGCGCGATTGTTTCGGACAATCACATGGTTGAGTTTCAAGATGCCTTGATTATAAATGCCGCCGCCGCTGCTGCTCGTGCGATTGTTGCGAATGGTGCTGTTGTTGATGGTGACTTGCGCTTCGGGACTAATTTCGATGCCGCCGCCGTGATGGTCGGATGCGCCATTTTGAATGACGAGTTTGTTGAGGGTGAGCTTGTAACCAATCCCCACCGAAATCACCGGGTCTTGAATTGCGTTGCCGCCACCGTCCAAAATGGTTGTGCCGTTCCACGCGCCCTGCAAAGCAACATTCGTCGCAATCCAAAATGAACCGGAATCGCCATACGGGTCAAAGTCGCGCGTGATTTGATACGTAGTCGCTTGCAAAAGAATCGTGTCGTCGCCATTCCCTCTTGGGCAACCGCCGAACGCTTGGTCATCTTCTGCTGCTTGAATTGCTTCGCGCAGCGAACAACCTTGTCCCGTTCCCGTGCGGTCAAATTCGTCGAGGTTGGTAGTGACGGTGATGGTTGCGCCTGTCGCCGCGAACGCATTGGAAATGGGCAGTACAAGTAAAAGCGTGAACGCGGCGAACAAAATGCTCCAGCGTGAAAATATGCGTATGTGTTGTTTCATCGAAATTCAACTTTCTTGCATTGTGCGAGGCAGATGGTTTCTTTCACATCTGCCTCGCGTGTTTTCAAATTATTGAATCGTGAATTTGCTCCACGGCGCTTTGGTGCAGCCATGTGTGTTACATGCTTCGAGGCGCAGATAGTACGTGTGACCTTTCGCCAATTTCTTGGTGAGATAATGGGTTGCCTCGAGTCCGCTCATTTGGTCTGCCGTTGTTCCGTTTTTTGAATCTTGCTTAATCGTCACTTGATACGAATCCGCGCACTGTGCGCTTGACCATGTGACTAACCAGACGCGTTTTTTGCTCGACGAATTATTTGCGGGTGTTGCGAGTGTCGCCGCGTTGGGTTTGAATTGGCATGGGTCGGGTGAATTGAATTCATAGCTGCCAATATCGCAGTATGCTCCGCCGCCGCCGTTGCCATCCACCGAACGCGCATAGCCGCGTTGGTCAAACGGAATTTCATTGTTCTGCGGGTCGTTGCAGCGATTCGGATTGCCCAAGTCAATGCCGAGACTGCCCGCGTTCAACGCGTAGGTTTTGGTGCGTCCACCATTGTCTTGCAAAGAGCCGAGCGAAGGCGAACCATCAGTCACACTGTTGGGTTCTGCCTGATTGAATGTGCAAGTGTTGGCGTCATGCAACACGTTGTATCCCTCGGACGTAATCGTGCCGCCGCAATCGTCGTTCACATCAATCAAGCCGTTCTCAATTTTGTTGTACACAATCATGCTGTTCATGGTGTGGAACGTGCCGCCATTGTTGTAGATGCCGCCGCCGTCGCCGACGTTATCGTTATTTGCATCGGCTGTGTTGAACACAATCGTCGTGTTGTGCAGATTGATTTCTTTGTTCGGGAAATTGAAAATCGCGCCGCCAAAATTATTTGCTTGATTGCTGCCGAGTGTGCTGTCCACTACATTCGCTGTGCCACTGTTAGCGAGTGCGCCACCGTGCCGCGCGGCTTGATTGTTGTTGAGTGTGCTGCGATACAATTCCAATGTGCCTACGTTGTAAATCGCGCCGCCGTCATTACCACTCACCGTATTGTTGCTGAATGTGCTTTCGGCAATGATGAGCGAACCCGAATTGTGCAGCGCGCCGCCGGTTGCGGTTGCGGTGTTGTCGCGTAAAGTTACATGTTCGAGCCAAAGCGAAGATGTGCTGCCCACGCGAATCGCGCCACCTTCTTCTTGCACACCATTTCGCAGCGTAACATCCATGATGACCACATCCGCGTTCGCTGTGATTTCAAACAAGTTATCCGGGTTCGCTTGTCCGGGTCCTTGAATCGTTGTGCTGTCCACGCCCGCGCCGAGAATCGTCAAGTCTGTCTCGATGGCGACGGCGCTGTTTAATTGATAGGTCGAACCTTGTTTGAGATAAATCACGTTTGAATCGCCGTTACTGTTGGCTTCGTTAATCGCCGCGCGCAACGTGCAGCCGCCGCTTGTGCTTTTGCATTTGCCGTCGCCCGGATTCGCGTCTGCCGCGTCCTGAGTTTTGGTGACAATAAATGTGTTGGTCGCCGCGTGCGCGCTGTGTGTGGTTGTAAGGGTAAGGAACGCGAGCGCCAAGATTGCGAGAATCGAAAATTTGTTAAGCATGTCAGACCTCCTTGTATTTCAATTGTGGACGTGCCACTTGCAGATGAATGATTGGGCAAGCGAGCGAGAAAAGCGCAAGACGTTAACACGTTGCTGTTTGCGACGCGGTGCGCTGCAGTGCAATGAGCGTCAGGTTCAATTCGCACAGCCGCCGCAAAACACCGTGCAGTGCGGCTTGGTCAAACGTGCCGTGCAAAATGGTTTCCCCATTCGTCGCGACCAAATGGGTTGTCCCATCGAACCAGTCTGCCCAATCGGTAGGCAATTCGCCCAAAAAGCGGATTTCGTACGCTGCGGTCATGTGCTTTGCCTCAACTCACTCGCAACAACAGCATACGCCTCAACCCCCCATCTTGTCGGCATCCGAAAGGTGTAGGTGAGGTTTATTTTTTTAGAGATAGAGAGAGGAGAGATCTACTCTAGCAAGCCCAACTCGCGGGCGCGGAGGAGGGCTTGAGTGCGCGAGGTGGCGCTCAATTTGCCGAAAATGTTGTTGAGGTGTTTTTTCGTGGTACCGATAGAAATGAAGAGGGCATTGCTGATTTGTTGATTGGTGTATCCTTGCGCGAGAAGGCGCAGCACTTGAAGTTCGCGTTCGGTGAGAGGTTCGGCGAGTGTGGCAGCAAAGGGACGCGCCGCGCGTTGTGGGATTGCAGACGCAGCGGTTGATGTTGCGGGGGGAAACGAATTGAGCAATCGTTCGCAATACGCTGCGCGCCGCGCGACCTCTTCCGATTGAACGCGGTGAATCAATTGCGCGTGAAGCTGTGCGAGTAATTTTTGCATCGCTTCGCCTTCGTCGAGAAACGAACGCGTGTACCCTTCGGGCTCGCCCAATGTCAACGCGTGTTCGAGCGCGCGCAGCGCGTCGTTTGGCGCGCCTTGCTGTTGAAACGCCAACGCCTGCAAAATCAAACCTTCAATCGCGGTGCCGTTGCGTCCCACTTCTAATGCGGTTTGTTTCAAAAGTTCGAGGCGGTCGAGCGCGGACGCAGTTTCGTTTTGCGCGAGCAAGACGCGCGCGATGGCGAGATGCAAAACTTCGTGCAAATAATCGCGCGGCATATCGTCGCCCGTGTTCATCGTTTGCAGCCACGCGTTCGCGGACGCGTAATCGTGAATCGCCATCCAATAACGCACGCGTTCGGCGGTGACCGTTCCCGCATACCGTAACGACAAATTGTATTTTTCGACGAGCGATTGCGCGCGCGTCAACAATTCATCCGCCGCCGCGAAATTTTTTTGCGCGAGTCTCAGGCGCGCCATGTTCACGCAACTGAAAAGCAACATGCGCGGCAAATTTCCGCGCGTACTATTTTCAATTCCGATTTCGATTTTGCGTTCGGCTTCTGCCAAATCATTCCATTCGTACAACACGCGTCCGAGTTCCCAATGAAAACCGCCGACGGCGGGAACTTGGGCGACGCCGCGTTCGACGGCGAGCGTGAGCGCTTGATTGTACATTTGTGCGGCTTGACGCAATTTGCCTTGCAGAAATAAAACCCACGCTTGATTTTGCAACGCAATCAACGCGGTGTGCCAATCGGACGCTTGAAATGCTTCGCGCGCGGACGCAGTGAACGTCGCGTATGCTTCGGCAATGTGGTCACTGAATCCGTACGCGAGTCCCAAATAAAACATCACTGCGCCGCGCAAGCGTACTTCTTCGATGGGTAATGTCTTCAGCGCGCGTTGGGCGAGTTCAATCGTGCGCGGCAAATCATTGCGATAGAGCGCAAGACCCGCGCGCAGCGCGTCCACTTTGCTCAAGAGCAACACGCGTTCGGGCGATGATTGTGCAGAAGATTCCGCCGCCCGAATCCACGTTTCCGCACTATCAATTTCGCCGACAATCACATGCGCGTTCGCGCGCGCCAAACACAAACGCGGACTTGCGCGTAAAACGGTTTCAGGCAGAGCATCCATCCATCCTTGCAGCGTCGCCGTTTCGCCTTGATTGAGAATTGTATCGGTGATGCGCTCGAGCAATGTTGCCGCGTGCACATAATCTTGTGCGAGGAGCGCGTGTTGAATCGCTTCGCGTTCCAAACCATTCTGCTCGAACCAATCGCTCGCGCGCGTGTGATACAAAAATTGTTCGGCGGGTTTGAATTGCGCTTGAAAACGATGCCGCAGCAATTCGGAAAAGAGATGATGATAGCGATACCAATTGCGCGCCGCGTCCAACGGCGTGACAAATAAATTCGCGCGTTCCAATTGTTCCAACGTCGCTTGTCCGTTTGAACCGCCCGTCACCGCATCGCACAACGCGCCATTCATGCGTTCGAGAATGGAAGTTTGTAACAAAAAGTGTTGACGCTCGACGGATTGATTTTGTAAAACTTCTTCAACCAAATAATCAACAATGTAATGATGGCTGCCCGTGAACGCGCGCAAAAAATTTTCAATGTCGCCGCCGTTTTGCATCGAGAGCGCGGCGAGCTGCAGACCTGCAATCCAACCTTCGGTGCGCGATTCGAGTTGTTTTATTTGCTGCGCGGTGAGCTGCAAATTCATCAGTTGTTTGAGAAACGCGGCAACTTCGGCAGAGGTGAAGCGTAAATCGGACGCGCGCAATTCCGTCAATTGTCCGCGCGCGCGCAGCCGCGCCAACGGGAGCGCCGGGTCGGTGCGTGTGGTGATGGCGAGCAATAAATTCGGCGGCGCGTGCTGTAGAAAAAACGCGAGCGCGTTGTGCAGTTCCGCGCGTTCCACAACATGAAAATCGTCCAACACAACAAGACACTGCGCGGTTGGAATTTGTTCGGCAAAGGTATTGAGAATTTGTAATAAAATGGTTTCAGCGGGCGGCAGCGTCGGCGTCTGCAAAAGTTGAATCAAGTCAAACAGCGATTCAAGCCCGGGGTCGAGTTTCGCCATTGCCGCGATGAAATAGGTGAGAAAACGCGCGGGGTCGTTGTCATCGGCGTCGAGAGAGAGCCAGGACGTGGAGAGTGGAGGGAGGAGAGTGGAGGGACGCGCACCTCCCTCCACTCTCCTCCCTCCTCGTTCTTGTTGCAGCCATTCGCTAATGATGGTGGTTTTACCAAAGCCCGCGGGCGCAGAGATGAGAATGAGCTTGTGTTGTAATTTGAGCGCGGCGTCGAGTTTGTCGGTGAGGCGCGGGCGCGTGACAAGTGCGGGACGCGGTGGCGGCGCATAAAGTTTTGTGGTGAGCAATTGTGCGCGCGGGGTAGGCATGTGGGGATTATACTCTGGTTGGAGACGTGACAGGTCTCTCAAGACTTGTCACGTCTGTCGGAACTATTTTGAATCGTTCTGCGTCCTAATTTTGGAGGAGAGTGCTGTGTTCAGATTGAACACCGCGCTCCTTTTGTGCGTACATGGCAAACATTTCGCATCGTAAAATCCGCCGCCGTTGGTTTTTGATTCCCCTCGCGCTGATGGGAATCGGCATCGTCGCGCTGGCGATTTTTTTGTTTGGCGATTTGCCCGCGCCCGACGCGCTGCTCACGCGCACGTCTCCCGACACGACAAAAATTTTGGACCGCAATGGAAAACTGTTGTACGAAATTCTTGACCCGCGCGCGGGACGACGCACGCGCGTTGCGCTGAGCGAACTGGCGCCGCATTTCAAAAATGCCGTCATCGCCGTCGAGGATGCGAATTATTATGAACATCCCGGCGTGGACGCGATTGGCGTCGCGCGCGCAATGCTTCAATTCGCGCAGCAAGGTCAAATTGTTTCGGGCGGCAGCACGATTACACAGCAATTGGCGCGGCTGGTACTGTTATCGCGCGAGGAACAAGAGTCGCGCACGCTCACACGCAAAGCGCGCGAGATGATGCTGGCGTTACGCATTTCACAAAATTATTCCAAAGACCAAATTTTGGAAATGTATTTGAACGAAGTGTATTTTGGAAATTTGGCGTATGGGGCGGAAGCGGCGGCGCGCACCTATTTTGGCAAACCCGCGCGCGATTTGGATTTGGCGGAAAGCGCGCTGCTCGCGGGCATGATTCAATCGCCGTACGCGTATGACCCGTACGTGAATCCCGATGCCGCGCGCGCGCGACAAAAAATTGTTTTGGACTTGATGCTCAAGCACGGCTTGATAAGCGCAAGCGAGGCGCAACTGGCAGCAAATGAAGAACTGCATTTCAAAGCGACGGACAAACGCGAATTGATTCGCGCACCGCACTTTGTCGCGTATGTGCGAAATTTGTTGGAGCAGCAGTACGGCGCGGAGGCGGTGAACGCGGGCGGACTGCGCGTGACGACGACGCTCGATTTGAATTTGCAGCAGCGCGCGGAAGAAATTGTCAAGCGGCACATTGCAGAATTGAAAAATCGCACGCGCAACGAAAACGCGCCCGATTACAATTTGAACGACGCCGCGCTCGTCGCCATTGAACCTGCAACGGGCGAAATTCTCGCGATGGTGGGCAGCGCGGACTATTTTGATGAAAGCATTGACGGCGCGGTGAATGTGGCGTTGTCTTTGCGCCAACCGGGTTCTTCGATTAAACCGATTACGTACGCAACGGCGTTTGGACAACGAGACGTTCCGCCGGAACGTCTCTACACGGCGGCGACGGTGTTGACCGACGTTCCCACAACATTTCAAACCAAAGAGAATGAACCCTACGCGCCGCAAAATTTTGACCGCCAATGGCATGGACCCATATCGCTGCGCGCAGCGTTGGCGACATCGGACAATTTGATTGCGGTCAAAGTGCTCGACCACGTGGGGCTCGACGCGATGATTGCCACAGCGAAAGCGTTGGGCATTACAACATTCGACGATTCCGACCGCTTTGGTCTCGCGCTGACGTTGGGGGGGGGGGAAGTAAAATTATTGGAACTCACTGCCGCGTACGCCGCGTTTGCGAATGAGGGCAAGCGGGTGGAGCCGCGCGCGATATTGTCAGTCTCCAGTCTCCAATCTCCAATCTCATTGGATTGGAGACTGGAGACTGGAGATTCGCAATCTGTTTCTCCCCAAGTCGCTTATCTCATCACTTCTATTCTCTCGGACGACAGCGCGCGCATTCCCGCGTTTGGCGAAGACAGCGTTTTGAATTTGTCGCGTCCGGCAGCGGCGAAAACGGGAACGACGACGGATTTTCGCGACAATTGGACAATGGGCTATACACCCGATTTGGCGGTTGGTGTTTGGGCAGGCAACGCGGACAATGCGCCAATGTATCGCGTGAGCGGCATCACGGGCGCGGGTCCGATTTGGCATGATTTTATGGAAGCGGCACTGCGCGGTGTTCCTGAAAAAAATTTTGCGCGTCCCGATGGCATTGTGGAAATGGAAATTTGCGACGCGTCCGGCTTGTTGCCAACGGAAAATTGTCCGCGCGTGCGGCGCGAAGTTTTTATCAAGGGCACGGAACCGAAACGTACGGACGACGCGTATCAAAAATTTGAATTGGACGCGGCGACCAATTTGTTGTGGGCGGACGGCTGTCGCGGTCCGCGCATCGAGCGCGTGTTCCGCGTGTATCCACCCGACGCGATGGATTGGGCAAAGAAAAAAGAGTTGACGCTCGCGCCGGAGATGGATTGTTTCGGCAGAGCGCAGACCACAGATGACAGACAACAGACGGCAAAGAGTGAGACGTCAAACGTGAAACGTCAGGCGTTGGAAATTGTCTCGCCTGCAAACAATTCGATTTTTGAAATTAGTCCGCAGCTGCCTGCCGATTTGCAAAAGATTGAAGTGAGCGCGCGGTTGAATCAAGCATTACGTTTGTCTAATGTGACGTTGCTCATTGACGGAAACGCGATTGGACAATTTACAAGCGTGCCGTATCGTGTGCTGTGGAAATTGCAAGTGGGCGAACACACGGCGCAAGCGATTGCAGTAACGATGGATGGAACGCGTGTGGAGAGTGATGTGGTGCGGTTTCGCGTGATTGGTGCGATAGTGCAATAGTGCGGTGGTGCAATAGTTATGCTTCTTCAAACAGAACGTCTTGTACTGCGCGAATTTGTGCCTGAAGATTGGCGCGCGGTGTACGCGTACCACAATGACCCGCGCTATTTGGAATTTTACGACTGGGAACATCGCAGCGAACAAGATGTGAAAGCGTTCGTGCAGCGATTCATTGACCAGCAGCAAGAATCGCCGCGCATCAAATTTCAACTCGCCATCGTTTTGCCCAACAGCAATAAATTGATCGGCAACGTGGGTATTCGCAAACCAAATGTAAAAGCATACAGTGCCGAGTTGGGCTATGAACTGGACCCGCGCGAATGGAACAACGGCTACGCGACGGAAGCGGCGACGGCGATGTTGAAATTTGCATTCGAACAACTGCGTCTGCATCGCGTGGTAGCGCGCGTCATTGCAAACAACAGCAATTCGGTACGTCTGTTGGAAAAGTTAGGAATGCGTCAAGAGGGACATTTGCGCGAAGATGAATTTTTCAAAGGACGCTATTGGGATACATTGGTGTATGGGATGTTGGAGGACGAGTGGCGATGGAAAGTGGCGAGTGAGTAGACGGTGACAGGGTGCCAAGGTGAAACAGTGACAGGGTGATTAGGTGATTGGGTGACAAGGTGATTGGGTGATGAGGGTTTGCGATATGTGAGGATGCGATATGCTCAACTGGAACAAATTTCGCGTGCTGACGTTTGATTGTTACGGGACGTTGATTGATTGGGAAAGTGGAATTTTGAACGCGCTGAAACCCGTGTTCATCGCGCATCAGGTAAAAATTTCGCAAGACGACGCACTGGAATTGTTTGGCGAACTGGAAGCGGCGGAGGAACGCGAGTACAAAAAATATCGCGCCGTGTTGGAAAATGTTTTGCGCGCGATGGGCAAGCGATTGGATTTCACGCCGACGCAAGAGGAAATCAGCGCATTCGGTCAATCCGTCGAACATTGGCAGCCGTTTCCCGATACGGTGGACGCGTTGTTTGCGCTAAAGAAAAAATACAAACTTGTCATTCTTTCAAATGTGGACGATGATTTGTTTGCCCATTCCGCGAAAAAGTTGCAAGTCGCGTTTGACGATGTGATTACTGCCGAACAATGTCGCTCGTACAAACCATCGCTCAATAATTTTCGCATCGCGGAAAAACGCGTTGGCGTTCCAAAAAACGAATGGCTTCACGTCGCGCAAAGTTTGTTTCATGACATCGCGCCTGCAAAAGAAATGGGTTTGCACACGGTTTGGGTGAATCGTCGTTGGAATAAACAAGGCGCGGGTGCGACGCCGCCGACGGAAGCGACGCCCGATGTGGAGGTGCGGAGTTTGCGAGAGTTGGCGGAGTTGGTGGCAGGTAGCAAGTAGCAGGTAGCAGTTGGCAGTTTGGGGCAATGCGGATACTGGGTTGGTGACGTTTGATGGGGGACGGGTGGTGAAGGTGGAGTTTTTGGGGATTAGAAAACATTCATCCCTTGAATGGCAGATATCGAATTTGGTCAGCGTACTCGTCGGGTTTGGATGCTTCCAAAATCAATGCTAATTCATCCATCGTGTCGGCGATGGAGAGATTTGGATTCAGCACAATGATTCCCAAAATATGCTTGCCCGCGTCAAGATGGTCTCGCAAGTGTACGGGCATGGAGGCGCGATTTTTTGTGACCAGAACAAAGCGATGTTGTTCACACCAATCGAGAATATCAGGGTCAAGCGTATTGAGCGGCGGCGCAGCTGGCGAACCCACGCGCCAAATTACGGCATCGGGGAACTGGCGTAAAAGACCCGTGCGATAAAGGTCATCCACGTTTTCATCGAGCAAGAATTTGATGCTCATGCCGATTCTTTTGCGGCGTCGCGCTCTGCCATGAGTTTGCGAAGGCGCAAGATACCGGGCGATGGGTTCCGATTTTGTTCTTCCCAACGTCGATGCGTGGTTTCCAGCCAATTCGCCAAGTACGCGTTAATTTTTTCTTTGTTATGCAAATAGTACGTGATGGTGGCGTGGACTTGCTCCAAATTCAATGACGGATAGGATTCGACAATCTCTTGCGGTGTGCGCTCGCGATAAATGTAATCGTACAGAATCGTTTCGATGCCAACACGCGTGCCTTGTACGCGAATGTCATCGGGCGCAAGAAAATTGAAATAGTCTTCGAGTTGCATGAAAATCACCTCCGCAAATGATTATACTCTGGTTGACCGTTGTCTAGAAAACAACGGCAAACGATGGAACGAAAGAGGACAAAGAAAGATTGTTTTTTGCCGATGATTTTAATGCCAAAGGCATTTGACCTTTTTTGAGACGCCGAATTTGATTCGGTGAATGAGGACGACAAAATGAAAGCAGATAACATTTTTCCATTCGGGCGGCGTGTCAAGCCGTGTGTGCCACACATCAGCGAGCGGCGTCCAATTTATGTTTTGGGCGCATATCCAAGCGCGTTGCATGTTCGTTGGACTCCTCCTCCTCCCGAACCGTTCAAGCCAATCCGCGCAATTGCGGTTGATAACGAACCTGAAATTTTCTGGAATGGCGATAAAGAATTTGAGCATGTTGATGATTGGATGATTTATGCTCGCTTTGAACCCAAATGGGGCACTGTTGCGCTGGCGAAAGAGTTAAATGGCAGTTCAGGAAGATGGGTGAATGAACAGGTGATTGATGCCTTTCGTACTAGCCGCGCGAATGTTTGGCTGAGTGATTGTCTTGACACGTACAGATGCAGCGACAAGTTGGCAAAACGAATTCAAGACACTTACTCGAAGTTGCCCAAAAAACTGGGGCTGCCAAGAGCAAGTCTTTTGATGCATCCGTCTGAAGATGAAATCGTCAAAGAGGCAATCCAAGCGCATCGAACGCGCTTGGTAAATGAAATCGAAAACGCGCGCCCTGATAAAATTATCACGCTCGGTAATGCGGCATTGCGCGTTATGACAAATCTTGTCGAAACAAAGAGTGATGTGCCTCGAAAACTTGTCGCAGATGTAAATTTCTATGGAAAACCTATCACTGTTCATACAAATTCGGGTCACGCGATGCAATGGTTTCCCCTCGCGCACCCTGCCGCACCAAAAATTTATCAAGCAGCACATTTTATTTGGAAACAAGAATTGTTGGCAATCTAAAAACGGATTCACGCTTTACGTTTGACGTTTCACGAAATACGGATTACGAAAAAGGATTCTTCCATGACCTCCCGTCTCAACCTCACCATCATTTTATTTCTCGCGCTCATCGCCGCGTGCGCGGCGCCACAGAACCGTGCACCACAAAGCATCAACGTACAAAGCGCGCAGATTGAAAACGCCGCGCAGTCTGCGGCAGAACAAACATCGCAGCAGCGATCACCGCACGCGCAAGCGACGGCGACGCCGACGACTCAAGTCGTCACTACGACAGCGTTGTTTCCCGCGAACATTTCCAACGCGCCGCTCGAAGTGATTTCCACTTCGCCCGCGAAAGACGCGACGGAGATTGCGGTTTCTCAAGACGCGACAAAAATTATTGTCCAGTTCAATCATCCTGTCGTGCCGCTCGTTGCGGTGGACGCGCAAAAAGATTTGCCGCAGCCGTTGACCATTTCGCCGACGCTCGCGGGCAGCGGCGTTTGGTTGAACACGTCCACCTATTCGTTCACGCCGTCGCAAAACTTGAGCGTGGCGACGGAATATACCGTGAACGTTGCCGCGTTGACTGACATGCTCGGCGCGAAAATGAATGGCTATTCTTGGAAATTCAAAACGTCGTCGCCCGAAATTATTTTGACGTATCCCGAAAGTGGTACGCAAAACGCGGGCGCGAGCGAACCGATTTCCATGACGTTCAATACCGAAATGGACCGCGCGTCCGTCGAGTCGCGTTTCAGCGTCGTCGCGGTCTCCAATGGCGCGAATGTTGCGGGCGATTATCAGTGGAATGGCGCGCGTCTGCAATTCATTCCGAAACAGCCGCTTGCGTACAACGCACAATATCGCGCGACGTTGAAAGCGGGCGCGCAAGATGTGAACAAACAAGCCGCGACGTTAAAAGATTCGACATGGAATTTCCGCACGACGCGCGCGCCCGGCGTTTTGAATACGAATCCGAAAAATGGCGACACGAACACCACCGCGATTCGCAACGGTTTTCAAATCACCTATGCGTCGCCAATGGCGCAAGACGCGGTGACGGTGACGATTCAGCCGACGATTACGAATCAGTATTCGTACTGGAATGAAAGCACACAGCAAACCATTTCGGGCGGCTGGCTCGCGTCGGAAACGTACACGGTGACGATAAGCGGCAAATCGAAAACAGTGTACGGCGAAGAGTTGGGCAAAGATGTTGTTGTGAAATTCACCGCCGCGCCGCTCGACCCCGATGTGTATTTGAATGTCAATGGAAATTTTGGAGTGTACGACGCGAACGCGCCGCAGTTGATTTACACCACGTATCGCAATGTACCCGAAATCGAATACTCGTTGTACACGGTGCCGCGCACGGATTTGCTGCGGCTGGTTGGGAATGACCGCTATCAGTACTGGGACAATTACAAACCGAGCGCGAACAATTTATTGCGTCGCTGGGGACAACAAGTGAGCGCGCCGTTGAACGCGTCGCGCGTCGTTTCGACTTCGCTTGGTGTGGACACGAGCGCGGGCGGATTGAAACCGGGCGCGTATTATCTGGAAGCGCGCGCAGCAGGCAATGTGAAAAGCACAACGCGCGCGCGTCACGTTCTCATCGTCACGCCGTACAATCTCGCGCTGAAACGCGGCAACGGCGAAGCGTTGGTGTGGGCGACGAATCTTTCGACAGGCAAACCTGTCGCGGATTTGCCGATTACGATTTTTGGTGTGAACGGCAAAGAAGGTTCGTCCGGCAAAACGAACGCGGATGGAATTTATCAAGGCACGTTCGGCGCGCAAGAATACTACGAACCGATTTTTGCCATCAGTAGTGACCCGCTCGCCGCAGCGGGCAATGATGCGGGAATCGTCGCGGCAGTGGGCAGCGATTGGGCGGAAGGGATTCAAACCTACGATTTCAATTTGAATACCCAGTACGGCGCGCAGCTTTATTACGCGAACATGTACACCGACCGCGCGATTTATCGCCCCGGGCAAACGGTGAATTTCAAAGGCATCTTGCGAAAAGACAACGACGCGCGGTACACGTTGCCGACAGAAATGAAAACTGTTCCCATCAAAGTGATGGACGCGAACGGACGCGAAATTTTGAAACAAGATTTGCCGCTCGACGCGTACGGCACGTTTAACGGCAGCATCGAATTGAACGTGGGCGCATCGCTCGGCTTTTACAGTATCGTTCTCGAATTCGGTCCCGACAACAATCGTTTTTACAACAGCGTTGATTTTCAGGTCGCGCAATACAAAGCGCCCGAATTCCAAGTGGAAGTAAAAACCGACAAAGATTCGTACATCAACGGACAGACGATTAAAGTGGATTCCACCACGACGTTCTTTTTTGGCGGCGCGGTGTCGAATGCGAATGTGCAGTGGCGATTGCTCAGCGACGATTTGTTTTTCAGTACGGACAAGGTGAAAGGATATTGGGATTTCACCGATTACGATTTGACAAACAATCGTCAGCGCACGGGCGGTGTCGTGAGCGAAGGCAAAGGCAAAACGGATTCGCAGGGAAAATTTTCATTCACCATTCCCGCCGACCTCAAAGATTATCCATTGTCGCAAAACTTTACGATTGATGTCGAAGTGACCGACATTAACAACGCGGCGGTCTCGTCGCGCGTCGTCGTCCCCGTACACAAGGGCAATTTCTACATCGGGCTCAAACCGCAGTCGTATGTGGGACAAGTGAATGAAAAGCAAGGTGTTGACATTATCACCGTCACGCCGCAAGGCGACCCGCATCCAAATCAACCCCTCACGATTTCGGTGTACGAACATCAATGGTTCAGTGTGCGCCAAAAAGATGCAAACGGAAATTTCTATTGGACGAGTTCGTACACCGACACATTAGTCATCAGTGACACTGTTACCAGTAATCAGTTGGGAACGGCGACGATGTTTTACACGCCAACCGTTGGAGGCGTTTATAAAATTGTTGGCGAGGGACAGGACAAAAATAAAAATACGATTCGCAGCGCGACGTACCAATGGATTGCGACCGACCAATTCGTGAATTGGCGTATCGAAAACAATGACCGCATTGATTTGGTCGCGGACAAAAAAGAATACAACGTCGGCGAAACGGCAAAGGTTCTCGTTCCCGCGCCGTTCAAAAACGCGCAAGCGTTGATGACGATTGAACGCGGAAAAATTATCCAGGTGAAATCGCTTGGCGTGATTGGCAATAGCGAGACGTTGGAGATTCCCATCACCGAAGATTTATTGCCGACCGCGTATGTTTCCGTGATGTTGGTCAAAGGACGCGGCGAGGAGAGACGTTCCGACGGAACGTCTTTACTGACGCCGCAATTCAAACTCGGTTACGCGGTCCTCAACATCAATCCCGCCGAAAAAATTCTCGCGGTGAAATTGACGACGGATAAAAAAGAATTTCAACCGCGCGACAATGTGAAATTTACCGTCGAAGCAACCGACTCGAAAGGCAAACCCGCGCAGACGGAATTTTCACTCGCGCTCGTTGACAAAGCGGTGCAAGCGCTTGCGGATGACCGTTCGCAGCCGCTCGAGCAAACGTTCTGGGGCACGCGCGGTATCGGCATCACAACTGCCGCGTCGTGGATTCGCTCCGTCGAACGCATCAACGTTCAAGTGCAAGCGGAAGCCAAAGGCGGCGGCGGCGGCGCGCCCGACGAAGCATCGCCTGTGCGGCGCAATTTTCAGGACACTGCGTATTGGAAAGCGGATGTTGTTACCGACGCGAACGGTAAAGCCGAAGTGACAGTGACACTCCCCGACAATCTCACAACATGGAATCTCACCGCAAAAGGTGTGACTCAAGAAACGCTCGTCGGCACGGGCAAACTCGATATTGTTTCGACGAAACCTGTGTTGGTGCGTCCCGTCGTCCCGCGCTTTTTCGTCCCCGGCGATTCGGTTGTGATTGAAGCGGTGGTGAACAACAACACATCGAGCGATGTGACCGTTGATGTGAAACTGCAAGCGACGGGTCTCACGTTGAGCGGTAATGCCACGCAGCCGTTGACGGTAAAAGCGAACGACCGCGCAAAAGTTTCGTGGCAAACGACGGTTGACAAAAATGCAGAAAACGTCAAAGTGAATTTCAGCGCGAATGGAAACGGATACAGCGACGCGCTCGAAGCAACGCTGCCGATAGTGCGTCCGACCTCGCCCGAAGTGGTTGGAACGGCGGGTACGGTGGACGCGAAGGTGGCGGAAAAAATTCAGGTGCCTGCGAATGTGGACACGAGCGCGGGGGGTCTGCGAATTACCGCCAGTCCGTCGCTCGCCGCCGCGTCGCTGGAATCGCTGAAATTTTTGCAAGCGTATCCGTATGAATGTTCGGAACAAGTCACATCGAAATTCTTCCCGAACATTGTGACCTATCAAGCGCTCAAGGAATTTGGCGTCAAGGATGAGAATCTTGAAAAAAATCTCGTCGCCAACATCAGCGCGCAGATTCAACGCTTGTATCAATTGCAGCACGGCGACGGCGGTTGGGGCTTGTGGGCGAACGACAATTCGATTCCGCACACCACCGCGTACGCGCTTCTCGCGCTCAACGCGGCGAACAAAAATGGATTCGCCGTTGACGAATATGTGATGCAGCGCGCGCGCGACTATCTCACGCAATATCTCGACGAACCCGTGAACGCGAACGCCTCGTACGGCTATGACCAACGCGCGTTTGTAATTTACGTGATGCAGCAAGTGACGAACGAGTACGGCGCACGCGCGTTGAATTTGTACGAACGCCGCGCGCAATTGTCCAATTACGCGAAGGCGTTGTTGATGGTCGCGTTGTTCGATTCGAATAACAAAACACAAGCGACTGCGCTGGAACAAGAACTCACCGCCGCCGCGATTCCAAGCGCGACGGGAACGCATTGGGAAGAAAAACAGCAGAGTTGGTACATGATGAACACCAACACGCGGACGACGGCGATGGTGTTGTACGGCATCGCGCGCGTGAATCCACAAAACGCGTTGTTGAAAAATGCGGTGCGTTGGTTGATGACGCTGCGTCAGCAAGGACATTGGGAAACGACGCAAGAGACTGCGTGGTCTGTCATTGGTCTCTCGGAATTTATGAAGGCGAGCGGTGAACTGAACGCGGACTATGGGTACCAAGTCGCGTTGAATAGCAAGACGTTGACCGAACAAAAAGTGACAAAGGAAAACGTCACGGAAAATCAATCGCTCAACGTCGCGATGAAAGATTTGTTGACGAACACCGCGAACGAATTGTTATTCACACGGACCGACGGCGCGGGCAATCTCTATTACAGTGCGTTCTTGAATTACTACTTGCCCGCGAGTGAAATGAAAGCGTTGGATCGCGGCATTCTCGTCGCGCGTCAATACTTTAAGGTTGACCAAGCGACGCTCAAGCCGACCAATGAATTGGTCACTACGGCGAAGGTTGGTGATTACGTGCAAGTAAAACTCACTATCATCGCGCCGACGAACTTGAATTACTTGCTCGTCGAAGACCCGCTGCCAAGTGGGTTTGAAGCGGTGGACACTTCTCTCAAGACAACCTCCGCTGGCGCGTCGTCGCCCGAACTGGAAAAACAAATCAGTGAATGTGTCGGCTGTGCGGACTATTACTATCCGTACTGGTATTATTGGGCGAACACGGAATTGCGTGACGACAGAGTTGCATTGTTCGCAAACGACTTGCCGCGCGGCACGTACGAATATACGTACCTGATGCGCGCAAGCGTCGGCGGAGATTTCTTTGTGCTGCCCACGTTCGCGCAGCAGATGTATGAACCCGATGTGTTTGGAAGGAGTGCGGGAGCGCAGTTACAAGTGACAGGAGAGTAATTAAAACGCCCTCGAAGGATTTTCCTTCGAGGGCGTTTTCTTTGCACCGCGTTATCGAATTTCGCGCGCAAATTCACTTGGCGCGGGTGCGGCAGAATTGGCAACCGAAAAATTCCACGTGTACGTATTGCCGTTCGTCGTAATCGAAACGGTGTACGTCTTGCCGCTTTCCAATGGCGCGCGCGGAATCAGCACAATCGCGTCGCGTGCGTTGAGAATGTCGCGCACCAAATCCTGTTGGTCGGCGTCGGGGTTGGTGTAATTCGTTTCGTCAAAGATGCAATGTTCGAGCGCGCTGGCGCCTTGCATGAACGAATGAGCGGTCACATTCGGCGTAATGGTCCAATGCCCCAATTGCAAAAGGATGGGCAATCCGGTTGGGGATGAATAGCCCGCACAACTTGTGAGCGGGTTTGGAAATTCGTTGCCGCTGTACACCGTAAGCGCGGTGGATTTCCCATCGCCGGGAAACATGACGGGATACGTCACCGAACCCGGTACGCTGCCCAAACCGCGCAGCACATCCAAACCCGCGCCGCTTTGATAGCCGCCGTCCGCTTCGTGATAGCTGTTGTAACCCGTTTCCAACAATGCGGGGTCAACGATTCCCAGCGCGTGAAACGGCGCGCCCATCCAGCCATCAATCGCGGACTCGTCGCTCATGAACGCACTGCTGCTCACAATCAGGTCGCTGTTCTCGGCAGCCGCTTTGCCTTCTGCGGTATACCATTGATTGTTTTCGTCTTCTGTATGTTCAATCACATTGTTTTTGACCATGTACCGCGCATGCAAATAATCGCCATAACTCCACGTCGGATTTTCGGTGACGTGCGGAATGTTTGCGATGTCGCGATATTGATTGACATACGATAACCAATCGAATGTGCCCGTCGGCGTCGGTGTAAGGGTTGGCGTTGGCGAGAGCGTTGGCGTGGCGGTCGCAGTGTGCGTGGACGATGCAGTGGCGGTTTCTGTCGCCATCGGTGGCGCCGCATCGGTTGCGGTGGCTGTTGGCGTGGATTGCGCGAGCGCCGCGCATTTGATGACGATTTTCGCAGCGGTCACTGTCTTGGGGTCAAGGCGGCACGCGTCTGCTTTGACAATCAAGCGGTCACCTGCGACGAGATGAATGACCGTTTTCGCGCGCGGCGATTGATTTGCCGTTGCCATTCCATTCAGAGTTTTGCAGCGAATCACAAATTTCAAATCGCTTGGCGATTTAATTTGGAGCGCGCACGCGGAACCTTTGACCACAAGTTTATCGCCGAGGGCAAGGGTTTTCGAGAATTTGGTTTCAGGCGCGGCGCCGAGTGTGGAGACGCCCACAAACACAATCACAAGACCGAGCGCGCATACGAAAGCGATGGCAAGATAAAGTGGTGAAAAGGGTTGTAAGGAGAGTTTCATCGGTTTCCTCCGCGCGGCAAAAGAGAATTCGTTGTAGTGAAAACTATAGCGCAAAAATGGTGCTTGAAGGATGGGACAAGAGGGGGATATGGTAATGCAATCAAAAACGGGCGCCGCAATGTCCAGCGCCCGTTTCCTTTTTTTTTCTTACGGTTTCAACACCGCGCCTTCATTCGCTTGCGTCACCATTGCCGCGTAGCGTGCCATTACCCCATGCGTGTAACGCGGCGGCGGCGCGCTCCACGCGTTCAAGCGTTTTTGAATTTCCTCTTCCGAGAGTTCCACATTCAATTCGCGCCTGTCCACATCAATCACAATCGTATCGCCTTCTTGCACGATGGCTAATGGTCCGCCGACAAATGCTTCGGGCGCAATGTGTCCGAGCATCAAGCCGCGTGTCGCGCCGCTGAAACGTCCGTCGGTGATGAGCGCAACGTCTTCGCCTAAACCTTGTCCCACAATCGCGGCGGTGACGCCCAACATTTCGCGCATGCCCGGTCCGCCGCGCGGTCCTTCGTAACGAATTACCACCACATCGCCTGCTTTAATTTTTCCATCCGTCACCGCGTCCATCGCGTCTTCTTCACGATTGAAAACGCGCGCGGGGCCGCGATGATACGGACGCTCGTGTCCCGCGACTTTGGTCACACAGCCGTCGGGCGCGAGATTGCCTTTGAGAATCACGAGACCGCCCGTTGCTTTGAGTGGATTGTTCAACGGACGAATTACAACTTGCCCAGCGACTTCATGCGCTTTGTTTGCCTCTTGCGCGTACGTGTTGCCCGTAACGGTGAGCGTTTCCCCTTGCACGTAACCGCCGTCGAGCAAACGTTTTGCAATCACGGGAATGCCACCGGCGCGGTCCACTTCGACGGCGGTGTATTGTCCGCCGGGAACGAGGTCTGCCATCAAAGGCGTGCGCGCGCTGATGGGGTCGAAAGCGTCAATGTCCAAAGGAACTTCGGCTTCGCGCGCGAGTGCGAGCAAATGCAGCACCGCGTTCGTCGAGCCGCCGGTCATTGCCACACACGCAATCGCGTTGTCAAACGCGGCGCGCGTGAGAATGTCACGCGGACGAATATCGCGTTGGAGCGTTTCCATCACCAACGCGCCGACATTGCGCGCGACCTCTTTTTTGCGCGGGTCAACGGCAGGCACGCCATTCGCGCCGAACGGTGAGAGTCCGATAATTTCCATCACTGTCGCCATCGTGTTCGCGGTGTATTGTCCGCCGCACGCGCCGGGTCCCGGGCAAACGACTTGTTCGAATTCGTACAATTCTTGTTCCGTCATTCTGCCTGCCGACACCATTCCAATCGCTTCATAAATCGAACCGACCGCGTAATCCTTGCCGCGCCAATGACCGGGCATAATTGTGCCGCCATACAACACGACGCCGGGAATGTTCAAACGCGCGAGCGCCATGCCGCCCGCAGGAATCGTCTTGTCGCAGCCGACGAGACACACGAGCGCGTCAAAATAATACGCGCGCGTCATCAATTCAATCGAATCGGTGATGAGGTCGCGGCTGATAAGCGATGTCTTCATACCTTCCGTGCCCATCGTGATGCCATCATGCGCCGAGACGGTGTTGAATTCAAACGGCGTGCCACCTGCTTCGCGGATGCCTTGTTTGATGTGTTGCGCCAAATCGCGCAAATGCAAATTGCACGTCATTTCCGCATACGGCACGGCGACGCCGATGAGCGGTTTTTGTAAATCGTCGTTGGTATAACCTGCGCCGTGAAAAAACGCGCGCGCAGCGGTGCGATTTACACCGTCGAGAAGAATGCGAGAACGGGAGCGAGTGTCGTTGTTCATAAAGTAAAAAGTAAAAAGCTAAAAGCTCAAAGTGATTTCAATTTTCACTTTTAGCTTTTTACTTTGGATTTTTAGCTTGTTTTCACCGGTTTGCCACCTTGACTTGCCGATTCATTGATCGCGTCCCATAATTTTGCCATTCGCAAACCCACTTCCGGGGGACACGGATTTTCCATTTTGCCGTCGCGGACATCGAGAAATTGTTCCCAGACTCCGAGCGAGGGCGGGAGTTTGACGGTACGCGGTTGAAATGAAAAGCCGCGCGCTTTACCGATTTGCACCTGCAAGCGTTCGCCCCAAATGCCTGTGCGTACGAGTCCGCCATTTCCCACGACAATGATTTCGGATGCCCATGTGGGAAACGCGTCGCCGCAGCCGTGCATTGTCACATACACACCCGATTTCGTTTTTGCCATCACCGTTCCGATAATGTCAACGGGCGCGCCGCGCGGGTCGAGCCACGCGGCAACCTCGACAAAATCTTCGCCCACCAAATCGCATGTGGTATTCAAAAGATGCGCGCCCGTGTCGAATAAAAAGCCGCCGCCGGCAAGTTTCGGCATTTGTCGCCACGTGTTCGCCGTGTTCGTTTTCCAATTCTGCCACACGAACCCGTTCACACTTTGCACGACGCCAATCTTTCCCTCGCGCAAAATCTTTTTCGCTTCGCGGATTTGCGGCGACAGCGAACCGGGAAAGGCGACGACGAGCAGCTTGCCGGTTTGTTTCGTCGTCTTGATGAGTTTACGCGCCTCGCGCGCATTCATCACCATCGGTTTTTCCAATAAAACATCGAGCCCGCTTTCCAGACAGGCGGTCGCTTGTTTCAAATGAAACGCGTGCGGTGTCACAATCAACGCCGCGTCGAGTTCGCCTTGAAATTCTTTCAACAGTGGTTCGAGCTGCGGACCGGTTGCGGGCAGGGGCACTCCCGCTTTTTCAAACAATTTGGATGCCAGTTCCAGTTGCTGTTGCGAGGGGTCGCACAGGGCGACGATTTCAGTGGTCATTTGTTGTTTCAACATCATCTCGATGTGAAAGCGCGCCATGCCGCCTGTGCCGATGATAATTGTGCGGACTTTATCCACGATATAGGTAGGGGCAAAGCATTGTGCGCCGTCGTCGGCGCGTGTCAATGCTTTGCCCCTACGCGATTGCCTCCATTAGATTTTTCTTGCCGAGCAGCAAACCTTCTTTGACCAACTCTTCCGTGTGTTCGTAATCGGGGTCTTCGTGTTCGATGGACAAGGCGCCATCGTAACCGTTCGCGCGCAACACGTTTGCCCATCGCTTCCAATCAATTTCGCCTTTGCCGGGCAAACGATATGTCCACCACGTATCCCAACCGGAATTGAGAATCGAGTGGTACGCGCGTTGGTCAGCGTAAATTTCCGTGTCTTTGGCGTGCGTGTGGAAAATGCGCGACGCGTATCGCGGCACCATGTCGTAATAGTTGACGCCGAGCCACACGAGATGCGACGGGTCAAGATTCAATCCAAAATTTTCGTGCGGCAGACGCGCAAACATTTCATCCCAAATCACCGGCGCATACGCGACGTTTCCCGCGAGCCCTTCGAACTGCCAACCGGGCATCGGACAATTTTCTATCGCGATGCGAATGTTGCGCGCTGCCGCGTAATCGAGCAGCGGCGGGAACACTTGCGCCATCGCGTCCAAAGTTTCGCGCTGCGTTTTTGTTTCGTCGCGTCCGACAAAGGTGGAAATCGTGTTGACGCCGAGTAAATGCGCTGCGTCGAGCACGCGATACAGATGTTGGAGGTTGGCGTCGCGTTCCGCCGGATTGTGCGCGAGCGTATTCGGGCAATACGTCAAGCAGGTGAACGTGATGTGATGTTTTTGCGCGAGCGCGTTCAATTCTTCCGCATCGCCTTGTGAAAAATTCACGACATCGAGCGATGGGTCAACGGCACTTGCTTCGCGGGGCCAACACGCGAGTTCGAGCGAAGCAAAACCGTGCGCGCCTGCCCATTCGATAATTTCGGGCAGCGCGCGATGATGTAAACAATTGGTGAGGAAACCGATGTGCATGGATGAGGTAGCAAGGAGCAAGTAGTAGGCAGCAAGGTTTTCCTACTACCTGCTACGTACTACTTGTTGCTTCAATGTCCCAAAATGGGATGCGGTACGTACGGCTCTTCCAGATATTTCATTTCTTCGTGCGAGAGTTTCATAGTGGTCGCGATTTCGGCGTCTTCGAGTTGGTACATTTTCGTCGCGCCGATAATGGGCGAATCAATGCCCTGTTTGTTGAGCAGCCACGCGAGCGCGAGCTGCGCGGGTTTGTGTCCCATCCGCGCGGCGAGTTCGACCACGCGGTCCACCACTTGAAAATCGGTATCGCGATAATACATGTCTTGCGCGAAGGGGTCCGTCTTGGCGCGTGTGGTTTCGCCCCAATCTTGTTTGCTGCGATTGCCGGCGAGAAAACCGCGCGCAAGCGGCGACCACGGAATGATGCCGACGCCCAAGTCGCGGCACAGTGGAATCATTTCGCGTTCTTCTTCGCGATAGACGAGATTGTAATGATTCTGCATGGAAATAAATTTCGTCCAGCCGTTTTTCTCGGCGACGAACTGCGCTTTGGCAAACTGCCACGCGTACATGGACGACGCGCCGATATAGCGCGCTTTGCCCGCTTTCACCACATCGTGCAGCGCCTCCATCGTTTCTTCAATCGGCGTATCGTAATCCCAACGATGTGTTTGATACAAATCTATATAGTCCATACCGAGACGCCGCAGTGAATCGTCAATGGAACCGAGAATATGTTTGCGCGACAAACCGCGTCCATTCGGGTCTTCGCGCATTTTGCCGTGAACTTTGGTGGCGACGACCACCTCATCGCGCGCCGCCATGTCGCGCAGCGCTCGCCCGGTAATTTCTTCGCTCACGCCGGCGGAATAAACGTTCGCCGTATCGAAAAAGTTGATGCCCATCTCCAGCGCGCGTTTCACAAACGGGCGCGCATCTTCTTCGGGCAGCACCCATTCGCGCCATTTCGGATTGCCGTACGACATCATGCCGAGACAAATCCGCGAGACTTTCAAGCCGGTATGACCAAGATTGGTATAGTTCATTTTTGCCCGCTCCTTTGAGCAAGTCTGAATCTGTTTGCTGTTCTATGCATTATACAAAAATATTGCGATTACGCGCGAAATGTCTGGACTTTAATTAACACCGCATGAACTCTGCGCGTGCGCGACAAGCGGCGCATATAGAACGCGCACGCGTAAATTGTTTGACACGCGCTTGTATGGTGTTATAATCTTGCGTATAAATTTTTTTTACCCAATCGAGTCGTGGCGGCACAAACGTCGCCAAAGGAGGACACATGTATCAAAGACTTGTTCTCGTTGGGAATTTGGGGCGCGACCCCGAAATGCGCTATACCCCCAACGGCACCGCAGTTACCCAATTGTCTGTTGCGACCAGCCGCAAATGGACGGATGCGTCGGGACAATTAAAAGAAGAAACCGCGTGGTTTCGCGTTTCCGTCTTTGGCAAACAAGCCGAGACGTGCAATCAATATCTCGCCAAAGGGCGCAAGGTGTTGATTGAAGGCGACCTCGTGGTGGATGAAAAAACCGGCGGACCGCGCGTGTATCAGCGCAAAGATGGAACGTATGGCGCATCGTTTGAAGTGCGCGCCACTACAGTTCGTTTCCTCAGCCCGAAAGGCGAGAGCAGCGACAACGGCAGTTTGAGCGCGGTCACTCCCATTTCGTCCGAAGCCGGTTCAATGAGCGAAGAGGAATTGCCGTTTTGATTTATTTCGAGTGCGACTAGATTTGCCGCATGATTCTAAAATACCCCACGCTCAATTCAGCTTTGTGCTGCTGGATTGCCAACGTGGGGTATTTGGTGTGTTGTCGGCTAACTTGCATGATACATTCAACTCGCGCCTACGGTGCGTAACGCGAGTGACAGGCAGCGCAGCGTGTGATTCAGCAGCGGAGCTGATGCCCATGATTTTCCACGTAGGTTTGTATCTTTTCGATTTACCATCTCGCGCAAATTTCGCGCGAGCAACAAGTTCCAATTTCGGCTCGCGCGCGTCTCAAATTGGGTAGGACAAATTTCCTATCCGGAAGGGGACATTCGCGAGTTTTTTTCTGCGTACGGTTCCGATAAGCTTCGACGACAAAGCCATTCCAACTCCGAGGAGGTGTAGCTTAAACAATCCCAACCTACTAACTTACGCCAATTTGCGCGGCGAGGTGAGCGACCCTGCCCGCAAACTCTAATTTTCGAATTCTCTGGAGGAGAAGAACGATGAAATTCAATAAACTATTTGCGTTGAGCGCGCTCGTCCTTGCGCTCACGCTGATTGCTGTCGCGTGCGGCACCCCGGCAACTCCCGCGCCCGCACCGACGACTGCCCCCGTCCAACCGACGGCGGCACCCCAACCAACCGCAGCACCCCAAGCGACTACGGCGACCGCACAGCCGACAACAGCGCCCTCCGCCGGCGGTGAAAAAATCACCGGCGAGTTGACGCTGTGGCACGCGTACGGCACAGGCAGCTCGGAAGAAAAAGCTCTCACTCAAATCATTGACAAAATCAAAGCGGACAATCCCGATGCCACAATCAACGTGCTTCAGGTCCCCTTTGACCAATTGTTCAACAAGTACGAAACCGAAGCGGCGGCAGGCGGTGGTCCCGATATGTGGACTGCGCCAAACGACAATCTCGGCAACGAAGTCCGCGCGGGCTTGCTCGCCCCGCTCGACGATTTGCTCAAAGGCAAACTCGATGCCTACACGCCCCTTTCGGTTCAAGGCGTGACCGTTGACGGAAAAATCTACGCGGTGCCGGTCATCGTCAAAGCCGTCGCGTTGTATTACAACAAAGACACCGTGCCCACTCCGCCCAAGACGACCCAAGAACTTTTAGACCTCGTCAAGAGCGGTAAAAAACTTGTCCTCAATCAAAACGCGTATCACAACTTTGGTTTCTTTCCCGCGTTCGGCGGTAAATTGATGGACGCGAACGGAACGTGTATCGCCGACCAAGGCGGTTTCGCCCAAGCGATGCAGTACTTGCTCGACCTCAAAGCCGCAGGCGCACAATTTGAAACCGACGGCGGCAAAGCCGATACGTTGTTCCGCCAAAAGCAAGTGGACATGATTATCAACGGTCCGTGGGTGCTCGGCGATTACAAATCTGACCTCGGCAACTCGCTCGGCGTCGTGCCGATGCCCGCAGGTCCCGGCGGCGCAGCCGGTCCATTGTCCGGTATTGATGGTTGGTATGTGAACGCGAACGCTTCGGATGCGAAAAAAGCCGAAGCAGTGAAACTCGCGCTCGCGCTCACCAGCGCGGACGCGCAAAAGATTTACGCGGACGTTGCGGGTTCGCCTTCCGTTCGCAGTGACGTGCAAGCGACTGACCCGCTCGTGAATCAATTCGCGCTCGCGGGCTCGACCGGTTTCCCGCGTCCGCAGTCTGCCGAGTTTGGCAATTACTGGGGACCGTTCGGCGATATGGTCACCAAAGTTCTTGAAGGCAAGTCCACGCCCGAGCAGGGTGTTAAAGAAGCGTGCGACGCAATGAACAAAGCCAACAACAAGACGGCGGGCGGCACGACAACCACCACCACGACGTTGCCCGAAGTCAAGGGCGAAGTGACAATTTGGAATGCGTACGGCACGGGCAGCGCGGAAGAAAAAGCGTTGAGCCAAGTTTTGGATATGGTCAAAGCCAAGAATCCGAACGCGACCATCAACGTGCTCCAAATTCCGTTCGACCAAGTTTTCAACAAGTACGAAACCGAAGCCGCCGCAGGTGGCGGTCCCGACATGTTCACCGTCCCGAACGACAATCTCGGCAACGAAGTCCGCGCGGGATTGCTCACTCCGGTGGACGACATGATCAAGGATTACAAAAGTCAATACACCCCGCTCGCGATTGAGGGACTCACCGTAGATGGAAAAATTTACGGCACGCCCGTCATCGTCAAAGCGGTCGCGTTGTACTATAACAAGTCCACCGTTCCCGAACCGCCCAAGACAACGGATGATTTGATGGCGCTTGTCAAGAGCGGCAAAAAACTCGTCCTCAATCAAAACGCGTACCACAACTTTGGTTTCAGCGGCGCGTTCGGCGGCAAGCTTATGGACGACACGGGCAAGTGTATTGCCGACCAAGGCGGCTGGGCGGATGCGATGCAGTATCTCGTTGACCTCAAAGCCGCAGGCGCACAATTTGAAACCGATGGCGGCAAAGCCGACACGTTGTTCCGCCAAGGACAAGTGGACATGATTATCAATGGTCCATGGGTGCTCGGCGATTACAAATCTGACCTCGGCGATAAACTGGGCGTTGTGCCCATGCCCGCCGGTCCCAAAGGGGCGGCGAATCCGCTTTCCGGGATTGACGGCTGGTACATCAATGCAAACACCACCGGCGATAAATTGACGAACGCGTTCAACTTGTCGCTGTGGCTCACGAGCACGGACGCGCAAAAGATTTACGCGGACGTAGCCGGTGCGCCGACGGTTCGCAATGATGTGACCGCAAGCGACCCGCTCGTTGCCGCTTTCGCAAACGCAGGTTCGGCAGGTTTCCCACGCCCGCAGTCCAAAGAATTTGGAAACTTTTGGAGCCCGTTCGGCGACATGGTGACCAAAGTCATCGAAGGAAAATCAACTGCGGTTGATGGCGTCAAAGAAGCGTGCGATGCCATGAACAAAGCGAACGGGAAATAAAAAGAACAAATAGTACGCAAGTAGCAGATTGACTCGAAGGGTTGCGACAATGGCTGTCGTAATCCTTCGAGTGATGACATTGAATCGCGTATATAATTGCATGAACGCGTTGCGTCAACGCCTCAATCGTTCCCCCAACGCAACGCGTTTGTTTCACCCTCCGCGCGATTGAACGTGTAACGCATCGTAAAAGTTTCTGGCGCATGGTGTAGGATGTTTCTCTTTAGTTAACCGGTGCTTGATTCGTTGCCCCGCGCGGCAACGGCAAAGGAGCAATCTCCATGGCGACGATGACCAAGGAACGCGCTGATTCTCTCGCACCCCCGCGACGTTCGAATTTTCTCCGCACGATAACTCCTTATTTATATATTCTCCCCGCGTTGATAATCATGACGATTATCACGTACTATCCGATTGCCTACAGCTTGTGGATGTCCACCACGAATTATGGCATCAAAAATTTACGCGTTGACGCGCCCCTGCCTGATTCCGTCGGCTTGCAGAATTACATTGATATTCTGAGCGGCGCGGTATCCAGCTTGATTCCGAATTTCAATTTTTGGAACACGCTCGCGTTCAACTTGTGGTGGACGTTTTCGAACGTTATTTTCCATGTCGCCATCGGCATTATCATCGCAGTAATTTTGAACACGCAAGGATTATGGTTTCGCGGAATTTATCGCGCGATTTTTGTTTTGCCCATCGTCATTCCCACCCTCGTCATCGGCACCGTGTGGCGGAACATGTTCGATGCCGATTACGGCGCTATCAATCAAGTCCTCGCGGCGTTTGGTGGTATCTTCGGGATGCCCGAAGCCGCGTTCCACATTCGCTGGATTGATCAGGTAGACCCGCCGATTCCTTTTATTCCTCTCCCGCTCGCGTACTATGCGCTGCTCATCACCAACATCTGGCTCGGCTGGCCCTTTATGACCATTGTCGCAAGCGGTGCGCTCCAATCCATCAACAAAGAATATTATGAAGCGGCTTCGATGGACGGCGCGTCGCCGGTGCGCCAATTCTTTAGCATCACGCTTCCGCTCCTGCGCCCGGCGATGGTTCCCGCTGCGATGTATGGCATGATTGTCACGTTCAACTTGTTCAATCTCGTGTACTTTATCACGGGCGGCGGACCGCTGCGGCAAACCGAAATTCTGGTGACGACCGCGTTCAATCTGGTCAACGCCCAGCGGCTGTACGGCTTGGCAGCGGCGTTCAGTGTCTTTATCATGATTATTTTGATTATCATTACGGTTGGCACCAATCGCATTTCTCGCGCCACCGAAAGTTATGATGTGTAACGCAAAACGCACGTTGCTTATCGCCAAGCGCAAGTCAATTTTTTTCCGCGCAACGCGATAAGTGACCCGCGAGCCGCAAACTCATGGCAACGACAACCGTATCTTTAGGCAAAGACATTCTGGGGGCGGACAAAAAAGAGCGCGCGGCAAGTTTCGCGCCGCAAGAAAAAAAGATGAAACTGCGACGGCAGCTGCTGCTCCAGCTCCTGCTGTTGTTCATTTCATTCATCGTCCTCTTTCCGATTTTGTGGGTTGTGAGCATGTCGCTCGACCCGCGCGGTTTGCGCCCGCTGACGTTGACGCTGATTCCCGCCAACGCGTCGCTCGACGCGTACGCGGCGGTGATTGACAAACCCACCAACAATCCGGTCGGCTTTTGGACGCTCGCGCGCAACAGTCTCGCGTTGGCGACAAGTGTTTCGGTATTGTCCGTCCTCGTCGGCGTGTTTTGCGCGTACGCGTTCTCACGATTCAAATTTACCGGGCGGCAGGTGATTATGCTCGGCATTATCATTGTGCTGATGCTGCCTACGGTCGCGTCCCTCGCGCCGTTATTCGTGCTGTTGAACAAAGTGCAATTCACCATCGGCGACGTGAATTTCAATTTACGCAATTCACTCATCGGCGTCGGACTGGCAATGATTTCGGGCGCGCTGCCTTTCGCGATTTGGAACCTCAAAGGATACATTGACACGATTCCCAAAGATTTGGAAGAAGCGGCAATGATTGACGGCGCCAGCGCGAACCAGACATTTTTCCAAATCATGCTGCCCCTTGCGCTGCCTGCACTCGCCGTCACCGCGTTTCTCGGCTTTCTCACGGGGTGGACGGAATTTGCGCTCTCGTGGCAATTCCTCACGAACCCACAAGATTTCACTCTGGCGATGGCGCTGTGGAACATGACCGGGCAATATGCGGCGAACACACCCTGGTCAAAATTTTCCGCGATGGCAATTCTCGTCGCGCTCCCCGTCGCGGCAGTGTATCTCGCACTGCAAAAATACATCGTCGGCGGTTTGACGGTCGGCGGCGTGAAGGGTTAAGCAAAAAATGCGAGTGCACCGCACTCGCATTTTTTTTCTTTTATCGCCAAAGAATTTATAATCTCTCGCGAAATGTTCAAACCCGTGTTGTTTGCTGTATGCTTGACTCTGTTGTCGTCTTGCAATTCTTTTACAAATATTCCCCCCACCGCAACGCGTACGTCAATCCCAACTCTACAAACCGTCGCAACAGCAACGAATCAACCGACCGCGCTTCGACCGACGCGCGTTCCCTCTCCCACCTCCGCGAAACCATCCATCCAAACGCCCGCGTGGTTCAACGATGTCGTGTTGTATGAAATTTTTCCGCGCAGCTTTAACGATTCAAACGGCGACGGCATTGGCGATTTGAAAGGCATCACGCAAAAACTGGATTACTTGAAAGGTTTAGGCATTGGCGCGGTTTGGCTTACACCCATTTTTCCGTCGCCGAGTTATCACGGTTACGACACGACCGACTATTACAAAATCAATCCCGATTTTGGAACAGAACAAGACTTGATTGATTTGGCGAATAAAGCGCACAAGCGCAATATAAAAATTATTCTGGATTTTGTCGCGGGACATACATCCGACAAGCATCCGTTTTTTCAAGACGCGTTCGGCAATCCGCAATCGAAATACGCCAAGTGGTACCGCTGGCTCGACGACGAACACCGCAAGTACGAGTACTTTGGCGCGTCGCCCGACCTGCCGAGTCTCAATCAAGACAATCCCGAAACGCGCGCGTATTTGATTGATGCAGCAAAATATTGGATTGAAAAAGCAAACATAGACGGTTATCGCCTCGATTACGCGTTGGGCGTCTCACACGATTTTTGGAAAGCGTTCCGCGCGCAAGTAAAGACGTTTCGGGGAAACGTCTCTGCCGATTTTCTCTTGCTCGGCGAAGTGTGGACAAGCGGATTGAAAATCGCGCCGTACTATGACAATGAATTTGATGCGACGTTCAATTTTCCCGTGTACTTTGACCTGATGGGTTCGCACGAGCGCGTGGGCAGCAGCGCGCTGTTGGGCAAAGGTTCTCCCGCGTCATTTGAATCGTCATTGAAAGCGCAAAAGCGTTTGTACAATCCCGGCGCGCAAACCGTACAATTCTTGAACAACCATGACACCGTGCGCGTCATGTCGCAACTGCTTGCAGATTGCCTCGCGCCAGCGGGAGCGCAGATAATAGATTGCACAAACCAAGAAATGCCGCGTGCAAAATTGGCGGCAACATTATTGCTCACGCTCCCCGCGACGCCGATGATTTATTACGGCGAAGAAATTGGAATGCGCGGCGACAAAAGCGACGGCGACAAGACCGTGCGCGAGCCGATGGATTGGTACGCATCCGAAAGCGGCGCGGGCATGACAAGTTGGTACAAACCTGCAACGCGCTTTAATCAACCGAACGATGGAATTTCAGTAGAGGAACAACGGGACAAAAACGATTCGCTGCTCGAACACTATCGCGCGCTCGTCGCGCTGCGCGCAACGCATGACGCATTGCGTCATGGTGAATTTGTCCCCCTCGCCGATTCGAATCACAAGCTTGTGATTGCGTTTGCGCGCGTGACCAATGATGAAACTATCGTCGTTGCGCTCAATACCGCGTCGCAATCCGCGACCGTGAGTTTGGATTTGAGCGCGTTCGCGCGCGGCGAAATCACATTGACCGATTTGCTTACGCACAATCCGCTTGCGTCCGCAAACGCCGCGCAATTTTCTTTTACCCTCGCTCCGCTTTCCGCAAACATTCTGCAACTCGATTAACCCATGAACGAATCACGCCTTACCGTTTTTATTTTTCTAATGCTCTTGCTTGCCGCGTGCGGCGGACAGACGCCCGCGCCGACGACCGCGCCCGCTTTGGGCACGCCCGGCGCGACCACGCCCGAACCGCAAGTGACGCCAACAACCGTCGCGCCGCGCGCCACACCGACTGCCACGCGCGTCACGACAAGCGGTTTGAAAATTGCGTTCCTGCTCGCGTCCATTGATACGCCGCGTCAGGAATTGTTCGAGCAAATTTTGACCGAAGAAACTCGGGGCATCACCGGCACGGTGCGCGTGGAAGCGGCGGACAATGATGTGAGCACACAGCGCGCGCAGGTAGAAGCCGCGCTCGATGACGGCGCAAAACTTTTGGTCATTCAGCCGGTGGACGCGGATTTGGCAGCGTCGTATGTGGACGCGGCGCACAAAGCCGGCGTCCAAGTGATTTCGTTTGACCGCCTCATCAACACGCGCGACCTTGACGCGTATGTTTCGCATGACCTCGCGCAAATGGGACGCGTGCAGGCGCAAGCCGCGCTCGATTGGCTCACCGCGAAAAATTTAAAAAAGCCGTGGAACTTTATTCTGCTCGAAGGCGCGGCAGGCGACCCGATTGCTTTGCAAATCACGCGCGGCTATCACGACATTCTCGACCCGCAGATTGCCAAGAGTCAGGTGAAAATCATTGCCGACCGCGCGGTGAGTGATGCCGCTGCCGCACAAACCGCGACGAACGAAGAAGCGACCAAAGCGAAAAACAATGTGCAAGCCGTCCTTGCCAACAATTCCGCTTTAGCGCGCGGCGCGCTGGGCGCGCTGGACGAACTCAAATTGACGGGCAAGGTGTTTGTCGCAGGCGCGGGCGCGGACCCGGAAAATTACGCGGCGTTGTGCAGCGGCGCGCAGAATTTGGATTTGACGCTCGACGATGCCGAACTCGCGCGTTCCGCCGCGCGGCTTGCCATCGCGTTCGCGAATGGGACAAGCGCCGCAGCCGCACATTTTCCCAACAACACGATTCGGATTGATGACCGCGATGTCTTTCAAATCGCCATTCCCGTCCGCACCGTGACATCGGACACCATTCAAGCCGCACTCGTACAGACCGGCATTGTGAGCTCCAACCAACTGGGCGCGTGTTTTGCACCGCTCGCCGCAGGCGCCAGCGCGCCGCAGGTCAATGCGCGCGGCACGTTGACGGTGTGGACGCAAGAGGATGCCGCGAGTCCCATGTATGCTTATCTGGCGAATCTCGCGGGCGCGTTCGCGGCGGCGAATCGTGGTGTGGAAATCAAACTCTTGCCCAAAGACGCGCAAACCGTGCGCGACACGTTTGCCGACGCGAGCGGCGGCGTGGACTTGTTGTGGACGACGAATGAGGAAATCCAACAATTCGCCGCGAGCGATTTGCTGCGCGTCACCGATTTCATCACGCCGACGCAGTTTGTTTCGCCATCCATCGCCGGCGCAACCCGCGACGGTTTTTTGTACGGCGTGCCCGTTTCGACAGGTAACAATCTCGTTTTGTATTACAACAAAAAACTCTTGAAAGACCCACCCAAAGACACGGACGCGTTGATTCGTCTCGGCGCAACGTTGACCAAAGAACCCATCGGACAATACACGTTGGTCTATGACACCACGAATCCGTTTTGGCTCATGCCCTGGCTCGGCGCGTACAAGAGCGGCGTGGTCGCGGAAGACGGCAAAACGCCGACGCTCGACACACGCGCCATGACGGAAACACTCACTCTCTTGAAAACATTCAAGGACAAAAAAGTTTCGCCGCCCGATTCGGACAATGCGATTGCCGACGCGATTTTTTCCGAAGGACGCGCGGCAATGATTATTAACGGTGACGAAGCGCTCACCGCGTACGCGGCAAAATTTGGCAGCGACCTCGGCGTAACGCGCCTGCCGCAAGTTTCAAAAAATGATAATCCGCGTCCCTACACGGGCGGCGTGTATTTTGCCTTGCCTGCCGGCACGGAGGGACCAAAATTGGAAATCGCTCAAGCATTCATCCAATTCGTCACCTCCAAACCCATTCAATTGGATATGGCGAAAAAATTCCGCCGCTTGCCCGCGCTGAACGACGCCCTCAAAGACGCGACGATTACGAACGACGCGATTCTCAAAGGCATGAGCGACCAAATGCTGCTCGGCATCGCGCCGCCCGATTCCAATATCCTCACGTGCATTTGGGATGCGATTCGCCCGAACCAACTCGGCGTCCTCAACGCGAATACGCCCGTGAACGATGCCGCACGCGCAATGCAGTCTGCGGCGGAAGCGTGTGTCGAAAAATTGCCGTAAGTTGTCTTTCATGTCGTTCGCTCGCGTCGCACACGTTTTGCTCATCGTCCTTGCCATTCTCCTCGCGCTCGGCTTGCGTTTGCGCGCGGTCAACATGCTGCCGATTGATTATGATGAAGACGATTATTTGCGCGCGGGACAAGAATTTGCGACGGCGATTCAACACGGCGATTGGCGCGCGTTCACCGAACTGAACTATCGCGCCGAACACCCCCCCCTTGCCAAAATCGCATACGGCGTCGCCCTCGCCCCGCTAAAACCCGCACCCGAAATCCCCGACCTGCCTACAACAGCATCCCCTGCGCGCTCACTTCCGCAGCCGCACTTGCTGTTCGCGCGGCTGACTGCTGCCTTGTTTGGTGTCCTCACCGTGTTCGCGCTCGCGTTGCTCAATCCCCTCGCCGGGCTTGTCTTGGCAATGCACACGTGGACAATCAAATACACGAGTCAGGTGATGCTCGAAGCATTGCCGTCGCTGACGAGTCTGCTGTGTGTCCTCGCGTACGTGAAATCAAAACGCGCAGGGAATGGTTGGCTCGCGTTCTCGGGCATCGCGCTGGGTCTCACTGCCGCGTCGAAGTACATGTACTGTGTGGTGGGCATTGCGATTTTGGCAGATTGGTTCATCGCCGCGAAAAAGGATTGGCGCGCGGACGCCGCCAGAATTTTTCCGCGCATCGGAATTTGGATTCTGCTGGCGTTTCTGTTTTTTGCTCTCGCCGACCCGTACCTGTGGAACGACCCCGTGCATCGTTTGCGCGATTCGATTGCCTATCACGGCAGCTACGCGCAGAGCCAAGCGGTACAAGACGCGGGCTTTCCCATATGGCAGCCGTTCGTGTGGTTATTTGGCGCAGTGCCGTGGCATCCCGGCGTTTTTATTTTTTCGTTCGATTTGTTCATTACCCTGTTTGCGTTTTTTGGCTTGCGCGATTTGTGGCGCAAATATCGCGTCTTGGCATTGTGGCTTGCGTTGATGCTCTTGTTCTTGCTCGTGTGGACCACCAAATGGCCCCAGTACATTCTCACCATCACCGTTCCCGTTTCTCTCGCCGCCTCACTCGGCATCCGCGCAACAATTGTCGAACCCATCAAACGCCGACGGTTGAATCGTCACCCTGTCACCCTGTCACCCCGTCGCCCCTTTGCCCCTTTACCCAACGATTCCAAATCCGCGCTCCCGTACCTCATCCCCGGCGCGCTCGTTCTCATCATCCTCGCGCTCATTCCGTTTCTGTATCAAATTGCGATGGCGCTCACTGATTTTTCGAGTCTCTCGATACGCGATGGTTTAAACGGCGGCGTGCTGCGCGAAGTGTGGCGCGGCATAACGTTTCAAGTGCAGCCCGTGCAGGTGAATTTGTTTGACCCATCGCCAAAATTTGCGCGCGAGGTGCGTTTTGCGGGGATTGATTTGGTGTGGCAAATGTTGACGGGCGCGTGGGCGGACGTAATGGTGTTTGATGTGATATGGACAGTGCTGTCGGTGGCGACGACCACCGTGTTGGGCGTCGGGGTTGCATTGTTGCTGAACGTGCGCGGCGTCAAGTTTGTGGGTTTTTGGCGCGCGCTTTTTATTTTGCCGTGGGCGATTCCCGAATTTGTCGGCGCGCTTGTCTGGTTTCAAATTTTTGACCCATCCTTTGGCTGGCTGTCGCTTGCGGCGGGCGCGCCGGGCGATTTGCGGTTTGCGTTGCAAGCTATCAGCACATGGCAAAACAAACCCGAGCTGGCATTGTTGGTGCTGCTCGTCGCGGGAACGTGGTACGGTTTTCCGTTGATTCTGCTCGCAACGCTCGCAGGTTTGAAAGCAATTCCCAAAAATGTGTACGACGCGGCGGCGCTCGACGGCGCGTCGTCGTGGGAAACCTTTCGCGCGCTTACGCTTCCATTGTTGCTCCCCTTGCTCGCGCCCGCGTTGATTCTGCGAACCATTTTTGCGTTCAATCAATTTTATTTGTTTTATGTGATGAATCCGCCGTATCCGTTGTACACCCTGTCATCGCTCTCGTATTTTTTCTTTAACCCCACGTACGGATTCGGCGGCGTGTTTGCCGTTTCGGCGGGCATCAATCTCATCACCGTCGGCGTGCTGATTTTTCTGCTTTTGTATTTCAACAAATGGAGCCGCGCGGCGGAAGGCGTTACGTACGCGTAAACTGTGCCGGAGCGAAGCATTTTCAGCGCGACGTTTTGTGTCGCAAAAATGCTTTGCCCCTACGCTAAACCGAATGCGTCACCTTAAATTTTCGCGTCAATTGTTGATTCAACTCGCGCTCGCGCTCGTCGCACTGTACGTGCTGATTCCGATTTGGGGCATGGTGTTGCTCGCGTTCGATGGTGCAATCAAATTGACGCCGACGGAATTCCAAATTTTGCCAAAACAATTGTCGTTCGCGCCGTTTCTCGCCGTGTGGCAAAATTCCACTCAACAGCAGCCGTTTCTCAATGTGTTGAAAAACAGTTTGCTCGTCGCGGGCGGCGCGGCACTGTTGTCTATCGGTTTGGGCGCAAGCATGGCGTACGCGTTCGCGCGTTTTCGTTTTCCAGGACGCCAAACGGGGCTGTTTCTCTTGCTCGTCGGCGCGCTCTTGCCGCCCGTCGCGTTAATGACGCCGCTGTATGTTTTGCTGACGATTCTGCAAATTCGTACGACGTTGTTTGGCTTGATGCTCGTCTACACTGCGATTGCATTGCCGTTTTGCATTTGGAACATGCGCGCGGCGTTTCAAGCCGTGCCAAAAGAATTGGAAGAATCCGCGTTCATTGACGGCGCGAATTTTTGGACAACCTTCACGCGCATCACACTGCCCCTCGCACTGCCCGCGCTGTTCATTGCGGCGTTGATTGCGTTTCTCGCGGGCTATTCAGAATTTGCGATGGGCTGGCTCTTTGTCCAGCGCGGCGAAAACATCACGCTCGCGATGGCGCTCGCAGTCATCGTCGGCGGCACCGGCGCGTCGGTCTCGCGCAGTTCGCTCGCCGCGTTGACCTTGTTGATGAGCGTGCCGGTTGTGATATTGTTTATCGTCCTGCAGCGTTATCTGTTGGACCGTTTGTTTGTGGGGAGCGCAGAATAAATGACGCAATCTCTTTCCGATTCGCGTTTGGCAAATCTGGGCGCGACGACGATTCGCAACGGCTTTGACGATTATCACAATGAGTTCAAAGCCATCACGCGTCAGGCGAAAACGCGTTTTGAACGCTGCGAGTGGCAGGGCATGATGAACGATTCCGTCGCGCGGCTCGAAATTCGCAATACGATTCTCTCGCGCACGGTGAACGCGATTCGCGAATTGTTGGACGCGCGCGTAAATGACCACGCGGTCTGGGTCGGCATCAAAGCGGTGTATTCGGGATTCATCGCGGACCGTGAGGATTGGGAGATTGCGGAAACGTTTTACAACAGCGTGACGCGCCGCATGTTTGCGACGGTGGGTGTGGACGCGCAAATCGAATTTGTGGATACGGATTTCGACGCGCCGCCGACAGAACCGCGCGCGCCCATTGTGCGCAGCTACGCGCAGGCGAGTTCCATCCCCGCGCTGATGGAGCGCATTCTTGCCGATTTCGCGTTCGATGTGCCGTATGAAAATGCCGCGCGCGATGCGAAACTCGTCGCGCGCGTGATAGAAAACGAATTGCGCGCGCGGCGCGCGGCATTGGTGATTACGCGCGCACAAATCGTCACGCAGATTTTCTATCGCGGACGGCGCGCGTATTTCGTTGGCAAAATTTACAGCGGCGCGCACACCTTGCCTTTGATTCTCGCTTTGCAAAATGATGCGCGGGGGATTTATGTGGACGCGGTGTTGATTGACGAAGACGACATCAGCATTTTGTTTTCATTCACGCGCTCGTACTTTTTCGTGCAGGCGCACCGTCCGTATGACCTCGTGCGTTTTTTGCAATCGTTGATGCCGCGCAAACGCATCGCGGAATTGTACATTTCTATCGGCTATCACAAACACGGTAAAACGGAACTGTATCGCGATTTTCTAAAACATCTCGCGCAGTCGGACGACCCCTTTGAAATTGCGCCCGGAGAACGCGGGATGGTGATGCTGGTGTTTCATCTGCCGTCGTACGAAGCGGTCTTTAAAATCATCAAAGACAATTTCGACGAGCCAAAACAAACGACGCGCGAACAGGTCAAGGCAAAATACAATTTGGTCTTTCGCCATGACCGCGCGGGACGTTTGATTGACGCGCAGGAATTTGAACATCTTGCGTTCGACCGCGCGCGGTTTGCGCCCGAACTGCTGCAAGAAATGTTGGCGCGCGCGGGCAACACCGTGCGCGTGGAAAATGAACGCGTGGTCATTTCCCACTTGTACGTCGAGCGCAGATTAGAGCCGTTGAATTTGTACGTGCGTTATGCGGATGCCGAGGCGGTGCGCCGCGCCGTCATAGATTATGGCAGCGCGATTAAAGATTTGGCAAAAGCCAACATTTTCCCCGGCGATATTCTTTTGAAAAATTTTGGGGTCACGCGGCACGGACGCGTCATTTCGTACGATTACGACGAGCTGTGTTTAATTACCGATTTGAATTTTCGCCGCCTGCCCGAAGCGCGGGATGAAGACGATGAACTGGCGGGCGAAGCGTGGTTCTCTGTCGGCGCGAATGATTTTTTCCCGCAAGAATTTGAAAGGTGGATTGGACTCGCGCGCGAGTGGAAAGAAATTTTCATGCAGTCGCACGCGGATTTGTTCGATACGCCATTTTGGGAGGATGTGCAAACGCGCATTCGCAAGGGGGAAATTATTGATATTGTGCCGTACGCGGAGGAAAAAAGGTTGCGATGAGATAAAAAAATCGCTGTGTGTTGTATACACAGCGATTTTTTTATCTCAGGTCGCATTCAAATCGCGCAGCAAGCGATTGATGGCGTTTTGATACAAGAGTGGATTGTCCCAATGGCGAAAGTCGCCAATGTGCCGTTTGCGAAGGTCGTATGCCCACTGTTCGGTGGTTTCAAATACCGCATCGTCGAGGCGAATGGGAAAGAGAACAGTACGGCGCTGGCGTTTTTCTTTTTGTGCGGCGCGTTCCAATTCATGCCGCACCCACGCGCGGTCAATCGAATATTTCGAGAGGACCAAAATCACCTTGTCAAAATCTTGAATTGCCTGGTCTATGGACTCTTCAATCGTTTCTCCAATTTTCAAATCTTCGGGCGCAAACCACACGCGCACGCCGTTCTTTTGTAAATGCTCGTGCAAGAGCCGCGCAAACGATTCGTCTTGCTCCGCGAATGAAATGAACGCGGAAAAATAGCGCGGCATTTTTTTCGCCAACGATTTTGCCAATTCCACCATCGCGTCATCCAAGCCGCAGCCGCGCAAAAAAATTTCGGGAATGTTTCCGCCCGAACGATACAGCGTGTCAATCCCGACGGTGGAGGGACTGGCGTGCGTTGCCGTTTCCAAACCTTTCGCGCGGCTCAAGTCCACACTGCCAAACACTGTCAAGCCGAACGTGGCGTGCGTGAAATCCGCCCCGCGCAGTTCCGTGCGCGAAAAATTGGCACCGCGCAAATTGGCACTGCGTAACGCCGCGCGCCGCAAGTTCGCGCCGCTCAAATCCGCGCCGCCCAACTGCGCGTAACGCAAGTTCGCGCGTTCCAATCCCGCGCGGCGCAAGTTTGTTTCAAACAAATACGCTTGGCGAAAATTGATGCCGTCCAAACGGCGACGCCGCAAATACGCGCCTTTCAAATCCGGAATCACGTCGGGGTTTTTCTCGCGCCACGCATTCCACGCGTCCACACTTTTTTTCAAAACCGCGAGATGTTTCGAGTTTGCCATCGTATTGGGGACGTGACAGGTTTCAAAAATTCAAACTCTAAATATCGCGTCTGTGATGCAGAACGCGACCGGTGTACTGAAAACAAATGACACGAAAACCCGTCACGTCTTGCACAACTATTTCGGTTTTTGCGAGTCGCGGCGCGCGAACCAAAACGAGAGCGCGGCGAGAATGAGCGCAATCGGTCCGCCCGCGCCAAAGAGCACGAGCCAATTTTCTGCCAAGCCGCGCGTGAGATTTTCCAGAAACGGACGGTCGTTTACGTGCACGATGCGCGTATCACTGACGACTTGTTTCAATGGGTCCTCGTCGGCGAGCGCGGCGTAACCAAACACGCGCAAGGTGATGCGATATTCACCGCCGCGTCGCGCGACCAGAGACCACGTCCAAAAATTTTTATCATACGGATTGATTTCTTGCTTTGATTCACTGCCCGCGACAATGCTGAGGTCTTGGCGCGCGGTAGCAAGTTCCGCCGACATCGCGGGATAGAGCGGAATTTGATACGATGCCGTTTTGCGCGGCGCATCGCCGGAACCGGCTTCGACGAGCAATTTGGCGGGAGGCGCAAAGCCGCCATCGCCCACGAACGCGACAGGTTGGTCGGGCACAATTTCGACGGTGACGATTTCGTCCTTGTCCACAGCGAGGGTAATTGGATAATCAAGGCGAAGCTCGCCTGTCGAGCCAATGACCATTGCGTACGTGGGCGCGGGGGAAGGGCGACGCGTACCCGGCGGCAATGAGCTGGGTACTGCGCCGGCAATGGGTTCGGTCGGTGTGCGTGCGGCGCCCGCGGCAGGTTGTGTCGCGGAAACATTCGGCGCCGTGGCCGTGCCGCTGAATGTGGGTAACGATACGAGAGCGATAACGACAACAAGACACAGGCAGAGCGCGACGAGTCCGCCGAATAAGAGCAGAATGCGGCGCGAACGCGGAGGTTGGTTTGGAGCAGACATTTGTTATGCTTTGGCGTACTTGTCTAAACTGTGGTGAATGGCAAAATTCGAGTGCGATGGTCCTGCCTAGAAAAGGCGTCCGACATGCCATCGCCGGACGAATTATATAAGGCGACTGCAAAGTCCCTTGACAAGGATATGTCATTTCGAACCCCTCAATCCTTCGGGGTAAACTCTGTGAGAAATCTCGTTTGTCACGAAAGGTTGAGATTTCTCGCATCCGCTCGAAATGACAATTGGCGCGACTTTGCAGTTGCCTTGACAAATTATATTATAGTTCTTGACATCCGCGCGCGCGTGGTTATACTCGCCAACGATATGGCAAAAATTTCTCAGCCGCCAACACCGTACGCAAAAGTGAATGTTTTGCTCCATCGCCTGTTAGTAGAGGCGCAAAATGCGTTGGGTGAAAATTTTTTCGGCATGTATTTGTATGGTTCGCTGGCGAGCGGCGATTTCGACGAACATTCGAGCGATGTGGATTTTGTCGTCGTCACGCGCGGGGAAATTTCTGACGAAACGATTCCGGCACTGCGCGCGCTGCACGAACGCATCGCGGCGAGCAATTTGAATTATGCGTCAAAGTTGGAAGGTTCGTACATGCCGCTTGCCGCGCTGCGGCGTTACAATCCGAACGACCCGCCGCGCCCGCAGTACAACGAAGGAGAATTTTTCCTCGCGCCGCACAACGCCGATTGGATTATTCAGCGCTATGTTTTGCGCGAGCACGGCGTGATTGTCGCAGGTGCGCCATTGAAAGCATATATTGGCCCCGTCACGCCCGACGAATTGCGCGGCGCGGTCGCGGGAATTTTGAATGGTTGGTGGGCGACTGAAATCCTTGCGCATCCGGAACAACTGAAACGCGCGGGCTATCAACCGTACGCGGTGTTGACAATGTGCCGTTCGCTGTATTGCTTTGAGCACGGCGCGATTGTTTCCAAACCGGTCGCGGCGCGGTGGGCGATGGAAAATTTGAACGCGCGGTGGAAACCATTGATTGAACGCGCGGTGACACAGCAAGCCGCTTTGTCGCCGCACGCGTTGAACGAAACGCGCGCGTTGATTCAATTCTCCATCGAACGCGCGAAAGATTATAGAGGTGAGACAGCGTAATGAAACCTACCTTTTTCAAAACGCAGCAAGCACTGCGCGCATGGCTTGAAAAAAATCATGACCGGGCGCAAGAACTCGTCATCGGATTTTTCAAAGTCGGTTCGGGCAAGGGCGGCATCACGTATCAAAACGCGGTGGACGAAGCGTTGTGTTTCGGCTGGATTGATGGGATTCGCAGAGCGTATGACGAACACAGTTACACGATTCGCTTTACGCCGCGCAAAAAGAAAAGCATTTGGAGCGCGGTGAATCTCAAGCGCGCGCAGGAATTGGAAGCGGCAGGACAGATGCGCGCGTCGGGGCTTGCCGCGTTTCACGGGCGCGATCTAAAGTTGACCGGGCAGTATTCGTCTGAGAACAAAGAGCGGAAATTGGATGCGGCGCAAGAGAAAATTTTTCGCGCCAACAAAAAAGCGTGGGCGTGGTTTTCCGCGCAAGCGCCGTACTATCAACATGCCGCGAGCTGGTGGGTCATTAGCGCGAAACAAGAAACGACGCGCAGGAAACGTTTGGAAACGTTGATACGCGATTCGGAAGCAGGTGTGAAAATCGCGCTGATGCGTCGCGGGAAATGAGGTTTGCTCAAGCCGTCGCGCGTTCTTGTCGCCACGCAAAAAACAACATGCCGAGGGTGAGCACAACGGTTCCGCCCATGTACACGCCCGTCGTCACGCGCGTAAAATCAAACAGCGGGAAAAAGAAAATGAACGTCGCAATCAACGCGACGCCAAACAAAATGTTCAGCCCCGCGCCGAGCCGAATTTCATCCCAATCGCTCGCGAACGCCATCGTTCCTGCCCACGTTGCCCAGCCGAGAAACCATGCCGCGATAATGCGCGCGTCGAGCGGATTCAACTGCCAGGGCCAGCGCAAGTCCGCAAACTCGGGATTCAACACCAACAGCAGCCCAAAGGTCAACAGAATCGCGGTTTCGGCAATCAGAAAGCCGCGAAAAATTCGATTCAGTGGACCGCGCGGGGTCGGCACGTTTGTCCACGCGTGACGCGGCACCGAATACAACATCGTCACCGGTTCGACGATATACAAAACAATCCACACGTGCGCGGTGACAAAGAACCAATTAAAGCGGTCAATGTGCCAGAACGTTGCGAGCAACAGCGTTCCGGTAAAAACCAAATTGCCCCAAAAAATCCAGCGCACGCGATGCCACGCAGCGGTCAACGCAACCGTGAAAAAAAAGCCGGTGCGAAACACATAACCCGCGCCGATGAAAATCTGGCTGAGACGCGGTTCCACCGCCCACGCGAAATGTGAAACGGCGAGGTCGGGAAAAAAGAACATCCATATCGCAAACGCCAGTGCGATGAGTCCGCCGCCGATGCCCCACCGTTTCAAGCCATGCGTTTCGATGGTCATACTTGCCCTCCGTCGCTGCCCACAGCAAGGTTCAACGCGCCGCCGTCGGTAACCACATACGACGCGCTCAACGCGGGCGCGCCGACGGTTTCAATTTGCCAATCGCCATTGCTTCCGCCAAACTCCACCGTGCCTTCCAATATTTCGAACGTGGCAGTTGCGCCCGGTGCAAGCCACTCTGTATCGGTCCACTCGTTTGCGCCGCGTTTCCAACGATGTCCGTGCAAATGAAACACCTGCGCGTGCGTGGCGAGATTCAGCAAGCGAAATTTCACGCGTCCGTTCAAGCGCGCCAAAAGCGTTGGGGTGTTGCCCAATAATTGTCGTCCGTTCAAACAATCGCCCACGCCCGCGAGAGTATGCCAAATCAAAACATGTTCGACAGCTGTGGGGGGGGGCGGCACATTTGAAAAATGCGTAGGCGTGTCGCCGCCCGCGCGTAAATTTTGTGACGCGATTTGGGAACGCGATTCGCCGCCTTGCCGTACGATGAGGGCGCCCAACGCGCCGAGTTGAATGCTCGCGGCGGAAGCGATGGAAGCATCGTAATACAACCACGCGCCCGCGTTGGCGAGATGCGGCGCGGTAAAGGTGTAATCAAAACTTTCGCCCGGCTCTACGCGGTCGCCTTGTTTGTTTCCCTGACGCGGGTCAGGCGGCGAAAACGGAAACGTGCCGTCATACATTGGCGCGCGTTGGAGTCCTTGCGCGTAAAAGCTGTGCACGCGCTCGCGGTCCGGCACACCCGCGCGCATGTCCATATTACGAAAATGCACAATGATTTCATCGCCCACTTTGGCTTCAAGCGTCGCGCCCGGAATCGTGCCGTGCGTTTGGGAAGGTGGCGGTTCCGTCAAGTCCCACGCGTTGAGCGGTTGGTCATCGGGGCTCGCCCAATTCGCCATGTAGCGTCGCACGAGCAACGCGGGCGCGGGGAGCGCGCGAAAAAATCCGTTCGCATCGCGCGTCAACATTTCGCCCGTCATGCGATGGATGCCGTTGGGCGCAGCATCCCAATTTTGATTTTCGATTTGCAGCCAGTACTCGATGCGTGCCATGTATGCTCCTCAGCGCGTTCAAACATACCCGCGCGCGGACAATTCGCGCAGTACTTGCGAACCGTTTTGTGTTATCGCCGCGCCGTGTCCGACGCCAATCGCTTGCACATCCAACTCTGACAAACGCCGCAGAGATTCCCACGTCTGTTTTTTGTTCAACATCGTATTGGGCCAACCCGGACAAATGAGGGGCCATGTCACGAACGCGTCACCCGTAAATAACGCGCGTCGTTCGTGCCAATAAAACGCCAAATGTCCCGGCGTGTGCCCCGGCGTGTGCAAGACTTGCAGCGGTCCGATGCGCGCGCCTTGCGTAATCAAATGGTCAACGGGGCAGGGTTTGTGTTCGCTCAATGGTCCGAACACGGTGCCGCCAATCAGAATGGGTAAAACGGCAAGCCCTTTCATCGGACGCAAACTCACGCCTTGTTGTTTGCGTTCGCCTGCGATAATGTCCGCTTCCCATTCGTGCGCGTAAACCGGCGCGCGCGACAATTCTTTTAATTTCGCCAGTCCGCCCAAATGCGCGCGATGACCATGTGTCAGGAGAATGTGTTTTACGTCGGCGGGCGTTTTGCTGCGCGCCGCCAACGCGTCGAGGATGACCTGCGCGTCCGCGTCGAAGAGTGTATCAATCAAGATAACGCCGTCGGGCGTATCGAGCAGGAACGAATGGACATAGCCGCCTTTCAGATAACCATTCTGGGGCGGCGTCAAATCCACAACGCCGGGTGCAATTTCGATTCCGGTTGCTGCCATCGGGGCACCCCTTTCGCGGATGGAAAATTCAGGATGAGGAACGTGTGCGAATAGTGTAGGGGCAACTGTTCGTTCTTGTCAAGCGAAAATTTTGGGAAGGGTTGAATTGACAGCGCCGCGCGCGGGACTATACTTTTGGTATGACCCAACGCAATCCACTGCGCGTGGTGCAGAATGTTTTGCATCAAGCGCAAACGAGTGAGGACGCACGGCACCGTGACATCGAAAGCGCGGGACTCGCGCCCGAGTTGGTGCGCCTGCGCGAGTTTCAATGCAAACGCATCGCGAACACGTATCGCGATTTTGCCGCCCAGCCGCAATATGCGGCAGTGATGGAATTTTTTCTTTCCGATTTGTACGGCGCGCGGGATTTCACACAGCGCGACCATGACGCGGAACGCCTTCACAATTTTTTGCGAAAATTTTTTCCTGCCGAAATGCTCCGCCTCGCATCCGATGCGCTTGATTTGACGCGCCTGAGTTATGCGTTGGACGACAAAATCGTGCGTGCCCTGGGCGAGATGCATGCGCCCGCGACGCTTACGCCCCAAACGTACGCCGAAGCATATCGCCGCTGTAATAATTATGGGGAACGCGAACTGCAAATCGAATTGTTGATGAGGACGATGCGCGACGCTGCCGAGACGGCGCGCATGAGATTGACCGGACCGGCACTGCGTTTGGCAAAAGGACCGGCACACGCGGCGGGCTGGCACGAGATGTATGATTTTTTGGAGCGCGGGCAGCGCGCGTTCGCGCAAGTGAAAAAACCGGACGCGTTCTTGAAGGCAATTGAGGAACGCGAAACGAAAATTATGGAGCGCATTGCGCGCGGCGACAAGAACCCCTTGCAATAAAAATCTCGCAGATTTTGTCTGCGAGATTTTTTATTTGTCCAGCTGGTGCGCTTTTAACACATCCGCATACACCGCATTGCCTGCCTTGATGACGGGCAGCAGCGCTTTTAATTTCAAAATATTGCCTTTGAATTTAATCGTGCCGTTCGTAACGGACTTGGTCGCGGAAATTTGGTGGCTGAGGAGTTTATCCAAATTGTCGCCTGTCAAATCCAAATCAATGTCGGGGCGCCCGCTGTATGCCCCATACGTCAGTTTCGGCGGACGCGTTTTCCCGTCAACCGTAATTTCGCCGGAGGGTTGATTCACCTGAAAGCGCACGGTCAGGCGCGCTTTGACCATTTCGTCAAATGCTTTCGGGTCTTGCGCCGCCACACGCGCAAACATATCACGCATTACGTCATACAATTTTTCAGCATCGGAAAATTTGGGCATTGTTGACCTCATCCCGTGAAAATACTTTTCCGCATTCTTAAGCGGTCGTTGAGCATATTTTGTACCGTATCGCGCACCTGATCGGTCAATTGCGAAATGAGCATGAGATTGTTTTCCGAACCCTCGGGATATTCGTCCGTGCGAATCGGTTCGCCAATGTCAATGTACCATTTCGTCGGCAGAGGAATCAAGCCGAGCGGACCGAGCCAGGGGAAGGTCGGCGAAATGGGAAAGTACGGAAAGCCGACCAGCTTTGCGAGCGTTTGCGATTTGTGAAGCGAAATGTACGTCTCCTCCGCGCCGACGACCGCGACGGGAATCAGCGGCGCTTTTGCTTTCAATGCGACGCGCACAAAGCCGCCGCGTCCGAAACGCGCGAGATGATAGCGGTCTTTGTACAATTTCCCGACGCCTTTGTATCCTTCGGGAAATACGGCGACGAGATGGTCTTGCTCCAACAAGCGCAACGCGTTCTCATCGTTTGCCATCACTTGACCCGCTTTGGTCAAAATGTCAGAGACGAATGGGAGTGTGGGAAACCAACTCGCGTACAAGGCGCGCATAAAGCGCGCGCTCGAATGATTCTGCAAAATGCCCGTGCCAATCATCGCGCCGTCAAAAGGCAATTGTCCGGAATGATTCGAGACGAGCAGGGTACGTCCATCATCCGGAATATTTTCCAAACCGCTCATGCTGACGCGCCAGTAGCGGTTGTACAGGAAATTGAAAAAGGGCAGCACCGCATCCACAAATTCTTGGTCCATACCCCATTCGTCGGTTTCGTAATCGCCGGTGAGCCGCCGCTTGGCAACATCAGCTTGGTATTGCGCGGTGAATTTCAACATGGTCCACATGCCTTTGAGCGTGTCCGTGTCGAGCATTTCACCGGGGAGCAATTTTTGTACGCGCGCCAGAATGCTTGCCGCACCCGCGCCGTTGAGAACGCTTTCGATGTTTTCGCCGATGGTCTCTTGCATTTCATCCGGGATTGCGGATTCCGCGTGATACGCGGGCGACAAACGCATAATGCGCTTGGCAAGCTGTTCCAACTCGGCGAGCAATTCTTTAGCCAATTTTCGACTGCGCCGTTGCAGCGAGGGACTGGCTTCGAGTTCGGCTTGAACATCCGGTAATTCGATTTCTTCCGGTTCTGCGAGGGGTTCTTGCATGATGTGCCGCGCGCGGCGCGGTGATTTCGCGCGCGCGGATTTTTTTACGGCGGCTTGGTTCGGCGCGTTCCGTTTGGTGCGTGTTTTGCGCGCGGCAGGTTCCGTCGTCGCGTTCATACCGTCACCGTTCGCGGAGGGTTCTACAATTTCTGTGCGGACAAGTTCCGCGCTCGGGGTGCGTTTTTTCTTTGCCATAGGTTTGATTCCTTGCGACTTGCAAGCGAATAGAAATTCGTTGCGAACAAAGTTCGCGAGCAACACAGGGCGAATTCGACCTCCGTCGAATTTGTATTCAGTCAACAAAGGTTGACTTGCTATGCGTTGCCGCAGTTTCTAACTGCCCGCCCGCGTCCGCGCGCGTTTGCGGCGTTGAATGGTATCCCGCAAGCGGTCTTCGTCCAACGCGTCCGCGCTCTTTTTGCCAAACAATTTGCGCAAGCGCTGTTGTGACGCGAGTTCGCGCACGGTTTCTTCCGGCGTGTACTGCGGAGTGAATTGCAGTTCGTCGCGCATTTTCTGCATGTCGCCCATGCAGGGATAGCGCAAATAATCAAGCGGCAGCGGCGCGAGGCGCGGACCGCCAAGCGAAACGCTCCAGTAAGCGAGCGGATGCAAAACGGGCAGGGGCACTTTGCGCGCGAGCCCCAATATTTTCCAAAGCGGCATTCCTTTTTCCGGCGCGACATTGTACGTCCCCGGATAGGTGCCGTTGACCGCGTGCACCAATGCCGCAATCACATCGTGCTCGTGAATCACTTGCATCATCGGGTCAAAGCCCAATAGTGTGACCGCTTCTTCGGCGCGCAAAAAACGCGTTAGCGGCGTATCCGCTTTGGGTCCCGCAATATTGCCGAACCGCAAAATGGTGAGTGTCGCATCCGGATTTTGGTCGCGAAAACTTTCGGCGTATTTTTCGGCTTCGATCCAATCGCGCAGATAGCCGTATTTTTTCGGGGCGTTCAACGGATGGTCTTCGCGCAGATACATCGGATTGTCGGGGCGCGCGCCATATACCATCGTGCTGCTTTTCAACACAACATGCTTGACGCCCGCTTCACTGCACGCACCCAAAAGTTTCGCGGTGCCCATCACATTTTGTTCAAACGTGGCTTCGCTCGGCGTGAGCGTTTCGCGGAACTGCAAATGCAAGACCGTTTCCACATTTTCTTCTTGGAGTAATTCGATGAGGAGGGGATTGCGGACATCGGCTTGAACAAAATCGAGCCCCTCGAGATTGGTTTGCGGCGGCTCGCTATCAATGCCGATGACGTGAACATTATCTTGTTCCATCAATTTCGCGGCGGCGCGATTCCCCCAAAAGCCCGCGACGCCGGTTACAAGAATGACGCGTTCGTCAGTCATATTCGTTGACCTTTCGGTTAGCTTGCGAAAATGGAAAGCGCTGATTTTGCGAAAGGAACGCAACGCGAAGCTACGCGAATCATAACAAATTCACGCGAACTCAAGTTCGCGGCGATTGGCAAGGATTCGCGTAAATTCGCGTTTTCGCTTTTCTACCAAAACGAACCTAATGGAGTGTACGCGGACGCATTGCAATCGCCCCAATTATACCCGCGCCAACGCCGATTGCCAACCATTTTTTCCAACCGTTGTTGGAAACGCGCACGCCTTTCGACGACGCGGGAATTTTCGCCAATTGCTTTGACGTTTCACGTTTGACGTTTGCGAATCGCTCCGCATCCGCGCGCAATTCTTCTGCCAACGCGCGTTTCACCGCGACATCTTCTGCCGTGATGTATTTGCCGAATGAACGCAAGCCCGCGAGTTTGAATTGATGTTTTTTAAAGAGCCGGTAAATCTCTTTGACGCGCTCCATTTCGATATTGCGTCCGAGCGTGTAATCTTCAAAGCGACCTTCCATCGCGAGCAAACACGTTTCCGCGAGACACGCGTATGACGTTTTCGGCGGCAGCCCAATATCGTATCCAAAATCAATGTCGCCGGGAATCAATACTTCGCCGCTTTCGATGACCAACACATCGGGACGCAGCGCCGCTTCCGCCGTGTTAATGTCGGGCGGGCGCGCCACATCACAAATCACCGCGCCCGGTTTGCATTTGGTAATGTCCACAACGCGCTGTCCGAACGCGGACGTCGCGGTCACAATCAAATCACACTCGCCAATGAGTTCGTCCGCGCGCAGCGCGATGGTCACTTGCGCGCCGGGCGTTTCATTTTGAATCGTACGTTTGAGTTCAATCAATTTCGCGGGTTCAATCGAAACGAGAACGACATCGTGAATCGCTTGCGCCAGCAAACGCGCGCAGACGGAACCAATCGAACCGGTCGCGCCGACAATCATCACTTTGCCGCGTGTCAAATCGGTCGCGCCCATTTGAATCACCGCTTGCTTGGCGGCTTCGAGCGTTGCCGCGACGGTGAGCGAATTACCGGACGTAATCGCAATGTCTGATTCATTCGCGACGGTGATGCCCGCGTCGCCGACGACGCTTGTGAACGCGCCGAGCCCCATGATGCGCGCACCCATGCGTTCCGCCATGCGCGCGGCTTGATTCAAGCGCGTGTAGGTAAATTTTTCATTGTGCTGCATCATTTGACGCGGCGTCGCGCCGAGCGAAAACAAATATCCCTCCACACGCTGCCCCGTGGTCGGCGATTGCGCGCCGGTAATTTTGGAAAGATAGAGGGGCGGAAAATACGCGGCGGTTGCTTCGACCAAATCATCCGGCAGATATTTTGTCCATTTCAACAATTTGTTTTGGTGAATGAAAGCCACGTTGAGTGGATGAATCACGAACGCGAATTTATTCACGCCGGCTTCGTCCGCGCGCAAATAGCGGATGTGCGGCGTCCAATCCAGATTCGCCATCATGTCGAGATAGGTGTCTTCGTTCAACGACAATGCCGTGTTGGTACGGCACGCGACAAAAATCGCTTCGAGCACCGACGCGGGCAAATCGCCCAACGCGCCGCGTTCGTCCAAGCCGGGCATCAACGTCACCACAATGGATGCGCCGCGCGCTTTTAAATCCGCAATGTCCGCTTCCGTCGCGGATTCGACCACAATCGTTTTGCGTTTCAATTCGTGCGGGGCATAACGTCGAATCGCGCCAATGTCGCCGACCAAAACGTCGGCGTGCTCAAACGGCGATTCCGCGCGATGGGCATGTGGTGTGCCCGCAAGCGGATGCACGCGCTTGAATGGCAAACGCGCGAGCTGTTCGAGCGTGGGCGCGGCAACTTGTTCCAAAGTTTGCTTGCTGCCCACGCCCGGAAAATCGGGGAGATTAAAAAAAACGAACGGGTCGGCGTACCGCATCGCGGGGCTGTGCTTGGCGATTTCATCCGCGAGCCCCGAATGATTCACGCCCGGCACCATCAAAATAAATTTTTCGGCAAAGATGCCGGGCTGCGCGCGGTCCGCGAGCATCACTGCCCAGCGTTCCAAACCATCGCGCACGCCGCTGCCATCCACGACGGGTGTTTGCGTAGCGATGGCGCGCAGTTGGGTTCCCAGTTCGTGCGCGTGCGTGATGTTCCCCAATTTCAATTGTGCGGGCATTCCCTCCAACGCCATCGCATCCACTTGTCCATCGTATTGCGCGATGAGTTCGCGCGCGCGTTCGACATCCCCATCGCAGCCGACGTGTTTGATTTCAATCTCATTTCCCGCAAAGGAAAGGGTGCGCGTCCCATCGCGCCCGGGAGAGGTTGGTTCACCGCGTTGCAGGTCAATTACCAGAATGTGTTTCATGAATGCACCTTGTTGATTTTTTCGGAATGGCTTTTGCTCAACCCATTTCAAAAAGGAATTGTCGCAGTACGCACGAACGCGAGGTCAGGTACAGCGTGCCTGCCCTGATTCTGACGACTGCTTTTGAAATGCGTTATCCTCATCATCTCTCCGCCCGCGAACAAAAACAAAGGACGAATGACCCTGTTGTAGCTGGTCATTCGTCCTTGTAGCCAACGACGCACACGAGCGCGCCGATGGGGGAGGGTGCAGGAAGGGGGTGCGCGCCAATCTATTTGGCAAGCAACTTTTCGAGTCCCTTTTCGCGCAAGAGTTCCGGGTACTTTTTATAGAGGGGCGCGACGGCGGGCAAAAGTCCGAGCACTTTGAGTTGATTGCCTTTGAGCAGGATTCTTTTGCGCGCGAGCGCTTCGACGAGATTTACCTTGCCTTGCCAGAATTGATGGGCGACGTCGGCTTGCATCGTCATTTCAATATCGGGCTTGAGGGTGGTCGGACCGTGAATCACGTCCACAAACGCGCCGGGCTGTGTGGGTTTGCTTTTCGCGTTCACTGTGGTCACCGCGTCGGGGTCGGTGTATTTGAATTGCAGAATGACTCCGGCTTTGGCGATTTTGGGACCGACGACGGGGTCAGTTTTCGCGCGGTCCATCAACTCACCGACCGTATCGTAAAACTGCTGGCTGTTTTGAAAGACGGGCATGGGTGAAAATCCTTTCTGTGCAACTGCCCCTATTGTAGCACAGGCACGCCCCGCGCGGGCTATTGACATTTATGACGCAGTGCGTTATAATGTTTGTGATTATGACGCACTGCGTCATAAAAATTTTTCGCGGAGGGCATCACACATGGCAGTCAAAACCCAAGTCCCGGAGGCGCCGGAACCAAGAAATCTCGGACGGATGCTCGTGCTGGCAGCTCTCGGTGGGCTTGGCATCGCAAGCGACCATGTCAACCGCATCATTCGCCCTAACATGCTCTTGAAGATAATTGTCCGCCGTGGTGCGCGCGTCGAAAAAAGCGCGCGTGCCTGGGTCCGTCGTTAGCAAGAGGATTTCGGTGGACAGCGGGACCTTGTGTCATACACGTTGTCGCGCCGATGGTAACAGAATTGAAATTTGCACAGGAGGCAAATCCAATGGCAGTAAAAAAAGTAGAAATGAAAGAGCCCAACCGCTTTATGGAATTCACCCGCAAGATGGCGTTGGCGTATGTCGGCGCATTCGGCGTGGCGGGCGATGAATTGGGCAAGTTGTTCGAGACCTTTGTCACGCGCGGCGAGCGCATGCAACAGGACGCGCGCAAAATGGCGCGCCAGAGCAACAAAGACGTTCGTCAATTCGCGCACGAAGTGCAAAAAGAACAAAAAACCGCTATGGCGCGCGCGAACAAGACCGTCAAAAAAGCCGTGAAACGTGTTGAACACGCGATTGCTTGATTGGTAGGGATGTCGGGTGCCAGAGTCGCAACCGACTCTCGTCTCTCTCCGGAGGCGTCGCGCTCGCCGCGCGCCGCCTCTTTTGTTTTCCTCTAACAACGGTTATACTAGCGTTTATGACGCTTTGCGTCATTTTGACGCGCTGCGTCATATCTTGGCGCCGCGACCCAATCTGAGGTGGCTATGCCGATTATCAAACGCTACAACAACCGCAAATTGTACGATACCCACGCGAAACGTTATGTGACGCTTTTCGACCTCGCCGAAATGATTCGGCAGGGCGATGACATTATGGTCCTGGACCACGGCACGGGCGAAGATATTACCGCGCAAATTCAAGCGCAGATTATTTTTGAACAAGAACGGCAGGCGAGCAGTGGGCTGCCCAACACCGTCCTGACCAATATTATTCAAGCGAGCAATCAAACGCTCAAACAAATTCGCAACACGGTTTTGCCGCTGGATGCCGCCGCGCGGATAGATTCCGAAATTGAGCAGCGCATGATGAAGCTGATTCAAAATGGCGCGCTCAGCAAAAAACTGGGCACGCAGCTGTTGGAAAAATTATTGTCCGTGCATCCCGAACCGCGCTCGCCCGACGAAGTCAAATTGGAGCGCGCGCTGGCAAAGCGCGGCACCCCGACGCGGAATCAAGTCCAAGAGTTGGCGCATCAAGTTGCCGACCTGAAACGCGAATTGGAAACGCTCAAACCCAAACCTGCAAAAAAGAAACGCGCGCGGAATTGAACGAGTCAACTCGCGCGCGCCGTCCGTTACGTCGTCGGAAGTTTGCAAAGGGGTTTTGGAAATTTACTCTAATCCCCGTCCGGAGCGAGAGCGGGGATTTTTGTTTCGTGTGCGAACTCTGCAACGGAATGCCCCACTCCTTGCGCGCGCAGGGCTGGCAGGATTTGCTCTGCCGCGCGTTCTCCCAATTCAATCATTTCGCGGTAACGACTGAAACGCGAATAGGTCTTGTTATCCAACGCGGGAGCAATCACAATGTCCGCGCCTTGCACACCGCCGCCGGAATGCCGCACCAGAATCTCGAGCGCGGTGCTGGCAATGCCCAACGCCCCGAAATTTTTTCGCACGTACGGTTGCATCAAGTCCACGCCAATCACAATGTCCGCGCCCAAATCGCGTGCGGCTTGCGATGGCAAATTACACGAAATGGCACCGTCGCACAACCAGTAATCGCCATACTCGAGCGGCACAACCAGACCGGGAATGGAACAACTCGCGCGCACAAGCGGCGCCACGCGTCCGGTGACAAACGTCACGGCGCGTCCCGTCAGCAAGTCCGTCGTGCCAACGGCGAATGGAACTTGCAATTCGCTGAACCACACGTCGCCAATCCATTTGACGAGATATTTTTCCAACTTGGCGAACGAGACAAGGCCGTGACGCGGAAGCGTCAGCGAAGTGATTTGGCTCCAACGGAAATCCTCCATCGCGTGCAGCATGTCGTCCAATGACACGCCCGCGCAATACAACGCGCCGACGATGGAACCCGCGCTCACGCCCGCAACCACATCAATCGGAATCTTGGCGCGCTCGAGCACGCGCAGTACGCCGAGATGCGCCGCGCCGCGTGCGGCTCCACCACTCAACGCGAGTCCGACAGTTTTGTTGCGTGTGAACATAGAGGCAATTCAGTTCCATGCCGCGTGTCAAAAATCAACGCGGCGACCCGCGTAGGCATACTCGAATAGTTTTTCCAACTCGGCACTTTCCGGCACGCGCATATTCATCACGACTTGTGTATCCATATTTGCATTCGCCACAAGACGCGGCAGGGCCTCGACAAATTCGTCGTGCGGAATGCCCGCGTCCTGAAGCGAAGTGGGCATGTTCATGCTCCGCTGCAATTCGCGAATATGTTCGGCAATCTCGCGCGCCGATTCCATTTCCGAATGGGTGTGCAGTTTCATCATGTGCGCGAGTTCAATATAGCGCGAGTCGCCGCCGTTCGCCGTGTATTCAATCGTGTACGGCAAAAACAAACTCACCGCGCGTCCGTGCGCGAGTTTGAATAATGCGCCGAGCGCGTGACCCATCGCGTGCGCGAGCGCGGCTTGCGAATTGCCAAAGCCCAAACCGGCAATGGTCGCCGCATTGTGCATGTGGGTGCGCGCTTCGAGATCGCTCCCGTCGGCGTAGGCGCGCGGCAGATATTTCATCACCAATTCGGTTGCTTTCAAACACATCCCGTCGGAAAAATCATTGTGCATCCGGCTGGTATATCCTTCCACCGCGTGCGTCAACACATCCATGCCCGTATCAACGGTAATGGCTTGGGGCAATTTCATCACGAGCGCCGGGTCCACGATGGCTATATCGGGGACGAGTTCGTACGAACCGAGCGCGAGTTTGCGCTGTTCCTCCTTGTCGGTCAGCACGGTCGCCATGGTTGTTTCCGAACCGGTGCCGGAAGTTGTGGGGATGGCTATCAACTTGGCTTTGGCGCGCAGCCCATAATCTTCCATCGGGTTAATTGTCGTAATATCGGCGTCGGGTTTTTCGTGCAGCAGCCACGCGGCTTTTGCCGCATCCATACACGAGCCGCCGCCCAAACCGATAATCCAATCGGGCTGCGATTGGTCCATCGTTTGCGCGGCGAGGCGCACCGTTTGCAGTGAAGGTTCCGGTTCTACCCGGTCAAACACGGTGTAGGGGGCGTTCAAATGATGCGCGACCATGTCAACCAAGCCGAGCCGCACCATGTTTGCGTCGGTGACGATGAAAAACTGGCGCGCCTGAATATTGTTGAGATACTCGAGCGCATCCTCGCCAAAAACGACAAATGGACTTTTAAATTGCCACATAGGAAAAAAAAGTAGCAGGCAGCAAGTCATGCATTGGGTCTTGCTGCCTGCTACATACTACTTGCTTTGCATTTCCGCTTTCAATTCTTCGATGCGTTTGGACAAGTGCGCGACTTGTTTGGTCAAATCTTCAATATCCCCTTTGGAGGGCACGTTCATTTTCTCCATCAAACTTTCCATTTCTTTTTCTGCTTTGGTTTGACCGCTCTTGCGCCGCTTGTTGATTTCTCTTTGCATCTCGCTGACCAATTTGCGCGCGTCTTTTTCGGTAATCTCTCCGCGTTCAACCATGCGGTTCAGCACATGGTTGATTTCGTCTTGCGCGACGCCGACGACGCCCACGCTCGCCAGCATCATTTTGCGAAAGGTATTCAGCACAACGTTGCCTTCTTTTTTGGCATCGTCCGCTGCTTTGTGCGCCGCGTTCTTTGGCATGGCAGCCCTCCTGTTAGACTCTTTTGGCAGTTCAAATTTGACGCAGTGCGTCATGTGTTGAGTATTATACACGGGAACACGCGCGCTGAAAAGTTTATGACGCACTGCGTCATATCCTGTCCCGCCAAGCTATCAAGGACCCGCCTGCGAAGTGAGTTTGTAAACGGTCCCGCTTTTGTGTCCCGCGATGTACAGCTCGCCTTGTTCATCTTGCCCAAACGAACTGATGGTATCGTCGAACGTCGTCACTTGACGCGTTTGCCATGCGCCCGATGTGTCGCGCCGCGTTGCCCACACGATGCCGGTGCAATAATCGGCAAAGAGATAATATCCTTGCAGCCACGCAAATGCTTGTCCGCGATAGACATAGCCGCCCGTGACCGAGCAGCCGAGGTCGTGCGTGTATTCGGTGATGGGACGGGTCAAACCGGCTGTGTTGCAGCTGTCGCCGCCGCGAAAGCAGTGATTGCCTTCCATCGTGCGCCAGCCGTAATTCTCACCCCCCCCCGAAGCGGCAGGTTGAAAATTGATTTCTTCGTACGTGCCCTGTCCGACATCCGCAATATACAAATCGCCGGTGGCGCGGTCAAACGAAAAACGCCACGGATTCCGCAGACCGTACGCCCAAATTTCGGGACGCGCGTCCGCTGTATTCACAAACGGATTCGACGGTGGAATTTGGTACGGCGGCGCATTGTTCACATCGAGCCGCAGAATTTTTCCGAGCAGGGTATTGCGCGATTGCCCGTTTCCGATATCGCCGTGCAGGTCGCCCGCGCCGCCGCCGTCGCCCGTGCCGATGTATAAATATCCATCGGGTCCGAACGCGAGCATTCCGCCGTTATGGTTCGGTTCGGGTTGGTCAATGGTCAACAGAATTTGCGCGCTGTTCGGTTCTGCCTTGTCGGGATTACTGGAAACTTGATATTGCGCGATAACTGTGTCGCCATTCGGCAGGTTGGTATAGTCCACATAGAACTTGCCATTGTTTTTGTAATCGGGATGAAACGCGAGTCCCAACAGTCCTTGCTCATTGCCCTTGTCATTAACAATCTCACGCAAATCCAGAAACAAATGTTTGCGCGCGCTCCCCGCATTCAAAAAATAAATGCGTCCTTGCTGCTCTAGAACAAACAGACGATTTGAATCATCGCCCGCGTTCGTGATGAAAACGGGACGCGTGAATTCGTCCGCAATGGGCGCAATGTCAAGTCCGAACAAAGCGCTGTCTCCGGTACGCGTTTGCCGTGCGGTTGTGGACGGCGTGGGTTGTGTGCGCGGAGTCAATGCGGCTGGCGCGCGCGTAGATTCTGCTGTTGCTGTCGGCGCGACGCGAGTGCTTGTAGGGGGGGGGGTGTTTAGCGCGACGGTATCGGTTGGGGAGACGAGTGTTGGCAGGGTAGTGGACGCAATGGGAGTTGGCGTGGCTCCCGCAGTACAAGCGCTCAAGCAAAAAGCCAAGACAAGTGTGAGCCAGAAAAAAATACGGTTCATTCTTTTTTCCCTCTGCAGCGGAGGCGCATTCATTATACGAATGAGTATAGAGAGGTTGAATGGCTTGTCCAAATCCCAAGTCGTTTGGATTGCAGTACGCTTTCTATTTTTTTTGCGTATAATGACAAACTCGACGCGCCCATGCGCGATTTCACAACCCCGGTGATTCTTTTGTCTAATGCAGCAGCCCGTTGGGGCAATTTCTCTTGCGCGCGTTTCTTTCCTCTTTTCATCAGTGGCGTCGTGATTGGGGTCCTCGATATTTTTATCGAGATTTCTTTTGCCGCGCTCATCTTTGCCGGACCGCTTGCCGCGTACGTGAGCAACGGCATCGGCTTGATTCTGACCTCTACCGTCATTATTGCGGTTGTGCTGGCGCTGTGGAGTTCGTTTCCCGCGACGATTGCGCTGCCGCAAGATATTCCCGTCGCGATTTTTGCGCTTGTCTCTTCCGGCATTCTCGCGCACATGCTCACTGCCGGACCCGAAGCGAGTTTTGCCACGGTGCTGATGGCGATGGTCGTGACGACGGTTGCCACCGGCATTACCTTTTTTCTCATCGGACGTTTTCGCTTGAGCGAGCTTGCGCGATTCGTGCCCTATCCGGTGATTGGCGGCTTCTTGGGTGGGACGGGCATGTTGTTGGTGTTGGGTGCGCTTGGCGTAATGTTGAATGTGAACTTTGCGCTCTCGAGTCTTGTGCTTTTGCTCGAACCGGATATTGCGCTGCGTTGGATTCCGGGCGTCGCGTTCGGTATGACGCTTTTGATGTTGTTACGTTGGCGTCCGCATTATTTGATTATGCCGATGATGGTGGTGGGCGCGACGATTGTGTTTTATTTGGTTTTGGCGGGCGTGGGTCTGACGCCGGCATACGCGGCGAGTAACGGCTGGGTCCTCGCAGCGGCGCGCGGCGGCGCGATTTGGACTCTACCTTCCTTGCAGCTCATTGCCCAAGTAGACTGGCGCGCGCTGTTCAGTCAAGCAGACAAGATGGCGACAGTCGTGTTTATCAGTGTGATTGCGCTTTTGATGAATATCAGCGGTTTGGAATTGGTGGCGCGCCGCGATATTGATTTGGACCGCGAATTGCAGACAGCGGGCATCGCTAACGTCTTGGCAGGCGCGTTGGGCGGCGTGGTCGGCTATCACGCGCTCAGCTTGTCCGCGCTCGCGCAGCGCATGAGCGGTATGAGCCGCGTGGTGGGCTTGGTCGCGGCGGGAACCGTCTTGGCGGCGCTGCTGTTGGGCGCGGACTTGTTTTCATTTTTTCCGCGTTGGGTTTTGGGTGGGCTGCTTTTTTATTTGGGACTGGTGTTTTTGGTGGATTGGGTCTTGGACGCGTGGTTCAAATTGTCACGCATGGATTATATTTTGATGCTCGCGATTGTGATTGTAGTGACCGGCGTCGGTTTTTTGGAAGGTGTGGTGTTGGGCATTTTGATTGCGAGCGTTTTATTTGTGTTCAATTACAGTCGCGTCAACATCACGCGTCAAGCGTGGACGGGTGAAACATTCCGCAGTTCCGTCGAACGTCCGCCGCACGAACGCGCGCTGCTGCGCCAACGCGGCCAAGACTTGATGATTCTGCAATTGCAAACGTACATCTTTTTTGGTACGGCACAGCGTTTGTTGGACCAGAGCCGCGCGCGTCTGCAAAACATCAATCTGGCACCCCTGCGCTTTATCCTGCTCGATTTTTCGCGCGTGCCCGGTGTGGATTCGTCGGCGGTCGCAAGTTTTTTACGGATGCTGCAATTGACGCAGGCGCAAGAGATTGAACTGTTGCTGACAGGCGCCCGACCCGAAATTCAAGCGCAGCTCCGGCGCGGCGGCATCGGCGACGGGGTGCATTATTTTCCGACGCTCGACTATGGAATGGAATGGTGCGAGAATCAAATCTTGATGCACTTGCCGTCGCGCCAAGCCGATGCGCCCGCGACGTTTCACGAACGCCTCGCGCAAATCTTGCCTTCGGCGCAAGACGCGCCGCGCTTGGAAAAATATCTCGAGCGCATCGAAATGCCCGCGCGCGCCGTATTGATGCGGCAAGGCGAGCGCGCCGACGCGCTGTATTTCATCGAGCAAGGGGAAGTGAGTGTCGAGCTGCAGCTGGCGGATGGAAAATCTGTGCGCTTGCGGACGATTCGTCATGGCACAACGGTCGGCGAAGTAGCATTGTACTTGGGCGGCACGCGCACCGCATCGGTTGTGTCATTGGCGCCGACAGTGGTCTATCGTGTCTCGGCGAACGCGCTGCGCGCAATGGAACGCGCAGATGCCGACCTCGCCGCCGCGTTGCACAAATGGATTGCCGGCGTCATCGCGGAACGTCTCGCCGACAATGTGCGAACGCTTGAGGCGGTGATGGATTAATGCGACCAAGCCCGTCGCGTATTTGACGAACCCCTCCAGCTATGTTATATTCCTGTCTCGCCGTGAGTCCTCCGGCGACTATTTATTTTCGGTTCAACGGAACCCATTCAGGTAGGAGCATCACATAAGCGACCGTCTCAGAGTAAATGAACAAATTCGCGCGCGCGAAGTTCGCGTGATTGACGATGCCTCGGGCAAACAGCTCGGCATTCTCGCCCCGCGTGAAGCCATCGCGATGGCGCGTGAACGCAATCTCGACCTTGTCGAAGTCGCGCCGAACGCGAACCCGCCCGTGTGCCGTATCATGGATTACGGCAAATTTCAGTACGAACGGACGAAAAAAGAGCGCGAGGCGAAAAAGGCACAAAAGGTCATTGAGGTCAAAGAGGTCCGCATCCGCCCCAAGACCGCGATGTATCACGTCGGTTTCAAATTGAACCGCGTGCGCGATTGGATTAAAAGAGGGAACAAGGTGAAAATTCGTATCTTGTTCCGCGCGCGCGAAATCACGCACTCGAATTTGGGACGTGAAACGCTCGAGCAAATCGCGGGAGATATGGCGGACATTGCAACGGTGGAACAAGCGCCGTTGATGGATGGAAAAAGTTTGGTGATGCTGTTGGGACCGGGCGCGCAACGCGGTGGGGTCGAGGCGGCGAAACGCGCAGTGCGCTTTGCCAAAGCGCGACCTTCCGCCGAAGATGCCGCCGCCCTCGCGGCGATGCCCGCGTCCACCAGTGTGGAAGACGTTGATGATACCGAGACGGTCGCCCAAACATCCGAAACCGTCGCGTCTTAATTCTGTAGGGGCTGTGAATCGTGAACGGCACGCCTCCTCGTGGGGCGTGTTTTGTTGTGTAAGCGCAGCATGTGAAACGTAACGTGTGAAACTTCCCTCACACACAGTCCGCAAATCAAGTGGAAGGAGAATCATGCCAAAACTCAAAACACACAAGTCCACTGCCAAGCGTTTCAAACGCACCGGCACGGGCAAGTTGATGCGGCAGAATATGCCCAAAGGTCACTTGCGCCGTCGGCACTCGAAACGCAACAATCGCAAACTGGACCGCTACGTGCCAGTGAAATTGCACGAGCAAGAAAAGAAAATCAATCAGTTAGCTCCATACATTTAGTATTCAGTGAACAGTGACCAATAAGCAGTGAGCCGAATGGTGAACACTGTGTACGGAATGCGGAATACTGATAGTTGACCCAATCAGGTGGCTCGAGGATGCCTTCCTGATAGTTACAAGGAGAATATAAAATGCCTCGCGTAAAACGTGGAGTGACCGCGCGTGCGCGTCACAAAAAAGTACTGAAACAGACCAAAGGGCAAATCGGTTCGCGTCATCTGCTTTACCGCCGCGCGCATGAAGCCCTGACTCATTCGCTCTTTTATCATGACCGCGACCGCCATGACCGCAAGGGCGAATTTCGCCGCCTCTGGATTGCGCGCATTAACGCCGCCGCGCGCGAAGAGGGCACAACGTACAATCAACTCATGCACGGGTTGAAACTCGCCGGCGTGGATGTGAACCGCAAAATTCTCGCCGACCTCGCGGTACGCGATGCGGGCGCATTCAAAACGCTGGTAGATGTGGCGAACCAAGCGCGTGACGTGCAGTCAACTCCAACCACACCAAGTGCATAAATTTTTTTGGGGCAATCCTCGTGATTGCCCCTTTTTTATTTTTGCATCGGCGAAAAAAAATGATTACCAGCGCGTCCAACGAAAAAATAAAATTTGCGCGTTCGCTCGCGCGCCATAAAGAACGCACCGCTGCGCAGCAATTTTTCATCGAAGGGGTGCGCCTCGTCGCCGAAGCAGACCGCGCCGGATTCAAGCCCGCGCTGGTGTTTTTTGAACGCGCCGCGTTCCAAACGGACGCGCGGGTACGTTCCCTCATTGTTGCGTGGGAAAAAGAAAAACGCCAAGTGCTGGAAGTGAACGCGCAAACGATGCGCGCGCTTTCGGACACAGAGACACCACAAGGCATCGCCGCCGTTTTTCCTCTGCCTAAACTTTCACCCCCCCCCAACGCGCGCCTGACGCTGATCCTTGACCGCGTGCGCGACCCCGGCAACATGGGGACGATTCTGCGAACCGCGTGGGCGGCAAACGTTGATTCCGTTTTGCTTGCGCCCGAAACGGTGGATGCTTTCAATCCGAAAGTTGTGCGTGCGGCGATGGGCGCGCAGTTTCACATGCCCATCGCGGCCGCGTCTTGGGCAGACATCGCGGCGCAGGTAGAAAATATCCCGCGCGTGTACTTGTCCGATGCCGCGAGCGAATTTTCGTACACCGATGCCGACTGGTCAACGCCGTGCGCGTTGATTGTCGGCGGCGAAGCGGAAGGCGCAAGTGACGACGCGCGCAAAATTGCCACAGCGGCCGTTTCGATTCCAATGCCGGGCAACGCCGAATCGTTGAACGCGGCAGTCGCAACAGGCATTCTTTTGTTTGAAGCGATTCGGAAGCGAGACGGGTGAGGCAAAAAAATGCTTTGACACACGGACTGAACAGGTTATAATCAAATGTGGTCTTGATTGAAACAATGGAGTTTGTTTGTTGATGACAGCTACTCTAACGGTTGCCCAACATCGGTCCGACATGCTTGTTCAAGCGGCAGCGCTTTCAGAAACGCACGGAGAGCTCGGACGGTCGCTGATTCAGAACCCTCCTTTAACGCATGTTGCCGAACACGTCAACGTGCAAAAAACAATATCCCCCTTCCGTTCCGAGGTTCTTTTCTTACACTCCCTTTCAAGGAAATATACAAAAACAATTGCCACGCCGCACCTGTTTCGGCACGTAATGCAACCCAAGACGCGCGCTCTTTTCTTTGACAGCGACGCAGCTGCCACATCGCGTTGTTGGGATGTCAAGCGTTCGGATGCAGAGGCGTTAGCAACCGAATCCAAGCGTTTCCCGAACGCGCTGTGTGTGCGTCCGGGCGGCGCCGCCGTTAATGTGCCAAGATGAAGCTGGAGCGATGGAACAAAGAGACGGTGCCGTCTCGTGAGTATTTGCGCGCAGCATTGGCGCAACAGGGTTTTCAGGTTTCGGAATGGACCGACATGCCGGGCACCGTTTACCCGGCGCATCAACATCCGACGAGCGAAGTGCGGTGGGTGGTTCGCGGAACATTGCGGGTGGGGTTGCCCGAGCAAAATAACGAAATCACGCTGTACGCCGGCGACCGTCTGGAACTGGAGCCGAATGAATCGTATTGGGCGGATGTGGATGAGGAACAGCCGGTCTTGTATTTGATTGGCGTCAAAAACGGCAGGCACGGTTCCGCCTCACCGAAATAGTTTGATGAAAATGTGTCTGTGACAACACGGTTCATTTTCACCATTGCGGTAATGTGGAATTGGCGCACGTCGAAATCTACAATGCGGAGAAAAAAATATGCGACGCAAAATTTCTGTCATCGGCGCGGGGAAAACCGGCGCGACCACCGCGCAGCGGCTCGCCGAACGCAACTATGCCGATATCGTTTTGTTTGATGTAATCGAAGGACTCGCCGAGGGCGAGGCGCTCGATTTGTTGGAATCGGGTCCGATTCTCGGATTCGATTCGAATGTGACGGGCGTGACGGTCAAAGAGGGCGCGGGGTATGAACAGCTCGCGGGTTCGGATATTGTCATTATGACGGCGGGCATTGCGCGCAAGCCGGGCATGAGCCGCGATGATTTGGTGACGACGAATCAAAAAATCATGCATGGTTGGGCGCAAGCCGTCAAGCAGCACGCGCCTGCTGCAATTCTCATTGTGCTCAGCAATCCGGTGGATGCGATTACGCAGTACGCGTGGCACGTGACGCAATTCCCGCGCGAACGCGTGATTGGTCAAGCGGGCGTGCTCGACAGCGCGCGGTTTCGCACCTTTCTCGCCATGGAACTTGGCGTGTCGGTGCAAAACGTGGACGCATACGTTCTCGGCGCACACGGCGATTCGATGGTCCCGCTGCCGCGTTACACAACCGTCGCGGGCATTCCGGTGACCGAATTGATTGCGCCCGAACGCCTCGCGCAAATTGTGCAGCGGACGCGCGACGGCGGCGCAGAAATTGTAAAACTTTTGAAAACCGGTTCCGCGTTTTATGCGCCCAGCGCGGCGATTGCGGAAATGGTGGATGCCATTGTGCATGACAAGAAAAAGATTATTCCGTGCACTGTCTTGCTGCAAGGTGAATACGGCATGAACGGCGTGTTCGCGGGCGTGCCCGTACAGCTCGGCGCGCAAGGCGCGGAAAAAGTTGTCGAGTGGAAATTGAGCGAACAAGAACAAGCAGGACTCGCGAAATCCGTCGCGGCGGTACAAGAGTTGTTAAAGGTAATGGGGATTTGAAAAGCTAAAAGCTCAAAGTAAAAAACTCAGGACTTTCGCTCTGATGTCATTGCGAGCCGTTCCGTCAATGCTTCGGGAGATGCTTGGCGAGAAATCTCAGCGGTACAGTGCAAGATTTCTCACAGAGTTTACCCCGAAGGATTGAGGGGTTCGAAATGACAAGCGCAAGTCCTAAAGCCAAAGTGCAAACAATCCTTTGAGCTTTGGCTTTTCACTTTTGACTTGGAGACAAATGGACAGCGGAGTACGCGAGACACATTTTGAAAACGGTCTGAAAATTTTGACGCGGGAACTGCACAACGCGCCGGTCGCGACGTTTTGGGTGTGGTATCGCGTCGGCTCGCGCAATGAAGTGCTGGGCATCACGGGCGCGGCGCATTGGGTCGAACACATGATGTTCAAAGGGACACAGAATCTTGGCAAGGGCGATGTGTTCAAACTCGTTACGCGCAACGGCGGCGTCAATAATGCGTTCACGTGGCTTGACTATACCGCCTACTTTGAAACGCTTCCAAGTGACCGTCTCGATATTGCTATCCAAATCGAGTCCGACCGTATGACGAACGCGCGCTTTGACCCGGAGGAAGTGGCTTCCGAACGCACGGTGATTATTTCCGAACGCGAGGGGCACGAGAATGACCCGGGCTTTTGGCTTTCGGAAGAATTGCAAGCGACGGCGTTCAAAGTGCATCCGTATCATCACGAAACGATTGGTTGGAAAGCGGACTTGCAGCGCATGACGCGCGACGACCTGTACAATTTTTACAAAAAGTATTATGCGCCCAATAACGCCACCCTCGTCGCCGTCGGCGATTTCGACACGGACCAGCTGTTGGACAAATTGAACGCGAGCTTTGGAAAGATTCCGCGCGGCGCGGACATTCCCGCACTGACAATTGAAGAACCGGAACAGGCAGGCGAACGCCGCGTGACCGTGCGTCGCCCCGGCGCGGCGCCCTATTTCATGGCGGCGTTCAAAGCGCCGCGGGCGACGGACCCGGATTTTTACGCGACCATGATGCTGGCAGGCGTCCTGTCCGGCGCGAGCGGTCTCGCAATGGGACGCACGAGTCCGGGACGTTCTTCGCGTTTGTATCGCGCGTTAGTGGACAAGGGTTTGACGGCAGACGCGTCGGTGTTTTACCGCCCGATGCTCGACCCGTACCTGTTTCAAGTGAGCGCCACCGCGCGCCCGGGTGTGTCGCTGGAAAAAATCGAACGCGCAGTCTTGGCGGAATTGGAAAAAATTTCTGCCAAGCCCATCACCGATAACGAGTATGAAAAAGTATTAAAACAAACGCGCGCGCAGTACGTGTATGCCGAAGATGGCGTGGCGAATCACGGTTATCGGCTCGGCATGTTGGACGTGGTCGCGTCGTGGCGCATGTACGAAACGTTTTTAGAAAATTTGGAGCAGGTGAGCAAAGACGACGTGCAGCGCGTCGCAAAAAAATATCTCGCCGAGACCAATCGCACGGTGGGCTGGTTTATTCCAACGAACAGCGCGGGGGAGAATGGCAAGCGGTTGTCCAAGCGGGACACCAGACGGAAACCACAGAGCAAACGCGCAGGGGCGAGCAAAAAAAAGTAAATCAGAAATCGAAAAATCGAAAAATCGAAAAATCCGATAATCTAAATGTCCCATCCAATCACTCCGGAAAATGTAACGCGTGCCGAACTTTCAAACGGCATTGTTATTCTCGTCAAAGAAAATCACACCAACGCTTCCATCACGCTGCGCGGGCGCGTGCGCGCGGGCGCGTTGTACGAAACGGACGCGACTGCCGGGCTGGCTTCATTCACAGCTTCCTCGTTACAACGCGGCACGAGAAAATTTACGTTTCAGCAATTGAACGAATTGTATGACAGCGTGGGAATGAGTTTCGGCGCGGGCGCCAGCACCGAAGTCGCATCGTTTGGCGGCAAGGCGCTGACCGAAGATTTTGAACGTTTGCTTGGCGTCGCCGAGCAAGTATTGCGTGAGCCGACGTTTCCGCCAAAAGAAATTGAAAAACTGCGCGGGCAGATTGTCACCGGTCTGCGCGAAGCCGAAGACGATACGCGCTATGTCGCGTGGCGCAAATTTCAGGAACTCTCTTTTCCGAAAGGGCATCCGTATCATCGTCCCGATGACGGCACCGAAGCGACGGTTGAAAAATTAACGCGCGCCAAGCTCGCCGAGTTTCACACCAAATATTTTCGTCCCGAAGGCGCGATTTTTGTCATCGTCGGCGACATTGATGCACAGCGCGCGATTGACTTGGTGACCAAACATTTTGGCGGTTGGAAAGGCAAGAAAGGATTGCCGTTTGATATTCCCGATGTGCCGCCGCCGCCGCGCGCGATGCGCCAAGACATTGCGCTCGAAGGAAAAATCCAAGCCGATGTGGTGATGGGGTATCCGGGCATTCGGCGCAACAATCCTGATTTTTATGCGCTCCGCACCGCCGACCTTATATTCGGACAACTCGGTCTGTCGGGGCGGCTCGGCGAAATTGTGCGCGATAAAATGGGCTTGTGTTATTACGTGTATAGTTCGCTGAACGCGGGCATTGGCGCGGGGTCGTGGATGATTGGTACGGGCGTCAATCCGCGCAACGTGGATTTGGCGATTGAAGCCATCAGCGATGAAATTCGCCGCCTGCGGAGTGCAGGCGTTACCCAAGACGAACTCGCGCACGCGCAAGATTTTATGACGGGTTCACTCGCGCTCCGTTTAGAGACGAACGACGGTGTGGCGAGCACGCTGGCGGATATGGAATTGTACGAGTTGGGCATGGATTATATTGTGCGGTATGCGGATTTGTATCGCAGCGTCACGCGCGACCAAATTTTGAAGGTGTCGCAGCACTATGCGCGTCTGGAAGATGCAGTGATTGTGACGGCTGGACCGGAACGCGCGTAACGCATACGGCGCGAACAAGCGGGAGGACATAATGAATGACCCTTTTCAAGATTTGAATGCAGAGATGGCAGAGCCGATGACGGATGAAATGAATGACACCGTACATGGCGATGTCGTAAACATCACGCAAGGCGGCGCGCAAAACATTGACGCGCAGTCGGTAACTATCAAGCAAGGCGGCGTGCAAAACATCAGTGCGGAATCGGTGGTGGTGAAACAGGGCGTCGTGATGCAAGCGGAGGGCGGCTCGATTTCGGTGGTGCAAGGCGGCATTCTGTTGGCGCGCGGCGACCAGGTAAATATTACCGCCGGCGGCGCGCTCGGCATTCTTGCTTCCAATGTCCAAGTGGAAGCCGGCGGCGCACAGTGGATGTTGGCGCGCGAAAAAATTACCCTAGACCAGGGCGGCGCAGGTGTGCTGATTACGCGCAATGCCGAAGTGAACAATTCTTTTGTCGGTTTGATTTTGGCGCAGAATGTGACCGGCAATGTGCGCGCGTTGTTTGACACGCGCGCGGCTCTTGTGTTTGGCATTGCGGCGGGCGTTGTCGGCGGAGTTGTGCTGGCGATGCGGCGGCGGTAACGGTTTGCGGCGGAAACGGGACGCGGTTCCGTATCTGCTCGAACGAAAAAAATTTTTCAACGGAGCGATTCAAAATGGCACATGCAGTCACATTAATTCGCGGCGACGGGACCGGACCCGAATTGATTGAAGCGGGACGCCGCGTGCTGGAAGCAACGGGCGTGCAGTTTGAGTGGGACGTGGTGGAGGCAGGCGTAGATGCGATGGAGCAATACGGCACGCCGCTTCCGGAAAATGTATTGGACTCGATGCGACGTACGCACGTTGCATGGAAAGCGCCGATTACGACGCCAATTGGCACGGGCTTTCGCAGTGTGAACGTGGCATTTCGCAAAGAGTTTGATTTGTATGCGAATGTGCGCCCCGCGAAAACCTACAAAGGCGTGCGCTCGCGCTATGAAAATATTGATTTGGTGTTGATTCGCGAAAACACCGAAGACCTGTACGCGGGCATCGAATTTGAAGAAGGCAAACCGGAGACTGTCGAATTGGTCAATTGGATTCGCAGCAAGCAGCCGAAAGCGGTGATACGCGAACCGGTTGGCATCTCGATTAAACCCATTTCGATTCCCGGCACGGAACGCATTGTGCGTTTTGCGTTCGAGTACGCTGTCAAAAACAATCGCAAAAAAGTAACCGCCGTCACCAAAGCGAACATTATGAAATTCACGGACGGACTTTTTCTCGCGGTCGCCAAAGATGTTTCCAAAAGTTATCCGGGCATTGCGTATGAAGAAATGCTCGTTGACAACATGTGCATGCAGCTTGTGCAAAAGCCCGAACTGTACGACGTGTTGGTGCTGCCGAATTTGTACGGCGATATTTTGAGCGATTTGTGCGCGGGCTTGGTCGGCGGATTAGGGGTCGCGCCCGGCGCTAACATCGGCGACAACGGCGCTATGTTTGAAGCGGTGCACGGCAGCGCGCCAAAGTACAAAGGTCAAAACAAAGTCAATCCGATGGCGCTCATCTTGTCAGGCATGTTGATGCTGCGCTATTTGGATGAAAACGATGCGGCAGACCGTTTGGAAAAAGCCGTGTCGGCAGTGGTGGCGGAAGGCAAGAGCGTTACGTATGACATGAAGCCCGACCGCAACGACCCAACGGCGGTGGGGACCAGTCAGATGGCAGACGCCATCATTGCCAAATTGCAAGGGAAATGAAAACCGCGTGACGGGATATGCCCGTCACTTTTTTTTTCGCGGAACCAAAAATGCCCATGCTGCGTCTATCCTTTGAGGTGACAAAATGAAAAAAATATTTTCTCTCTTTTTTGTTGCCGTCGCGATGTTTGCCGCGCTTGTCACAGCAGCACCGGCGGCAGCTGCGGCGATTTCCGCAGAGCCGACGTATGGGAATTTTGACACGACGTTTGCACTTTCCGCCAGTGGTTTTCAGTACAATGAAATCGTGGACACGTGGGTGAGCTTGCCCAAGCTGGATACGGTAGCGACAGGCACACTGCGCGCGGACGCGAACGGAAGGGTGAAATGGTCTTTCAAGCCCAAGACGAGTTATGGCGGGGGTGAATATATCGCCGTTGCACACGGACGCGTTTCGGGCGAGGTGTTTGTAAAATTTAATGTGGTTTCACCGCCCCAAGAAAAACCGTCGAACAACAACAATAATGACAGCACCACCAATCCGGTTCCAATCCCGACACTTTCCGAGCGGACCGCGCAATTTAGCGCGCAAGGGTACACACCGGGCGAGAACGTCGGCGTCTGGTACAATTTGCCAAATGGCACCGTCGTCAGTTACAACACCTTTACGGCGGATGCGTGGGGCAATTTGCAGTTTCCGTTTGTGGTGTCGCAGGGCTGGATGTTTGGCGGCTATCAGGTGGTTGGACGCGGCTGGCAATCCAAGCACACGGAATACATCACGTTTAGCTGGTTCGGCAAAGTAACCGATGTCCGCGCTTCGAATCCGATTGTGCGCCCCTCGCCGTACTATGATTTCTGGCAAGGTGGCTTTACGCCAAACGGACGCGTTTCGATTTGGGTTGGACTGCCGGATGGAACTTCGCAAGCGATGACCATGACGACCGCAAGCGCGAAAGGAAATGTGTATTATCGTGTGAATATCTCACCCGATTGGAAGTACGGCGGCTATGTCGTCGCCGCGTATGATTGGCAAACGCGTGTGACCAAGTGGCAGAGGTTTTCATACTTTGGCAGCGTGGAGCGTTTGTATCCATAACGCCAAGCGGGTTGAGAAAAATGGAGCGAGCCAAATTTGGCTCGCTCTTTTTTTTAGGTGGTGATTCAACGGCCCGCGCGTCATAACAAATTCTCGTAATCGTCATCACGGTCGGCGAATGCGTGTCAAGGATGATATTCAAATGCGCCAATGTCACAGCGCACACTGCTATTCCCGTCTCCATCCACGGGACGCGTGAATCCGCGTTGGTCCGTCGTCAAGACGATATTTCTTTCGTCCACGCAAGAGCTCGGGGCAATGTGGTCAATGGCGGGGCTGTTAGGTTGGAGCGCGTGCGTTTGCGTCGGTCCGCCATTATCGGCGAGGGCGCCAAGCTCGGCGGAAGTATCTACTAAATCAAAGGGGAGGTGAACGAACCCGCAATCCTTTGAAACGAGATTATAGTTAAAGGACTGTATGCTTCCCTCGCAATCACTAAACTCGAAATAAGGGAATTGGTCTGTATTCACTTTGTTGCGGTCAAGAATCGTGTTGTACAAAAAGGTCGTGCCATTGGCGGAAACGCCACCCCCCGCAATGTTTCCGCGATTGTTTGCAATCGTCACATTGAAGAGATAGGTTTGACTATTCGTATCCGTCCGAATCCCGCCGCCATAGCCGATAGTGGCTGTGTTGCCGCTCACCGTGCTGTTCACCAGTGTGAGCGTTTGCGCGTAATCATTGAAAATGCCGCCTCCGCTCGCGTAGGTGGTGTTATTGCTGATGGTGCTGTTCTTGAGGGTGGCGGTCCCTAGATTGTCGAGTCCGCCAGCAAACCCCTCACTTTGGTTCTCGCTGAGCGTGGACTGGTTCATCACCAATTTGCCCAAATTCATAATGCCTCCGCCATGGTTGGCGCGGTTGACGCGTACGACGACTTGGGTCAAGGTGAGTTTCGCGCCATAGGCGATGAGTATCCCTCCGCCGCCGTCACCTGCGGTCGAACCGTTGGTCAAGGTGAGCTTGGAAATTTTCACAGCGCCTTTGACAATGTGCAAGACGCGGTCCAAGCTCTCACCATCAATAATCGTCGTCGCCGCGCCTTGTCCCTTGAGGATGATTTTGCTCCGGATGTCGAGGTCGCCGGTGGCAGATTGGTCTTCACCGCTGCCGGTGTGGGTCAGCGGATAGACGCCGGCAGGCAAAACAATGGTGTCTTTGCCCGCAAGCGCGTTCGCTTCCATAATCGCCGCGCGGAGCGTACATTTTTTCGACGGTTTGCTTTGGCAAATGCCGTCGCCCGGTTTTTTGTCCACCTCGTCCAGTGTGCTATTGACGAGAAAGGTTGCCGTTGGCGCGAGGTGTGTTGGAAGATGCCGCGCGCGTCGCGCAGGCATCGCAGACGCATCCGAAAATGTGACCAGCGCCAAGCCAAGAAGGAAAAGCAGCAGCGGGCGCAGGAGGGGCAAAGCATTCATAGCAGATTCCTTTCACCGAAAATCGCCAGGGCGAGGCACATGATGCGAAAATTATAAAAAACGGCTCTCCGCGCGTCAAGAGCCCGCGCGGCGCGTCCATTTTGACCCGCCCCTCTTTATCGGATAGAATCGTTTGCGATGGTTGAAATTACGTTTCGCAATAAAAAATTCGAGGTCAAGGAAAATATCACCGCGCGCGATGCGCTGAGAAAAATCAACATTGACCCCGAGAGCGTCTTGATTACCGTGAATGGCAAACTCGTGACGGATGATTACACACTGCGCGAAGGGGATGTGGTGAAATTGGTGGCGGTGATTTCGGGAGGAGAGATTGGAGACTGGAGACTCGAGGCTCTATCCAGTCCAAGTCTCCAATCTCCAGTCTGCAGTTATGAAATGTCGTAAATGTGCTACACCTGCCGTCATCAACATGCGGCATCACAAACTCGCGCTGTGCGGTGAACATTACAGCGAGTGGTTTGTGAATTCAACACAGCGCGCGATTGAAAAATACAAAATGTTCGCACGCGACGAACGCGTATTGGTCGCCGTCAGCGGCGGCAAAGATTCGCTCGCGCTGTGGGATGTGTTGACGCGTCTGGGGTACAAGGCGGACGGCTTGTATATTGGCTTGGGCATTCAAGGCGACATTGAGTATTCGGACCAATCGCTCGCAGCCATTCGCAAATTCGCGCAAGACAATGTTCCCGACGCGCAATTGCATGTCGTGGATATTCAAGAAACGTACGGCAAAACCATTCCCCAAATTGCGCGCGAGAGCACGCGCGGTCACGGTAAACCTTGCTCCGCGTGCGGACTCACCAAGCGCTATGTGATGAATCGGCTCGCCGCCGAACGCGGTTATGCTGTTTTGGCAACAGGGCACAACCTCGACGACGAAGCGGCGGTGTTGATGCAAAACACATTACATTGGCAAACGGGCTATCTCGCGCGGCAGGCGCCGGTGCTCGAGGCGAGCGATGGACTGGCGAAAAAAGTGAAACCGTTTTGTCGCTTTTATGAACGCGAGACGGCGACCTACGCGGTGGTGCGGAACATTGATTACGTCTATGACGAATGTCCACATGCGGTCGGCAATCTCACGAATTTTTACAAGACCTTGCTCAATCAACTCGAAGCCGAGTCACCCGGCGCTAAACTTTCCTTTTATGTTGAATTCCTCAAAGCGCGCCAAGCCGGATTCTTTACGCCTCCCGCCGACAAACATGAATTGCACGCGTGCGAGGTCTGTGGACAACCGACCACTGCGCCCGGACGCTGCGCGTTTTGCCGCATGTGGAACATTACCGCCGCGCGCGACGGCGCACTCATTTCCCCGGAGACGATTGCGGTGCGCGGTGAGGACGCGTTCGACGACATCGAAAGCCAAGTTGCCGGGAGTGTAGATGTTTCGGGTCTATAGCAATCGTCGTTCGCATAGAGCGCAGCGCAGACAATGATTGTCCACCGTTTTTTCCTCCTGGCTCTTTTCTTTCATGGCTCTTGAAATCGAACAAATAGCATCACCGGCTCCCGCCTCGCCGGCGCGCGGCATTGTCGGCGCGGCAACGATTCTCGCGGCGGGCAACATTGCCTCGCGCGTGTTGGGGCTGGGACGCGAATTGGTCATTGCGGACTTGTTTGGCGCGTCAGGATACGTGAGCGTTTTTCGTGTCGCGTCCACACTTGTCCTCACCCTTTATGACTTTTTGGTCGGCGGCATGATAACTGCCGCACTCGTTCCCACCTTTAGCGAGTACGCGGCGGACCCGTCCCGCCGCCAAGATTTTTGGAAACTCGTCAGCACCGTTTTGAGTGTGTTGGCGCTGCTGCTCGGCGTCGCAGTATTGATTTTGGAACTGTTTGCCGAACCATTGTTCACAATTCTTGGCGCGGGCTATCAGGCAGACTTGCGCGCGGCAGGGGTACAAATGATTCGTCTCATTTTGCCCGCCGTCTTTTTTTTGGGCGTTGCCGGCGTCTTGTCAGGAATTTTGTTGTCGCTCAAAAAATTCACCCTCCCTTCGTTCACTACTGCCGCGTTTAATCTTGGCATCATCGTCGTCGCAATTTTATTCGCACCGCTTTTTGGGATTACGAGTGTGGTGGTCGGCGTTGTGGTCGGCGCGGCGTCGCAGGTGCTCTTGCAAGTGTTGGGCTTGCGAAACTCGGCGTTGAGATTTTCGCTCGATTTCAAACATCCCGCGCTGCGACAAATTGTGCGTTTGTATCTGCCCGTCCTCGGCGGCTTGAGTGTGATGTTGGTTGGCGTGGGTGTGGACCGCAATCTCGCGTCGTTTACCGGCGCGCAATCGCTCGCGTGGATGCAAGCGGCGACTTATGTCGTGCAGCTGCCATTGGGACTCGTCTCGACAGCAATTTCCTTTGCGATTTTGCCCAGCCTCTCGCGCGCGGTGGCGCCCGACGAATTTCGCCGTACGTTGGCGTTCGGGTTGAAATTGGTGCTGTTGTTGCTTTTGCCGTGTGTGATTGCGCTGTTTGTGTTGGCGACACCGGTGATTGCTTTGTTATTTGAACACGGCGCCTTTACCGCGCAGGACACAACGGAAACTGCGCGCGCGCTGCAATTTTATTTGCTCGGCACCTGCTTTGCTGCAATTGACCAACCGCTCGTGTTTGCGTTTTATGCGCGCAAGAATACACTCTTGCCCAATTTGGTCGCCGTGGTGGGGCTGGGTATTTACTTGCTCGTCGCGTTTGCGCTGCTGCCCGCGCTGGGCTATCTTGCGTTGGTGCTCGCCAACGCGGCACAGTTGACCGGACACGCGCTCATCATGCTCTGGCTCACGCAAAAGCGGCTCGGTGGACTGAAAGGGGAAGGACTCGGCGGGACGGTGGTAAAACTCGCCGGCGCGGGCGCGGTGATGGGGGGCATTATGTTTTTCTTGCCAACTCTTGCATTTGGCAATCGCTTTGTGAGTGAAACGGTGCAGGTTGTTTTCCCCGCACTTGTGGGCGCAAGCGCGTATGTGGCACTTGTAAAATTGCTGGGCGTGCGCGAAGCCGACCAAATCGCGGCGGTGGTGCGACAGCGTTTTCGACGCACGCGTTGATTACGTAATCAAAAACCCATTCGGCGAACGGGCGTCCGCCGCGCGGTTTTTTTTTGACCCGTCGCGCGCCGCGCGCTATAATGCGCTTCGATGTTTCGCAAACGCGACAAAGCGGAAAAACAGGATGCGCGTGCGGTTTCGGAGCTTTCGCTTCAAGAGTTGGAAGCCATTGTAGAAGAACGCCGCCGCATCGAACGCGCGCGCGCGTTTGCCGAAACGGATGATACGCGGCGTTTTGCGCCGATTACGATTCGTCCCGATGAAAAACAAAAACGGCGACGGCGCGGCTGGCGCGACAATCTCTTGTTTCTGGTTGAAGTCGCGGCGGTGCTTGGCTTGCTTGGCATCATCGGCGCGGCGCTGCTGAATTTGCAGGCGCTGAATCAAGAAGTGGCGGCGGCAGTGCGCGGCAATCAAGCCCCGACGGTTTCGGAACCGATTACGAATGTCTCTGCCGCGCCCGCGCAGTCGCCCGGTGAATTGCCCGGGTCCTCATTTCCAACACAAGCCGATGGCGAATTGCCCGGTTCTTCGTTTCCACCCGAAGCGTTGCCCGCGTCCATCGGCGTGACCGTTCAGCAAGCGCCCGCGCTGCCTCCGCCGACGCCCGGTCCACAATCGCCGACGCGCATTGTGATTCCTGCGATTGGCGTAGATTGGCCCATTGTGCCGGGGGACGGCTGGGAACAATTGAAACTCGGCGTGGGACATCATGTCGGTTCGGTCAATCCGGGCGAACGCGGCAATATGATTTTGTCGGGACACAATGATGTCTTTGGTGAAGTGTTCAAAGATTTGGAAGCGCTCAAGAACGGCGATGAGGTGCACGTATTTACGGGCGGCAAATTGTTCAACTATGTGGTGCGCGCGAAACGCATTGTCTCGCCCAATGATTTGTCCGTCTTGCAGCCCTCGCGCGAAGCCGTCGTGACATTGATAACGTGTCACCCTTATCGCGTGGATACACAGCGACTGGTGGTCATCGCGCAGCTGGTGCCATGACAAGGCAGAACGACGAATGACCAACGACCCATGCCTTGCATTAACTCACACCGAAAGGATTTTTTTCATGCCACAGAAAACTCGCACGCAAAAGGAACGCGCGGCGGCGCGACGTGAAAGCGGACAAATCAAGCGTCCCATCGCGCCGGCGCCGATTCAAACCGAAGTGGAAGACATCGGGAGCGGAATCGCGCTAAATGTGCCCAGCGCGCCCGCGCGCCGCGTGAACAATGCGGTTGCGCTCCCACACAGCGCGGAAGGAGAATTTGATTACAGCTATGTGTTTGCGGATTTGCGCCGCATCGCGCTCTTGGCATTCTTCTGCCTCGCCGTGATGATTGCGCTCGCGTATGTTTTAAATCGGTAGCGCGTGAATTTGATTTGCTAACAATCCCTGTAACAAAAAACTCGCAAGCGACGGATGCTTGCGAGTTTTTTAATTTTCGCGCGTGCGCGGTACTGTGCGCGGCGGGAGATTGGAGGCAGGACGCGCCGCGCGCACATGCGGCACGGTGACTTCGAGGAGGAAATGAATCAACACCAGCAGAAAAAAATTGCGCGTGACGATGAATCCCAACGCGTTAATTGTCGCCTGTCCAAAATTCCAAACGACACTATCCGCTTGTCCGAGCATTGCCAACTGTTGGCGAATGCGCGGATTGGAAAATGCTTCCAGACAGATTAATGCCAAGCCGCACGCGGTGCCCCAATAGCCGTTATCGGGAATAATTTGCGGCAAGAACAAACTGATTGCCGCCGCGCGGTAAAAAGCCCAATGCGCCTGCATGTAAATCAATTCGACCATGCGTCGCGCAAACGTGGGACTCGTTTCCGGCGCGGCATACACATCCGGCGTCGCGCGCAGATATGGCAGCCAAATCACGATTAACAACAACCACGCGGCGAGCAAAATCACAATCGCCCAGCGCAGACCTTCTGCCCAATCCACCACGCCCAAACCCATCGCGCGTAAATCAATCCAGCCCATGTACAATGCCAAAAAGGGCACGCCGACATAAAAGCCGAAACGCACCAACTCTATCGCAATGCCCAAGGCAGTGGTGGGGACAAGCCCGCGCGGCGCTTGCCGCGCGCCAAAGCGTTCGACAAAAAATGGACGCGCCGCGAAATTGGAAACGAGCGCGTACACGCAGAACGAGCCAAGCGCCAGAGCCACAGCATTCCAGCCGCGACCGGATTGGACGAGCGCCAAAAAAGTTTCTATCAATGGAATTTTCCTGCGGGAAATTTATTTGCGCGCGGCATCAGCGCGCGCTCTGCGGCGGTCATTCAACGGGACGGTAAGGGTGACGCGCGTCCCGCGCCCCGGCGCGGACTCGAGTGAGAATTTGCCGTCCACCAAGCGCGCACGGTCGCGCATATTCACCATGCCCAGCGAACCGCGCTCGGAATAATTGGACGAGACCGCGTCCGTGTCAAAGCCGGGTCCTTCATCGCGGACGGTGGCGACGAGCGAGCCGCCTTGCTGCTGCACGTTCACATGAATCGGCGCACCGCCGCCGTGTTTGCGCGCATTGTTGACCGCTTCTTCAATAATGGCAAAAACGGTCGCGGAAACATTCACGTCCAACTCGATGCCAAAGTTGCCCGCTTGCACATCAATCGGAATGCCTTCATTTTCGCGCAGCCGTTGTTCGTACTGTTTCAATGCTGCCGAAAGTCCTTGTGTTTCCAGAGTGAGTGGACGCAGGGTAAAGAGCAAACCGCGCAGTTCTTTGCCGACGCGCATGACCGCTTCGCGCGCTTGTTCCAATTCTTGTTTCGCCTGTGGCGGATCGCGGTCCATGAGCAGGCGAATAAAATCGAGGCGCATGGCAAGCGCTGCCATAGATTGCGTCGGTCCATCGTGCAAGTCGCGCGCTAATTTCGCGCGCGCGAGCGCTTCGGCTTCGATGATGCGGTCACGTTCCTCGCGCAAATTTTGGTACAGCGTCGCGTTTTGAAAGGCGATGGCAGCTTGATTGATGAACGCGCGCATCAAGCGCAGATGTTGTTCATTCGGCATTTGCGTGCTCGGCGTGGCGAGAATGACGACGCCGTACACGTCCAGTCCCGATTGCAGTGGGTAGCAAACGCCCGTGCGGGCGCGCTGGAGGGTAGAGAACTGCGAGAGCTCGGGGTCATTGCCAACTTTGCCAAACGGAATCGCATCACCGCTTTCGAGTACCTTGGCGACGATGCCTTGTTTGCCGGAGATGGCGCGTCCTGTATCCGCGCGGTCCAGACCGCGCGAGGCGGCAACCGCGAGCGACTTGTGGTCTTCGCCCGGCAGGGCATCGCGAAAAATGAGCGCAATGCCTACGGGCGCGCCGGTGTCCATGCGTCCGCGCGGCATTCCGCTCACGCCCGCCTGCAACATGGATTCGAGAACATGCACATAATCGGTACTGCCGCTCAAGCTGTCCGACGTGTCGTACAAGAGCCGCGCATTTTCCATTGCCTTGCGCAATTCTTCCAATTCCACTTGGGCGCGTCCGATGGCGGCTTCGCGTTCGCGCTGCGCCAAGTAACCGACCAGGAAAACCGAACCGAGCAAAGCGAGCAGCGGTAAAAAGGCAGAAAAGATGCTGATGTCGGTATTGAACGAAATGGGTAAAATGTCGCGCAGCGGCGCAGGCAACAACAAGAGGATTGCTGCCGCTTCGTACGGCAAAAGGACGAGTGCGGCGACGAGCGCGCCGACAGCGATGCCAAAGCGCATTGCCGCAACCAATGTAGGATAGATGGCAAAGAGAACCAACAATGGGTTGTTGACACCGGGCAAAAGCGGCAGGATGCTGAACGCCAACATGTCGCCAATGAGACCGAGCGTCGGCAAATGCTGTGGCAGTTGTTTGTACCGAACGCCGATGCTCAAGAGCCCGTTGAATGCGGCGTAGGTGACAAGCCAAACGAGGAAAAAATCGTCGGGAATGGGGTTGCCGGTGATGAGGGTTTCAATGACCCATACCAGAGCAATCAGCATCCAGCGCAGGTTGACGAGGGCACCGTCCACTTGACGCGAGACGCGCGAGGAGAGATTAAAGGGAGAATCTTCGACCCACACAGATTGATTATACACGTTTGTCTTGCCGGCGGCATCGCTGGGAAACAGGACGAATTCACCTGCCTTGCAACTGGAGCGATGCAAAATCGTTTGGAAAAAAAAACCGCGGCGCTGAAAAATAGCGACCACGGCGGCAAATTTACAAGTGGGCGGTATAGGACTCGGACCTATGACCCCACGGATGTGAACCGTGTGCTCTACCAACTGAGCCAACCGCCCTTGATGGTCGCTATTTTATAGGTTAATTTTTCGGTGTCAAATATCCGAAAAATTATAGCAGCTCGCGCGCGCGGGTCAAGGGGGCATTTGGGTCATCGCGCTCTGTTTCGTTTCCCTGTCAGTTACGCATATAATCGCCGTGTTTGGGGAGAATCAATGTGATGAGCATGCAAGACCGTGTATACGCCGCGGCGATATTTATCATTTTAGGTTTGTGCTGTATCGGCGCGTATGTTGCCGTCAGCGGATTCGCGAATGCCAACCCCGGCGGCATTTCCATCGGGTTCCTGAGTACAACGGCAACACCGACTGCGGGGGTGACCATAGAAATACCCACCGAAACGCCTGCACCGGCGACCAATACGCCACTGCCGCCCACGCGCACCCCGGAAGGATTTCAGCCGACCGATATTCCTGCGGCAACGCGCGGACCCACGCTCGACTTTATTCCAACGGTTGCGACGCCCGAAGCGACTGCCACACCCGAAGCGAGCGCGACGCCTCCGGGGTGCGGCGCGGAATTTTGTCCGCGTCCCGGTCCCGCCGATGCGAACGCGCCCGGCGGAAATCCGTGTCCCTCTAATTTAATTTGGGGCTATGTGCTCGATTCTTCCGGGCAGGGAATGCCCGGCATCAAAATCCATTTCCGCGATGCGGGCGGGAACGCAGGCGAAAAAGATACCAAAGGACCGCCTGACCGTCCGGGCATTTACGACATTCCCGTCGGCAGCGGCACATGGATTGTCGAAGTGATGGGCAAACGCGATACCCTCCGCAGTACACCGTTTCAGGTTGCCGTCGGCGAAGCGTGGGGCGGCAGCGGCAATTGTCCAACGCGCGTGGATTTTGTGCAGCAATAATTTGGGTAGCAAGGAGTACGTAGCAAGTAGAAGGTATTGTGTCCTTCCTACCTGCTACGTACTACCTACTACCCTTTTTCATTTCGCCATCTGTTTCAATGCGTTATACGCGGGACGCGCGGTGCCGTCGGGATTTGTGATTGCCCACCAGTATTGTTCTTCGCTTCCCGTCCAATCCGCGTTCGCCATATAAATCAAACTCATCACGCCAATCCACGGGCTCCAATGTTGTTTGGCGTATTGGTACGCGCGCACAATGCGATTGGCTTTTTCCTCTTCACTCACGCGGAACCACGAGTACGCGGGATTCACCTGGTCGCTCGTCCAGCCAAATTCCAAAATCGCGATTTGTTTTCCGCCGTCGCCGCGCTGTTCCATCAACGCACGGACATCTTCAACGTGACGGAAGGAATAAATGCGTTTCGCTTCGGTCGGACTCGGGTCGCCGTTTGTGAGCGATGCGTCTTGCGCGACGACACCGGGGTCGGCTTCGGGGTCGGCTTTGAATCCTGCCGCGTGCACGCCGAGCAAATCAAAATAGCCGCTGCTGTTGTTGCTCATCGCGTCGTACATGCGCCCGAAAAATTTCATGTCGGGCATCGCCTGGTCAAAATCGGCAGTTGTGGGCGTAAGTCCCGCGCTGATGACGAGCGCGTTCGGGTCAACACTCTTGATTGCAGCGTACGACGCTTTTAATAGCTGCGCGTATTGTTCGGGATTCGGCGGCTGCTTGCACCATTCGCGCGCCAGATTCGGTTCATTCCAAATTTGGTACGCGCGCACGCGGCCCTTGTACCGCGACGCGAATGCTTTCAAGAAATCGGTCCAGTCTTGCGTATTGCGCGCGGGACCCATAGATGCGCTCGCCGGGTCGAAACAACCGGGCGCTGCCCAATCCGGCGCATTGTCCATTCGCGCGAGGACATCCAGTCCTTTTACGTTCGCGCGATAAATTACTTCGTCCGAACGACTCCAATCGAACGCGCCTTTTTTCGCGCCCTCGATGTCGCGCCACGCGAATTGTTGTTTCACCCAACCAAACCCCATCGCTTTGATTTCGTTCATGTCGCGGTCGGCGATTTCGGGACGATACCAGCCGAAAATTTGAATCGAATATTCGGGCGAATTCAAACGCGCGCCTTTTTGCGGTGGAAGGGGGGGGGGCGTCGCGGTCGGTTCAAAATCTTCCGGCAGTGGCGTCCGTTGTTTCGCGGGCGCTTTTGTCGCATTGGCTTTTGTTGTCGGCTGCCCCGCTTGTTTCGTTTCTGCGGCGCGGGTTTGACGCGCCGCGCGCGTGGGATTCACCGTGACCTGTCCATTCTCGCCGTTCGCCGGTTCGCCCGGCGTGTTGGTGTGTTCGGGACGCGCGACTTTGGTGCCGAGAAAACTCGCGGGCGTGCCTTGCGCGATGAGCGTTTGGGCGCGCGCTTGTTCCGGATTCGGCGTGGGTAAGGTAGTTGTCGGCGTGCCGCACGCGACGATGATGGTCAGAGCGGCGACAAAACCAAAGCCAAGCGCGACGCGCGTCGAAAAGCGTAACAGTTTCTTCATACGTTTCCTATTCATTCAAGCGGAGAGTGTGCAGAATTATTGGCACGCGCTCTGTGTATTGGCATCGAGTGCGTCCCACCCGCGCGGGGTGAGGTAAAGACGCGCGGCATATAGATTTTGCCCGGGCTTGGTGCGAATCCTATACACATGATTCTTGAGCGTGTCCGCAAAGGAATACGTCACAAAGCCCGTGCAGCGAAATTTGATTTTGGTGTCTGTGACAATGCGCCACTCGATGAGGAGTTGCATCACGTCCGCTTTTCCCAACGTCGGGATGAGATCGAGTGTGCCGCGTTCGCGCTGTCCTGCGCCACATTTTTTTTGAAACGGCATTTCGCCGAAATCGCGCCACAATACCGGAACCTCACAGCGTCCGCGCGTCGTGGCAGACACTGCACTGTGCGGCGCGCGCGTTGCCGTCGGCGGCGGAGCATTCAGGACGCGCGCGGCGTTTTTGCTTGCGGGGCGCTCTGCTGCGAAAGTGGGCAGTGCGAGGAATGGCGCGAAACACGCGCCAAGCGTCAAGACGAACCAGAATGTTTTACGGAGAAACATGCGCGCAATTGTATGCGGAATTCACGCGAAGGAAAAACGCGCGCTTGGGTTTGCGCCTGTCGTTGCCTCAACCGGTTTGGCATGGGTCACCCGCACCAAATCCTGAACGCGCAGTTGAATATCCACACCCCGCGCGCCGCCGCTCACATGAATCGTTTCTAAATTCAGTGCGGTTTGGTCGAGCAAAATCTCAAAGCCCTTGTTCAATTGCGCCAGTGGCGAAATCGCGCCGATTTGCGCGCCCGTCAATTGTTCCGCTTCCTTTTTGGTCGCCATCCGCAATTTCTTTTCGCCGATGCTTTTCGCCAACAATCTCAAGTCCACTTCACGATGCGACGCGACCATCACGAGCAGCGGCTTGGCGCGCGGCGCGGGACTCTCGCGCAGCACCACCAGCGTTTTGTAAACTTGCTCGACCGGCGCGCCAATCAACGCCGCCGCTTCGTCCGCCGAATGAAATTCGCCCGCGATGTCATACACGGTGGTTGTGTATTCAATTTTTTGCGCGTCGAGCAGACGCATGGCGTTGGTTTTGTTCATTGCAGATTACAAAATACAGAACACAGAACACAGAACACAGAATGCCCTATTTGTACTCTGTGTTCTGTAATCTGTGTTCTCACTTATGGTGCCGCATCAATCAAGGTGTGAATAATTGCCAGTGGCAGCACGTTCCGCGCGCGTTGGAACGCGTACCCGAGCGCAAACCCGATGCTCATCTGAAACGTGAACGCGCTTTCAAACGCCGAGAGCCAATTGCTTGGCGACGCGTTGGATAGATTGATGGGCAAATGTGACGCGCCAAATACAAACGCCGCGAGGAACAAGCCCCACGCGGGATTTTTTACCAGCGCTTCGAGGCGCGATTGCAAAATGCCGCGAAACAAAAATTCTTCCGGCAGACCTGCGCCCAGAAAAAAATAGATACAGCTGTCCCACCATTCCTGCGGCGAGTTGTTCCGCAGACCAAAAAAAACCAACACGGCGACAAGAACGAGTGCCGGAATCCAATCGCGCCAATTCACGCGCAGCCCCAATTCGCGCGGGCGATACCGCAGCGCCAGCCAAAGCGCGAGCGGCGCAATGACCATTTCAAGCGTCTTGGGCACAATCGTTTCAAACACATCACCGATTGAAAAAAATCGCACGCGCGGCAACGCATACACATTTGCATACTGCCCGATCCGAAAGAGCATCCAAATCAAAACGAGCGCGAGCGCAACTGCCGTTTCGATGATGGGAAATTTGACGCGCAGCATTTCGATGGCGCGCCGCCGCGTGAAAAACCAATACACAAACATAATGCCAAAAATTTCTCCGAGCGCGGGAAACGGATTCGTATTGCGTCCCGAAACAATCGCCGCGAACCAAGGCAGCAGCACAAGATTTGCAACGATGAGCGCAGAACGATTGCGCGCAAAATCGCGTGTTGTATTTTTCGCATCAATAAAAATATCGCGGAAATAATTTTTCATCGCGGTTTCCGTAAATGTAATTTACGGGCTGAAAAAAGAACAAACCCGAAGAAAAAAAGAACAAACCCGAAGAAAAAAAGAACAAACCCGAAGAAAAAAAGAACAAACCCGAAGAAAAAAAAGAACAAACCCACAGAAAAAAAGAACAAACCCGCAGAAAAAAAGAACAAACCAACAGAAAAAAGAACAAACCCACAGAAAAAAAGAACAAACCCGCAGAAAAAACCTCGCCCCTTCACCCGTTCACCTTTTCATCTCTTCACCCGCTCACTCCTTTTCCTTCGCCCCTCGCGCCAACCACAACAACCTTTCCCGTCCCAAAAACAAATACGCCGCCCACACGGCGCCAAAAATTCCCGCCCACATTGTGCCAAACACCAACAGCGCGCTGTAAATGCCCATGAGCGCAATCACCACTTCAATCATCAATCGAATCGGACCCGAAACCAAAATGCCTTGAAAACGTTTGTCGCCGCGCGCATTGAACAACGCAATCGCAAAAACGGAAATCAAAAAATTTGGGACGCCGAACGCCGCGCCAATCGCAAACAATGCGGCGAGTTCCAAAACAAAACGTAACGCGGCAGAAGCAACCGTATCATGTGGAGAAAGTGGAACGCGCATAATGAGCGCGAGTGTAGCACGACAGAACTACCATGACAACCCGCGCGAGTGATGTATAATTCTGGCAGACAACGAATCCAAAGTCTCTACTCTCCAGTCTCCAATTATGAAAGAACCCATCTCTCCCGCCGTTCAAGAACTGCAAAAGCTTTTAGGCGCGCGCAACGTTTTATGGCAGCCCGACGATTTGCGCGTCTATTCGTACGACGGCTCGAACAACATGGCGACGCCCGATATTGTGGTATTGCCCGAAACCGCGAAACAAATCAGCAGCATCATCAAAATCGCGCGCCGCTATTCAATGGCAATTGTCCCGCGCGGTTCCGGCACAGGGCTTTGTGGTGCAATCACGCCGATTGCGGGCGGCATTATGATTGCGTTCGCGCGCATGAAAAAAATCCACAACATTGATTTGGAAAATCGCACCGCGCTCGTCGAACCGGGCGTCATCAATCTCGATGTGTCCACCGCGCTCGCGCCGCACAAATACTTTTACGCGCCCGACCCGTCGTCGCAAGCCGCGTGCAGCATCGGCGGTAACGTCGCAAACAATTCGGGCGGTCCGCATTGTTTGTTGTACGGCGTCACCGCGAACCATGTGTTGGGTTTGGAAGTCGTTTTGGAAGACGGCGAAATTTTGTGGCTCGGCGGAACTGCGCCTGATGAACAAGGGTACGATTTGGTTGCCGCGTTTATTGGCAGTGAAGGCACGCTCGGCATCATTACAAAAATCCTCGTTCGCATCATGCCGCTTCCCGAAGCGACGCGCACACTTCTCGCCGTTTTCAACACGATTGAACAAGCATCGCGCACAGTGAGTGGTGTGATTGGCGCGGGCGTGATTCCGGCGGCGATTGAAATGATTGACGGCACGACGATTCGCGCGGTCGAGGCGGCGTACAACATTGGCTTGCCGCTCGACGCGGACGCGGTGTTGTTGATTGAAGTGGACGGACCGAAAGCGGGGATTGACGAACTCCAAGAAATGCTCGCGGATTTTTGTGTTGAATTTGGCGCGCGCGAAGTTCGCATCGCGAAAAACGAACAAGAACGCGCGGACTTGTGGAAAGCGCGCAAGACCGCGCTCGGCGCGCTCGGACGGCTCGCGCCGAACTATTACATTCAAGACGGCGTCGTGCCGCGTTCGAAACTCCCGTACGTTTTGGCGCAGCAAGATGCGATTGCAAAAAAGTATAACGTGACGATTGCAAACGTTTTGCACGCGGGCGACGGGAATTTGCATCCAAATATTTTATTCGACGCGCGCGAAGAGGGCGCGTACGAACGCGTCAAAAAAGCGGGCGGCGAAATTTTGAAATTGTGCGTGGATGTCGGCGGAACGATTAGCGGCGAGCATGGCGTCGGTCTCGAAAAATTGGATTACATGCCGCTTTTATTTCAACAGAGTGACTTGGACGCGCAAGCCAACCTCCGCGATGCGATTGCGCCGACGCGCATTTTGAATCCCTGCAAAATGCTGCCGCAAGGAAGCAAATGCGGTGAAGCCGCGCGTTCGAAATTGCCGCAAGCGATTGCGGGAAATACAGAAGTTTGGATTTAGAAAAGAGAGATTAGAGACTGGAGACTAAATCTCCGGGCTCCAGTCTCCAGTCTCCAGTCTCCAATGCCTTTAACTTTCGCTCTCGACGGCATTTCACCTCAACGCATTTATACTCCCCCCGACGCGAACGAACTCGCGCAAGTGCTCGCGCAGTGCAACGCAGAAAAATGCGCGGTGGTGCCGTGGGGTGGTGGAACGCTTCAACATCTTGGCAACGCGCCATCGCAATATAACGCGGTGCTTCAAACGACGAATTTGAATCAAGTCATCGAATACGCGTACGACGACCTCACCGCCACGTTCGGCGCGGGCATGACGCTTGCAGAAATCGAACGCGTGTTGAGCGAGCACGGACAATTTCTACCGCTCGATGTTCCCCATCCCGAACGCGCGACGATTGGCGGCGTTCTTGCTACGGGAATGAATGGAGCGCTCCGTTTGCGTTACGGACCCGCGCGCGATTACATGCTCGGCAACCGCTTTGCCACCGTTGACGGACAACTCATCAAAGCAGGAAGCAAAGTTGTAAAAAATGTCGCGGGCTATGAATTGCACAAAGTCCAAGTCGGCGCGTTCGGCACGCTCGGCATTCTCACGGAAGCAACATTCAAGCTCTTTCCCAAACCGCCTGCCGAAATTTCCATGTGGGCTTCGTTCGACGAATTGAGCGACGCGTGCGCGGCAGTAGGACAAATTTGGAATTTGTCCACCCCGCCGCTCGCGATTGAATTGCTCGACACCGCGACGATGAAATTTGTCGAACCGAACGCGCGCGGCGCGTATTTTGTCCTTGCGCGTTTCGGCGGTTCAAAGGCGACGATGGCAGCCGCGCGCGATTTCTTTTCAAACGCGGCGAACGAAAAAAACGCGCGTTCGGTGAATGTGATTGACGACACGCAAAAATTCTGGCGCGCGATTGCAGATTTGCCCGCAACCTTGCGCGAACATTTTTCCGATGCGCTGCTCGTGCGCGTGAGCGTTCCGCCGAAAGAATTGCCAAGCGCACTGCGGGTCTTGATGGATTTTCCCAGCCCACCGCGCATTTTCTCGCACGCGGCAGTCGCGTCCATTTACGCATCGTTTCAAGACGCGTACGCGTCGCCCGAAACATTTGTGGCACAACTGCGCGCACGCGTGCACGAATTACACGGGCACATCATCGTCGAACACGCGGCATCAACCTTAAAGAAAAATCTCAACGCGTGGAACGACGTGGGTGCGTCCTTCAAACTGATGCAAGCGCTCAAACGCAAATTCGACCCGAACAACATTTTGAACCCGGGGCGATTTGTTGGAGGAATTTGAATGTCATTTCGAGCATCGCGAGAAATCTCGGTCTGGCAAAAAGAGATTTCTCACTGCGTTCGAAATGACAACGCAATCAGAATGACCGACGGCATCAAAATTATTCATCCAAACGAACGCAGCAGTGCCACCGCGCAGACGAGCGGCATGAAACGCGAAGCGGCGATTTCGCCTGAACTCACAGGCAGTCAAACGATTTGGGTTGGACTTGTGACGACGCCCGCAGGTGTGAGCGCGGGTTGGCATCACCATGGAGATTGCGAATCCGCGATTTATGTGGTGAGCGGACGCGGACGTTTTCGTTGGGGCAAAAACGGCGAACACGTTGCCGAAGTGAGCGCGGGCGATTTTCTCTCTGTGCCGCCGAATGAAATTCATCACGAAGAAGCAATCGGCGAAGAAGATTTCGTGATGGTGGTTGCGCGTGGCTGCGCGAATACGGTGACGGTGAATGTGGATGGACCTGAACCGTGAAACGAGAAGCGAGAAGCGAAAAGCCGAGAAGTGTCAACATGAACGTTCCGCACATCGTCGAATACTTGATTCAAACCCCTGCCGCGCGCCGCGAGATTTGGGCATACGCGGTCAATCGCGGCTTGGGTAATGGGATGCAAATTGAAAAATGGCTGTTGATTGAAATGGCAGCGCGCTTGATGGAACTAAAATCGAAAGGCGTTGTGCAGAACGCGGAAGGCGAACACAAATTTCCAATCGCTCAAGTGAGAATCTTTGAACATTGCGATTTGTGGTGGAAACAAAACGAAATTGAAAATTGGCTCGAAGTGAAAACGATTGTTGTTGGCGTCAAGAAATCGCTTGGGAAAATCGAGGATATTGTTGCGGATGTGGCAAAGCGCGAACGCTTGCGTGCCCCCGATTCCTTTCATCATCTCGCGGTGATTTTTCCGCTCACAGAAAATCGCGCGACGGAATGGCACAGCGCGCTCGAACCAATTTACCAAAACGCGAACATGAAATTCAACGCGCAGTGGACATTTCCGTTGTGGGATGAAAAACAATTGGCGATGTTTTTGTATAGCGCGCAAATGTAGTAACGATTTTAATCGTTCCTTTGCGCGTGAAGCGAGTCGGACGATTGAAATCGTCACTACGTTCTATCTTGAAAACGGCAACTTGCGATTAATCTCAAACACCACATCTTCGGGCAAATGCAATTTTTCAACCGTATGCGCGCCGGGACGCCATTGATGTTTTTTCAAATCCACCACGCCGTCTTTTGTGAACGCGACACCTTCTTTTTCCAACAACGCGCGCTGTTCCGCGCCGCTGCCGACTTTGTACGTCGAAAGTCCGCCGTAACGATTGATGACGCGCTGCCATGGCACCGTGCGTCCGCGCGCGTACAAAATGCGTCCCACTTGGCGCGCGCCGCGCGGCGCACCCGCGAGCAACGCGACTTGACCGTACGATAACACCTTGCCGCGCGGAATCGCGCGGACGATTTCAAGCACGCGGTCTTGGAAGGGATTGGATTTTTCCATATTGAAATTATACACGCGTAGAACGTGTTCTCTAACGCGTTCTACAAAAGGATACGCGAATGGCAGAGGCAATGATTCCAATAAGTGAAATCAAAATCGGCGGTTTCACCATCCCCGACCCGCCGCACGACGCGGATTTGCTGCGTTGCGTGCATTGCGGTTTGTGTCTCAACCATTGTCCCACGTATCGTTTAACGTCGCTCGAAACCGAATCGCCGCGCGGCAGAATTTTTCTCATCAAAGAACTCGCGGAAGGCAAACAAATCGTCAACGCACCGTTTGAAGAACACATCGGTTTGTGTTTGAACTGTCGCAATTGCGAAACGGTGTGTCCGAGCGGCGTGCGCTATTCCGTTTTGTTGGAAGCGGCGCGCGGCGAAATCGTCAAGCAGGGAAAATTATCCGGGCGCGAAAAATTTATTCGCTGGGCAATTTTCAAACAACTCTTTCCCTATCCCGCGCGTTTGAATTTTGTCGCGGGCATGACGGGTTTGTATCAACGCACCGCTCAGCCGCTCGTGCGCGCATCGGGCATTTTGAAACTATTTGGCAAACTCGGCGAGATGGAAGGCATGTTGCCCGCGCGCAAACTGCGCCAATACAAACCGCCGAAACCGAAACGCGTTGCTCCTGAAATTGAAGGCGCGTATCGCCGAATGCAGTCTCCAGTCTCTAGTCTCCAATCCCCAAAACGCCGCGTCGCCCTCTTTACCGGCTGCCTCATGCGCGCGGGCTTTGCCAACATTCACGAAGCGACCGTGCGCGTGTTGGAAAAAAATCATTACGAGGTCATTGTTCCCGAAGGGCAAATTTGCTGCGCGGCATTGCACGTTCACGCGGGCGAACGCGACATGGCGCGCGAAATGGCGAAACGCAACATTGATTTGTTTATGCAAGAACAATGGGATGCAATCGTTATCAACGCCGCGGGCTGCGGCGCACAGTTAAAAGAATACGCGGAAATTTTTCGCGATGACCCCGAATATTTTCACAAGGCGGAAGAATTCGCGAAACGCGTCAAGGATGTGAGCGAACTGCTCGCGCCAAAACTCGCGCCGAACGCGTCACTGCAAAACAAAACGCGCGTGACGTACCAAGACGCGTGTCATCTCGCCCACGCGCAAAAAATTCGCGTCCAGCCGCGCCAAGTCATCAAACAAATCGGCAATGTCGAACTCGTCGAAATGCGCGCGAGCGACCGCTGCTGCGGCAGCGCGGGCATTTACAACGTTGTGCATCCCGAAATGTCTGACCAACTCGTTGACGAAAAAATCGCCAACACGCGCGACACGCGCGCGGAAATTGTTGTTACGGGCAATATCGGTTGTCTGTTGCAATTGGAATACGGCGCACGACGCGCGGGGTGGAATGGGCGCGTGATGCATTTGGTAGAGTTGTTGGATGAAGCGTATGACAATGCGTAGGGGCGTTCAATTGAACGCCCCTACAATTTTTACACATAATTCTTCGTAAACGGATTCAACAACTTTTCTTCGCCAATCGTCGTCATCGGTCCGTGACCCGAATAGACTTTTGTCCCGTCAGGCAGCGTGTATAATTTTGTGCGGATAGATTTCAATAATTCTTCAAGTGAACCGCCAGGGAAATCCGTGCGCCCGATTGTTCCGCGCATCAACACATCGCCGACGAACACCACGCCATTTTCCGCGTTGTAAAGCGCTATCGAACCGGGCGAATGTCCCGGCACCTCAAACACTTGCAACTTGAAATTTCCTGCTTCGACCACATCGCCTTCGTTGAGCCAACGTTCAGGGTCAGGCAGCGGCGGCACGGCGATTCCAAACATTTCGCCTTGACGTTCCACCGATTCAAACACGCGCTTTTCTTTTTCCCCAACCAGCAGCGGCGCAAGCGTCGCGCGTTTCAATCCTTCCACACCCATCACATGGTCAAAATGCGCGTGCGTCAAAACAATCGCGCTCACATTCAGCCGCAAACTATTCAACAATTCCGAAATCTGCCGCGCGTGTCCGCCGGGGTCAATTACCACCACCTCACGCGAATTTTCATCACCGACGATATAACAATTCACGCCGAGCGGTCCGACCTGCATCATTTGAAAAATCATGTGTCCTCCGCAGACGATTATACAATAGCGTTTGCCCAAGCTCGCAAAGCACATATAATCCCAAGTCAACGGCGACGCTTTGGGAACGCGCTTGTTGTATCGTTCGTTTCGTAAATTGTTTGTATGTCGCCGCGCCCCACTTGAAAATCCAAAACGGGCGACCCGGCGTATTGCTTGACGACACATGTTCACGGTTCAAAACGCACCGCCCCTTCCGCCGCTAAATGGCGCACCGCCGCGCGACCGCGCCATCGTCGCCACACTGCTCTATTTCGACATTTTTTCATTTCCCCTGCGCGCAGAAGAATTATTGCGTTACGCGCATGAATATCTCGCCGACGATGTGCCACATCACGGCGAATGGTGGGAATCACGCGACGCGTTCTGGTTTCTCAAAGGGCGCGCGCATTACATCGAACGCCGCGCGCAATTAAACAGCGCGTCGGTGGAAAAATTACAGCGCGCGCGGAAATTTGCGCGGCTCTTGCAAATTGTGCCGGGCGTGCGGTACATTGGCGTCACAGGTTCGTTGGCAATGTCAAGCGCCGTCCCCGAAGACGACATTGATTTTCTCGTCATCGCCGCGAAAAATCGTTTGTGGCTCACGCGCGCGCTCGTGTTGTCCGCGCTTATGGCGTGGGGTGTAAAACGTCCCGACGACGGGCGCGATGAATATCCGAATCTCATCTGTGCCAACATTTTTTTGAGTGAAAACGATTTGTACGTTCCCGACGAAAATTTATTTATTGCGCACGAGATTTGCCAAATGCTTCCGCTGCTCGGCGAAAAAACGTATCACGATTTTTTGAACGCAAACGCGTGGGTCAGAAATTTTTTGCCGCAATGGAATCCTGCGCGCGTTGAATTTCAAGACCGCGCGTCATTCCGAAACGCGCAGCGCGCATTTGAAGTCGCGTTCGCGAACGGCGTCGGCACGCGCATTGACCGCGAACTCGCGCGCCGTCAACTCAAACGCATCGAATCCAAACACGCGCGCGGGCACAACACGAACGTCAAAATCACACCCACACAGTTGCGCTTCCACGCGCGCGATTTGTCCGATTACGTTGTCAACACATTCAACGCGCGCTGGCGCGCCATCAGTGAACAGTGAACTGCTAACTGACGACTGCTACCTGCTACCTGATACCTGATACCTGATTACCTATGTCCTCCATTCTTTTCGGTCAATCCTACTATCTCAAATTCGACCCGAAACTGTATGTGGAAATGAAACCGTATCCGCCGCTCGGTTCGCTGTACGCGGCGAGTTATGCGCGTTCGCTCGGTTACGAGGTCGCGCTGTTCGACGCGATGCTCGCCCAGTCCGAAGACGAATGGGCGCGCGCGCTCGATACGCACAAACCGAAATACGCGATTTTGTTTGAAGACAATTTCAATTATTTATCCAAGATGTGTTTGCTAAACATGCGCCAAGCGGCGTTCAAAATGATTGAAATGGCGAAAGCGCGCGGCTGTGTGGTGATTGTGAATGGTTCGGACGCGACGGACCATCTGGAAGAATACTTTGCGCGCGGCGCGGACTATATGATTTTGGGCGAAGGGGAAATTACGCTAGAGGATTTGTTGGGGAAATTGGAACGAAATGAGCAACGCGAATTTTCAGAAATTCGCGGTTTGGTTTGGAAAGACGAAAGCGGGAATTTGCAGCGTTCGCTCAAACGCGAATTTATCCGCGACCTTGACCGCCTGCCTTTTCCCGCGTGGGATTTGGTGGATATTCCGCGTTATCAAAAAATTTGGCGCGAGCGGCACGGCTATTATTCGATGAACATGGTCACGACGCGCGGCTGTCCGTATTCGTGCAATTGGTGCGCGAAACCGATTTACGGGCAGCGCTACAATGTGCGTTCGGCGGAAAATGTCGCGCAAGAACTGAAATGGCTGCGCGAACAGTTTCAACCCGACCACATTTGGTTTGCCGACGATATTTTGGGATTGAAACCCAATTGGCTCGAACGCTTTGCCGATTTGGTGAATGAATACAACTGCGCGACGCCGTTCAAATGTTTGCTGCGCGCGGATTTGGTAAATGAAAATGTCGCGGCGGCGTTGAAACGCGCAAAATGTCACACCGTTTGGATGGGTGCGGAAAGCGGTTCGCAAAAAATTCTCGACGCGATGGACAAAGGCACCACCGTCGAACAAATTTACACCGCGCGAAAACTATTGGGCGCGCAAGGCATCCGCGTCGGCTATTTCATCCAATACGGCTATCGCGGCGAAACGCGCGACGACATCGAACTCACGCTGAAAATGATTCGCGAAACCATTCCCGACGAAATCGGCATTTCGGTTTCGTACCCGCTGCCCGGCACAAAATTTTACGACAATGTAAAAATGGAACTCGGCGCAAAACAAAACTGGACCGACAGCGACGATTTGGCAATGATGTATCACGGCACGTATTCGACGGACTATTATCGCATCCTCTATCGCGTCACACATCACGAATTGCGCCGCTTGCACGCCGAACGTAAATTGAAACGCGCGTTCCAACAACCGCGAACGATTCATGCAGACACGTTCCGCGCGTTGGGTGCAATTCCGTTGCAGACCGCGCGATTGCAGAGGGCGCGGAGTGAGTTGAATCAACGAGAGCGATATGAGTACCAAACGTCGTAAACAATTGACCGAACGCGAGATTGATGAAATTGTAATTACACAAGCTAAAGATAATCTGGCGTGGGAAGAACCGATTAGACATTTGAAAGGAGAAAGACCGATCATGGCAAATGATCCCCATTTGAAGGACTTGCCCATCACCATTGACCCAGAAATTATGAGTGGTGTTCCCGTCATTCGCGGTACGCGCGTTCCCGTGCAAACGCTATTCGACTATCTTGCGGACGGCTATACCGTCGAACAATTTCTCCACAGCTTTCCAACCGTCGAACGCGTGGATGCGCTGGCAATTCTCGAACATGCGACAGAACATCTTAGCGTGAACGCAATTCGATGAAAATTTTGATTGATGAAAATTTGCCGATTGAGTTGAAAGATGCGCTCGCAGGATTCGACGCTTCAACTGTAAAAGAAATGGGATGGAGAGGGCTCAAGAATGGCGAACTCCTCAAACAAACCAACGAGCTCTTTGATGTCTTGATTACCGCCGATAAAAATATACGTTACCAACAAAATTTGAGCCGCTTCAAGTTGGCGTTTATTGTTTTTCCATCGAATCATTTGGAAATTGTCCTTCGCTATGCCCCAATCGTGCAACAGGCACTATCACATATTCAATCTGGCGAAATTATCGAATTGTAGTAATGGACATTCTCCTCACGCACGGCTATTTCATTGCCGAAGACGAACACGAAAAGCGGATAATGAAACCGTATCCGCCGCTCGGCATTCTCGCGCTGTCCGCGTATCTGAAAACGCGCGGCTATGATGTCGCCGTGTACGATACGACATTTTCAACAAAGGAAAAATTTTTCGCGTATCTGAACCAAACGCGTCCGCGCATCGTCGGCATTTATACCAACATGATGACCAAGTTCAACGTGTTGGAAATGATGCGCGCGTGCAAACAAATCGGCGCGCACGTCATTCTCGGCGGACCCGAACCGCCATACTATGCAAAAGAATATGTCGAACACGGCGCGGATGTGATTGTCGTCGGCGAAGGCGAATTAACGCTCGACGAATTGATTCCCGCGTTGACGAAACACGGCGCGCACAATTTGCAGCACATCGCGGGGATTCATTATCGCGACGAGAACGGCGTCATCACCCAAACCATGCCGCGTCCGTACATCAAAGATTTGGACACGCTGCCCTATCCCGACCGCGCGGCGATTGACGCGCAGAAATATGTGGATACGTGGCGACAATATCATGGGCGCGGTTCGCTTTCGTTGATTTCCGTGCGCGGCTGTCCGTTTCACTGCACGTGGTGTTCTCATTCCGTTTATGGCGAAACATATCGTCGTCGCTCCCCCGAACTCTTTGCGAACGAGACGCAGCAAATTATCGAAACATACAAGCCCGACCAATTGTGGTACGCCGATGATGTGTTCACCATTCATCACGGCTGGTTGTTCAAGTACGCGGCAGAATTGAAACAACGCGGTATCAAAATTCCGTTTGAATGTATCTCGCGCGCCGACCGCATGAACGAGCAGGTCTTTGATACGCTAAAAGAGATGGGCTGTTATCGTTTGTGGATTGGCAGCGAATCGGGTTCGCAAAAAATTTTGGACGCGATGCGGCGCGAGGTGAATGTCGAACGCGTGCAGTGGGCAACACACGAATTGCAAAAACGCGGCATCGAAGTGGGCATGTTCATCATGCTTGGCTTTGAAGGCGAAGACGAACGCGATATTCAAAATACGGCAGAGCATTTGAAAATTTCCAATCCCGACATTTTTCTCACCACCGTCGCCTATCCCATCAAAGGCACAGGTTATTACAAAGCGGTCGAGAAAAAAATCATCGCCCGCGCGGATTGGCAGTACCGCACCGACCGCGACCTCACCGTCGCGGGACGCCATTCAAAAAGATATTACGCATTCGCGCAGCAGTGGTTGTGGGGCGAATTTATTTTCAACAAGCAGCGGAAAAATGGAAATCACCCGCTTCGTTTGGCGAAAGCGGCGGCGAATATTGGCATTGGAAAATTGGGAATGATGATTACGGAAAAGCAAGTCGAAGCATAAGGAGAGAACGATGGCAGTTGCAACTTTACCCGAACCGAAAGTGGCAAGCGGTGAGGTCCTGCTGTTGCTTGACCCTCTCATCGCAACTGAACCTGGATTTGTCTTTTACTTGCGTCCGAGCGTTGAATTTGACGATGACCAGTTTTTTGAATTCTGCCAAATCAATCGTGATTTCATGATTGAGCGCACGGACGAAGGAGAAATTATCATTATGGCACCCGCAGGTGGGGAGGCCAGTTCGCGCAATGCGGAAGTTACAGCACAGCTGCAAATTTGGGCAAAGAAGGATGGCACTGGTGTCACATTTGATTCCTCGGGTGGATTCAAGTTGGGCAAACTAGAGATGCGGGCACCTGATGCAGCATGGGTACGACGCGAACGGTTTGACGTGCTCAAGCCAAAAGACAAACGACAATTTCCACCACTCTGTCCTGATTTTGTGATTGAACTCAAATCGTCAACGGACCGTCTCAAGAATCTCCAGGCGAAAATGGAGAAATGGATCGAGTATGGCGCGCAGTTGGCATGGCTGATTGACCCTGACGCGAAACGCGTGCATGTGTATCACCCGAACGGCGCAATCGAAATTATCGAAAACGCGGATACGCTTTCAGGCGAACCGCTGCTCAAAGGGTTTGTTTTGGACTTGACCCAAATTTGGTGAATGCAAACTCTCCTTTCCGAAACCTCGCGCGCGTTTGACGCGCACGCGCAACATTACGACGCGCTGGTTGAATCAAACGCGCTCTTGCAAAACATGCGCGCGGCGTTGTGGAAGGAGGTCACGCGCCGTGTTGCGCCGCCCGCGCGTTTGCTCGACGTTGGCTGCGGCACGGGAATTGACGCAATGTATTTCGCACAACGCGGATTTTCTGTCACCACAATTGACGCGTCGTGCGAAATGGTGAATCAAACGCGCCAACGCGTCGCGCGCGAAAATTTGAATGTTCGCGTGGAAAATTTCGGCGCGGACGAATTGGAGAAATTGGGCGACGAAAAATTTGATGCGATTTATTCCGATTTGGGTCCACTGAATTGTGTTGAAAATTTGGAAACTGTTTCAAAACAATGCGCCGCGCATTTGAAACCGAGAGGCTTTGTGATTGTTTCGGTCATGGCGCGCATTTGTCCGCTCGAAATTTTGTATTTCACTTTGCGCGGCGATTTCAAGCAGGCGACGCGCCGATTCCCGCGCGCAATGATTCCGGTCAATTTGGAAAATGGAATCGTGTGGACGCGCTATTATGACCCGCACGAATTTTTTCAATTCTTCGAAAATGATTTTCGACTTGGCACCTATCGCGCGCTCAATCTATTTTTGCCGCCGTATCTCATTCGTTGGTATCAACACGCGGGCATTCTCACCAAACCGTTCACTTGGCTCGACGCGCGCGTTTCTCTATTACCGTTTTTCAGAAACATGGGCGACCATTTTTTGATGGTACTCCAAAAAAGATGATGCTTGCTCCCACACACCTCGCTGCCAACTTGGCTGCCAACGTGGCAACGAACCTCGCCGTCAAATACAACGAACTCACCAACCAAACGCTTGCGCTGCCGATTCTCATTTTTTATCCGACCGCGCGCTGCAATTCGCACTGTATCTCGTGCGATTGGTGGCAAAGTGACGGCGCGGACGATTTGTCATTCGAGGAAATTCGCGCGCTGGTGGCGCAGCTGCCCGCGCTCGGCGTGCGGATGGTGGTGTTTTCGGGCGGCGAACCATTGCTGCGGCGCGATGTGTACGAAATCGCGGATTTGTTTCGCGCGCAAAATATCAAATTGTATTTGCTCACGGCAGGGCTCTTTCTCGAACGCGACGCCGAAAAAATCGCGCGGCATTTTGACCAAGTGACGATTTCGCTCGACGGACACACAACGGCGTTGTATCAAAGAATTCGCGGCGTGGACGCGTTGGCATTGGTGGAACGCGGCGTGAAAAAATTGCAACACATCGCGTCGCACATTCCCATCCGCGCGCGCAGCACACTGCATCGTCACAATTTCCGCGAATTGCCACACTTGATTGATAAAGCGCGCGAAATGGGTTTGAAGCAAATTTCGTT
>JAKOPZ010000084.1 GCA_029778615.1 Chloroflexota bacterium | reverse complement strand
TTGTGGAGTGAACTTATGGAATTCGCGCAAGGCGTGTACATCATGCCAGCGTTCGGGCGGTACGAAGTCGTGGCAGAATTGTTGGAGGCGGTGCGCGTGCGCGCGTAACATTATGCCTGCAAGAAATCCTGACCTTCACGGCAGCGTCCCCGACAAATCGCCCGTCGCGTTGTTGATGATTGACGTTATCAACGACATGGAATGGGAGGACGGCGAAAAATTATTCAACCACGCGCTGCCGATGGCGAAACGTTTGGCGAAATTGAAAGCGCGCGCGCGTGCGGAAAAAGTTCCTATCATTTACGTCAACGACAATTTTGGAAAATGGCGCTCCGATTTTCGGAAATTGATTCGCGAATCGCTGCGCGGTAAAACGCGCGGCGCGCCCGTTATTCGCTTGCTCAAACCCGAGCGCGATGATTATTTTGTCCTCAAACCAAAACTCTCTGCGTTCTTTGCCACCCCGCTCGAACTGTTGCTTTCGTACCTGCAAGTAAAAACGCTCATCCTCACCGGCGTCGCGGGCAACATGTGTATCCTTCATTCCGCGATGGACGCCTACATGCGCGACTACAACATTATCATTCCTTCGGATTGCGTCGCGTCAAACACGCTGCGCGAAAATGAACAAGCGCTTGCGGAAATGAAAAAAACGCTCAAAACCACTGTGATGCCTTCCGCCAAAATAAATTTCAGCGCGTTAATGCGCGGTCAATTGCCAACGTCCTCGTAATCCGTTAAAATTGCTGCGTGAAAGGAATTTCAAAATGTCACGCACTTTATCTTTTCCCGAATCCGAGACCACCGTCGCGCAGCTGATTGAACGCGCCAAGAGTTCGTCCGCGCCTGTGGAAATTCCCGTTCAAGACTCGGACTTGGTCGTTGCCGTACTGCCGCGTCAAGACCTCGACAAAATCCACGCGCTGCGCCAATTTGATGCCAAGCTTGCAAAAAAGAGCCGCCCCAAAACTCCCGCGCAATATCTCGCCGAAACCGAACGCAAATTGCGCCGTTATGAAAAAAAATACAAAATGTCATCGGCAGAGTTTTATCGCAAGTTTCAATCTGCCGAAATTGGCGAAGACGAGTTCGATTACTTTGACTGGCGCGTTTATTATCACGCGTATAAACAGTTAAAGAAAAAGGTAGCCAATGGCAAACGGCAAACTGCGTGAATATTATTGGCGCATCAAAACATTCATAGCGGAACATGCAGAGTCGTTCGATTCTGAATCTTCCGCTTTTCGTTTTCCCGAACAAGATGACCTCGTGAATTTTGAACTGATTGATGCAGTACTGATTTTTCGGGATGGGTCAAAACTTTACGTCCGCGCTGCTCTCGACTACGAAACAGTTGTACACGAACACTCTTACGCCTACGTGTATTACGACGCGCAAGGCAACCGTATCTTTCAGTACGACGATGCCCCGCATCATCCCGAAATCGCAACGCATCCACATCACTTGCATCGCGACACAAAATCAAAACGCGAACGAATTTCCGCGCTCGATGTCCCACAAGTAGATTTCATCACCATCGTCTCAAAAGTAATCGCGCAATTGAAAAAAGAAAAATAACGCGCCCTACTTGAAAACATTTCGGATTCGATAGAAAATACCCCGCGTGTCCACTCCCATTGACGACGCGGCATTGCACGCCGCGCTCGAAACATATTTTCACTATCCCGCGTTTCGCCCCGGGCAAATTGACGCGCTGCGTCATGTTTTGAATCAACATGATACCCTCGTCGTCATGCCGACGGGTTCGGGCAAATCGCTGATTTATCAAATCGCCGCGCTCGTCCAAGACGGCACCGCGTTGGTGATTTCTCCACTCGTCGCGTTGATGAAAGACCA
>JAKOPZ010000083.1 GCA_029778615.1 Chloroflexota bacterium | reverse complement strand
TTGCTTGTTCACCAACACAACGCCTTCACCCAATTTCAACGCGGTCTCTAACGAATCCGCCAAACGTGTATCGTCGTTTTCTTGTTTTTTCACCACGAGACGGTCAACCACCGCTTCGATGCTCGTCTGCTTGTAGCGGTCGAGTTTCACGTCTTCGTTGACATCGTAAATTTCGCCGTTGACGCGCACGCGCACGAAACCTGCTTTGCGAATGTCGTCAAACACTTTTTTGTGTTCGCCCTTGCGGTCTTTGATGAGCGGCGCGAGAATCATGATACGCGTGCCGTCGGGAAATTGTTTGATACTGTCCACCATTTGCTCGATGCTTTGACGCTGAATCACACGCCCGCACACAGGGCAATGCGGAATTCCCGCGCGCGCAAACAACAAACGCAAATGGTCGTACACTTCGGTCACGGTGCCGACGGTGGAACGCGGGTTGTGGCTTGTCCCTTTTTGGTCAATCGAAATCGCGGGCGACAATCCTTCAATCAAATCTACGTCGGGTTTTTCCATCAAGCCGAGAAATTGCCGCGCGTACGCGGACAGCGATTCGACATACCGCCGTTGTCCTTCGGCGTAAATCGTATCGAATGCGAGCGACGATTTGCCCGAGCCGGAAAGTCCGGTGATGACGACGAGCTGGTCGCGCGGAATTTCCACGCTGACATTTTTCAAGTTGTGTTCGCGCGCGCCGCGCACGATGAGTTTGTCTTGTGACATAAAGATTGGAGATTAGAGACTGGAGATTGTGGATTTCTCACACTGTTCGAAATGACACTCACGATACGGAACAAATGTTCCGAACTTGTATTGTACACAGCTTGTCAAGAGGGCGCAAATAAAAATTTGGAGGTGGCAAAATGGACCCACGAATCCTACGCAGCGGCGCATTCGCCGCGTTCGCCGCCGCACTTTCGCTCGTCATCCAATTTGTGATTGGGCTGGGCATCGGGAATGATTTCGCGCTCATCTCGAAATCGCTCGACGCCGCGCGCATGACCCAATTTTTTCAAAGCCACGCCTCCGCGCTCACCGCGTTGATGACCGCCGACGATGCGTTCGCGACTGCGTACGCGCTGGCGTTTATTGTTTTGGCGTTGGATTTGATGCCGCGTGCGAAAAGCTTGGCGATGCTCGCGCTGGGGTTGTCGCTGTTGACGGCGTTCACCGACCTCGCGGAAAATTCATTGATGCTCGCGGGCATTCAAACGGCGGTGCAGACGCAAACGCTCGACGCGAATGTGTTGGTGCTTTTGTTTTGGCTGGGGCAAATGAAATATCTGGCGATTTATCCGGCGGCGCTGTTGTACGCCATCGCCCTGTGGGACAGCGAGCGCACGGGGAAAATTCTGGCGCTCTTGTTCGTGCTCTTTCCACTCATTGGAATTTTGAGCATTGCGCTCGACGCTCTGCGATTGGCGCAAGGGGTGTGGATGTTGGTGCTCTTGCTCGCGGGTGGAATTTTTTTGTGGCGGCAAGCGTCTGAAAAAACCGCGCAGGTTTAGGAAACCTGCGCGGTTTCTGTTTCTCCAAACACCACGCGCACGTGACGTTCAAATTCGTCCACCAGCGCGCGCAAGCATTCGTTTTCTACGCGTCGCTTGAACAATTCCACATATTGTTCGTACAACCATTTTTGGTGGTCACGTCCGCGATGAAAGCGCGCCCACACCGCATCCCCTTCGCGTGCCAAATCTTTTTGAATCTCACGGATATTGTCCAAGCGGTCCGCCAATTCAATCAACAAAACATCTTGCGGCGCGGTCTCGAAAGACTCGAGCATCGCGCGTTTGCGATGTTCCCATGTGTCCTTGCGATTCGGTTCGGACATGCCTTGTACCAATGCCGCGACGTGTTCCCCGAATTGCGCGTGAATGTCGTCCAACGTCACGGACGTGTCTTCGACGACATCGTGCAAAACCCCGGCAATCACCACATCTTCCGCCGCGTCACATTCAATCAAAATGCGCGTGACGTTGAGCGGATGGATGATATAGGGCAGGGGCGACGCTTTGCGGAATTGTCCGCGATGCGCGCGGGTGGCAAATTCTATCGCGTCGAAAAGTTTTGACATTTCACGTCTCTATCGGAAAACCGCGCCGCTTCCAACCCGTTGTGCCTTCGCGCACGTTAAACACTTGTTTGAATCCTTTTTGCGCGAGCAGCGCGGCACCCGTTTGACTGCGGTTGCCGGATTGACAAATCACGGCGACAGGCGTTTCAGGGTCGAGTTCGGTGTAGCGCGCGTGCAGTTCGCCGAGCGGAATGAGTTTCGCGTTCGGCACATGTCCATTGCGAAATTCCCACGGCTCGCGCACATCCACAATCATCAAGCGCGAATCGTTCGCAATGCGATTTTCCAATTCGCGCGGGTCAATGTCCTGCACATCGCCGCTCGTGACGGGATAACCGCGCGCTTGCCATTCCTCCAAATTTTCCAAATAGCCCGCGACGTTTTCAAAACCGACGCGCGCCAGCATGTACGCCACGCGCACGTAATCGGCAGGTTCGTCGAGGAGCAGCACCAATTGGCTTTCGGGCGGCAGTAACATGCCAATGCGATTGCTCAATTGGTCGTTCAATTCCAAATGCACCGCGCCGGGAATGTGGCGCGCGACGTAATTGGCTTTGGCGCGCGTATCGAGCAGCCCCGCGCCGCGTTGAAACTGCGCGAGCGCTTGGGCGACGTTCAGCGCGCGCGGCACGATTTTACCCAACACGCGCGGACCTTGACGGTTCATCTGTTTGATGCGTTTGTTGTTGGCAGGCTGTTCGGGCAAATCGCTCGTGTTGAAAAGAATAAATTCGTCGCGCGTGCGCGGCGCGAGCGCGGGATTGGTGAGCCGTTCATAGCCGATGGTGGAAACGCGCATCGTGCCCATCGCGCGTCCGCACAAGGAGCCCGCGCCGTGTCCGGGATACACGAGCAAGCCGTCCGCGAGCGGTAGAATTTTCTCATGCAGTGAATCGAACATCGCGCCCGCGAGTTTGCGCGCGGCATCTTCACCTACGAGGTCAGGTCGCCCCACATCGCCGACGAACAAGGTGTCGCCCGTGAGCGCGAGCACGGGTTCCGCGCCGCGCGCCGTATCGCTGATGAGCAGGGTGATGCTTTCGGGCGTGTGTCCCGGCGTTTCGAGAATTTTGATTTGCACACTGCCGAGCGTGAGCGATTCGTTTGCTTGCAGTTCAATATGTGGAAATTTTGCGTCCGCCCCGCGCGGCAAATAAATTTGCGCGGTCTCGGTTGGCGTGTTGAGGCGATGCTGTAATTCGGTGTTGCCCGAAACGTGGTCGGCGTGGAGATGCGTTTCGATAATGTGTATGATTTTCAAACCGCGTTCGCTGGCGGCGTCGAGATATTTTTGCACGTCACGGTCGGGGTCAATCACTGCGGCGGTGTTGGTTTGCTCATCGCCAATCAGGTACGACGCGCAGCCAAGTCCTTGAATAAAGAATTGTTCCGTCAACATAGGCGAGTGAATGGACAATGGAGAATGCACAATGCACAATGGACAATGCACAATGCACAATGGACAATGCACAATGCACAATGCACAATGGACAATGCACAATGCACAATGCACAATGCACAATGCACAAGGCGTAAGGCGCAATAGCGAGTGACGGTGCTATTCTAAAACGCGCAGAGGGAATGCGTCAAGGGGGGAAAAAAGAAAAACTCTCTGAATCGTTCAAAGAGTTTTTTCATGCCGAGAGTGGGACTCGGACCCACGACCTAACGATTATGAGCCGTTTGCTCTACCGACTGAGCTATCTCGGCGCTATAAAGATTAGAGACTAGAGATTCATCAAGCATTCTCTAGTCTCTAATTATATCATAGCGGGGCCCGGACTCGAACCGGGGACCTTTGGGTTATGCTTGCCACTACAGCTTTCGCTGCGCCCGACGATTCGGACTTTGTGGTCTGGACTTTACCTTCACCCGTGCTTGCGCATGAGGGTGCCTGCCATCAAGTCTCTACACCTGACCTAACGATTATGAGTCATTTGGTCTTGGCTCGGTATTACCCTGCAAACGGCTTCACCGAATTTGACAGGTGATCACACAAAAGTTTCCTTTTGTGCAGCCCATTGCAAAATTAATTCCCAAGCGTCACGATAGTTTGCAGATTCTGGTTTGCGCTGACGCTTGTCCGCTTCGACCATGTGAATTTCACTGGCGTAGCGAATAAACACCGCAACTGGGAAAACATAAAACAGATCCAAATCCGGAAGATAGACCAGCCCAAAATCAAAATCATTGATTTCGTAGCGATCCCGCAACATCAATCGCCGATTTGTTTTTGTACGCCGATTATCTGTTACCCAGTTTTGGCGATTCGAGTCAAACCACGCGCACTTGACTTGAATCTTGACGAGTCTCCCACGCAAATCAAAGACCAAGTCATATGGAAGCCGATCTCCGATTGGACGGGAAACTCCCCAGCCACACTTCAAGGAATGAAAGATTGCTGCCTGTTCGGCAACATCTCCTTTTTCCTTTGTGTTCAGGATGTTAATTGGTGCGATTGAGCCCAACGAGCTGCCACTGCTCCACCCCGCAGTTACGAAAGCGATTATAGCGCGAATGTTCGATTGGTCAAATTTGGCAGGTAGGGGCGAAGCATTTGCAGACGCGCTCGCGCAATTCAAGCATCTGTTTGTGCAAATGCTTTGCCCCTACAGGAATTCGTTTGACACACCGCACATTCTCTTTTATTCTCTGCAACACTCTCGTAATGTTTGTTCGGACGCTTCGCGTTGTGGTTGTTGCAACGCGAATTGGCGGAAACAAAAATATGTTTCACGATTTTCTCAACAATCTGCCCAATATTCCACTTGCTATCGGTTTTCTCTGCGTCGCCGCGTTGATTGGCGCGGGCATGGTGCAGCTCGCGCGCCGCTATCTCCATCAACAGACGTTGCGCGCCGACACGGACTTGATTGGGTTCACATATCAAATGATTGGCGTCGTGTATGCGGTGATGCTCGCCTTTGCGGTCTTTATCGTCTGGGACGAATTTGAAACGACCAGTCGCGCGGTGGAACAAGAAGCCAACGCGTTGGTGTCATTGTACAATTTGGCGCGGGCGTTACCCGCCGACGCGAGCGCGCAATTGAAAAATGATGTGCGGAATTACACACGCGTCGTCACTGCCGACGAATGGACGCAGATGGCGTTGGGGCGTTCGAGCGACGCGTCCGCCAACGCGCTCGCGCAGCTCACGCGCTTTGAGCGCGAGTTCAATCCTGAAACAAATCGCGACGCAGTGTTGTACGACCAAGCCGTCGGACACATTGAAGAATTGAATTCGTTTCGACGTTTGCGGTTGCAGGCAAGTCGCGGTCAAGTGCCGTACCCGATGTGGGTGCTGTTGATTGGCGGCGGACTGTTCACGGTGGGATTCACCGCTGCCTTTGGCGCGGCGAGTGGACGCTTGCACGCCATTCTCACTGCCGCGCTCGCTGCCGCGCTCGGTTTCACGTTATTCATCATTTTCGCGCTCGACACGCCCTACACGGGCAGTTTCAAAATTACCGCCGACCCGTTTCAAAGTGCGCTGACGATGTTTGAAGCAAATCCGTAATGTATGGACTCTGACCTCTACGACATTTTGCAAGTTGCCCCGCACGCCGAACCCGAAGTGATTGAATCGGCATATCGGCGGCTCGCGCGCAAATATCATCCCGACGTGAATCCCGCCGCCGACGCGCACGAACGAATGCGCGTGTTAAATCACGCCTACGAAATTTTGAGCAATCCGACGGAACGCGCGCGCTATGACAGCCAACGCGAACGCGAGGAATTGGCGTACCGCAAAGCGCCGCGCCGTTCCGCGCCGAAACGGAAACGTCCGACGCCGAAAACCAAAACGCGCACGTATGCGCGTTGGACGCCGCCCGCGCGCGAGAAAAAAGTGACGGTGCAGGAAGCGGTCGGGGTCAGCGAGACGTTGATTCGCAAAGCGTTAAAATTCTCGCGCACACAACGGACCATCAACTCGGAACTCTTGCAAAAACTTTTGCATATTCAATATCCGCGCGCCGTGTATTTATTTGCCACCCTCATGGAACGGGGCTTGATTGACGAACACGGGCATTGGACAGCCGGCGCCAACCAAACGACATGAATCAAATTTCCACCAGCACGCGCCTTGGCGGTCTCCGCGAAAGCGTCATCCGCGAAATGACGCGCAAAGCGATGGAACATAACGCTATCAATCTTTCGCAAGGGTTTCCCGATTTTCCGCCGCACCCCGAAATCATCGCCGCCGCACATCGCGCGCTCGACGAAGGATTCAATCAGTACGCGGTAACGTGGGGTGTGCCCGCGCTGCGCAACGCGATTCAAGCGTACATGCAAAAATGGTACGGACTTGAATATGACGCGGCGCGTCATATCACGGTGACGTGCGGGGTGACCGAAGCGATTATCGCGGCATTGATGGGCATTGCCAACGCAGGCGATCAAGTAGTCATCATCGAACCGTATCATGAAAATTATGTCGCCGCCGCGCTGTTTGCGGGAGCGGAGCCCGTGTTTGTCCCGTTACTGCCTCCGCATTACGAGTTGGATTTGGATAGGTTGCGCGCGGCATTTTCAAACAAAACACGCGCCATTCTTTTGAACACGCCGCACAATCCGACGGGGCGCGTTTTCACGCGCGCAGAAATGGAAGGCGTCGCCGCGCTGTGTCGCGAATTCAACGCGGTGTGTGTGACGGATGAAATCTACGACCATATCCTCTACGATGGGCGCACGCATATTCCGATGGCGTCGCTCGAGGGCATGTACGAACGTACTATCACTGTCGGCGGATTGGGCAAGACCTTTGCGCTCACAGGTTGGCGGCTCGGTTACGCGTGCGCGCCCGCGCCGCTTTCGCAAGCGTTACGCACCGTTCATGATTTTACGACCATCTGCGCGCCCGCACCGTTGCAACACGCCGCCGTCGCCGCGTTTGAATTGCCCGATTCGTATTATGAAGAATTGAAACGCGACTATACGGTGCGCCGCGCAAAGATGCTCGGCATTTTGGAAAATGCGAAATTTCGCGCCGCGCCGCCCGAAGGCGCGTACTATGTTTTGACGGACTATGCGGAATGGTCAAGGACGATGGATGATTTTGAATTTGCGGACTATATGACAACGCAGGTCGGCGTCGCGGTTGTGCCAGCGTCGAGTTTTTACCACACCAAAGGTCTCGGCAAACAGCAGATTCGTTTTGCGTTTGCGAAAAAATTGGAAACGTTGGACGCGGCAGAAGAACGCCTGCTGCGCGCAAGGCCATAATATTGGATGATAGCAACCAAACGGGATTGTCCCTACACGATTGGCACGCACAGAGACGCAATTATTTACTCACCTGACGCATGTCATTTCGAACCCCTCAATCCTTCGGGGTAAACTCTGTGAGAAATCTCGGTTTTCCCATTGAGATTTCTCGCAAACACGGCTCGAAATGACAATTCTGCGTAACGTGAGTTATTTACTGATGTTACGCATGTCATTTCGAACCCCTCAATCCTTCGGGGTAAACTCTGTGAGAAATCTCGGTTTTCCACCGAGATTTCTCGCAAGACCGCTCGAAATGACAATTCTGCGTAACGTGAGTTACTGATGTTACGCATGTCATTTCGAACCCCTCAATCCTTCGGGGTAAACTCTGTGAGAAATCTCGGTTTTCCACTGAGATTTCTCGCAAGAACGGCTCGAAATGACAGCTACTGCGTAAGGTGAGTTATTTATTTTAAAGGCGCGTCTTTTGGTTTGAAAATTTGGTGTATCCAAATAGCACGAAACAGCGTATAAATCATCGGCGTCCACATTACAAAATGTTGACAGCGAAACGCTCTCATGTACCATTTCACAGCTTGCGCGTCCTTGAATACTCGGTCGTCCGGTGCATCATTAACCAATTTGTTTTGATTGCCTTGGGCAGTTAGACGGATTCCTAAAGGGTTCATGCGTGTCAACGCCAAGAGCTTGTTTATTGATGCGTTATTCCGTCTCACCATAAATGCTTCACATCGGCAATAGAATTTTGCGGAAAGCGAGTCTATTTCGCAAGAATCGCGCTATGAAACTGTAAAGCAACTTTGGTGAGATGGAATAGGACAGACCCGAAGCAACTTTACTTGACGCTTCGGGTCTCATTTTGTAGAGCGAGCCCGTCCTATGTCAGAAATTTTCCGCAACATGGCGCGGCGCAAACTGCGCACCGCCCTCACCATCATCGGCATTGTCATTGGCATCCTCGCGCTGACCGTGATGGGTTCCATGAGTGAGTATTTCAACGGACTCATTGACAACGCCATCAATTTGTTGGGCAACAATATCGTCGTCTCGCCCAAGAGCAATGACTTTGAATCTATTCTCACGACAACGGACGAGCGCAAAGTGCGGCGCATTCCCGGCGTGCTCGATGTCATTCCTATCGCGAATGATACGATCGAAGAATTTGGCGCGGTCTCGTTCGGCATTCCCGATATTGTGTACGGCGTTCCTGCCGAACATTCGGGCACGCTCTTTCCGACGATTACTTTGAAAAAAGGTCGCTGGCTCCAGCGCGGCGATGAATACGAAACAGTGGTCGGTTCGCAGCTCGCGAAAAAACGCAATCTTGATATTGGCGGCACCATTCGCTATCACGACCACGATTTGGTTGTGGTGGGCATTATCAACGAAACCCAAACGACGCCCGACAGCATCGCGATGGTGGAACTCAATACGGTGCGCCGTTTGCTCAAAGCGCCCGAATTGATTGCGGCAATGTATGTGGTGCCCGAAAAGCCCACCCTCGTCAACCAAATCGCGCAGAGCATCCGCGACAATGTGGACAATGTGCAGGTCTTTACGCCGCAAGAAGCAGCCGCGCAAGCACAGCAATCGCTCGCGGTGTTTAATGTGATTCTCGTCGGCGGCGCGGTGCTCGCGGTCTTTGTGGGCGGACTCGCCGTCATCAATACGATGATTATGAGCGTGAACGAACGGCGTCACGAAATCGGATTGAAAAAGGCAGTCGGCGCAAGCGACGGCGAAATTGTGCGCGAGTATTTGATTGAAGCGGCAGTGATTGGTTTGCTCGGCGGCGTGCTCGGCTTGTTGCTCGGGTGGGGGCTGGCAAGTTTGTTGAATGCGGTCACGTCGCAAGCGCTCGGCGGCAGTTCCATCTTTAATGTCACGCCGCGCTTGATGGGAATTGCCATCGGCTTTGCGGTGATTCTGGGAATGATTGCGGGTCTGTATCCCGCGTGGAACGCCGCGCGCTTGGATCCGGTGAAAGCGTTGCGCGTCGATTCCTAAGGCAAAAGAACAAGCTAAAAGCTCAACGTGAATTCGCTTAACACTCGCTTTTAGCTTGAGACTTTTTACTTGAATGTTAGAGGTTCTTCGAAACATGTCGCGGCGCAAAGTCCGCACAGGTCTCACCATCTTTGGCATCGTCGTCGGAATTTTTGCGGTCACGGTGATGGGTTCGATGACCGAATACTTTAACGCGTTGATTGACAATGCGCGTCAAGGCGCGGGCGAAGCCATCATCGTTTCGCCGAAAGGCGGCATTCGCGCGACGCTTTCGCAAGCGGACGTGAGCCGCATCGAGCGCGTGCAAGGCGTACAAGCAGCCATTCCGCAGGTCTCTACTTTTTTTGAAAGTTTGGGCAGTGTCAGTTTTGGTCCGCCAGACCAGGTGTTGGGCGTCCCGCCGGACAAAATTATGCTGCTGTGGTCCAATGACGATTTGGCAGAGGGACGCTGGCTGGAACGCGGCGATACATACCAAATGGTCGTCGGCACAAGCATCGCCAAAAAAGAAAAACTACAGCTGGGCAGCACATTGACATGGCGCGAAAAAGATTTTCAAATTGTCGGACTGTTAAAAGAAACGCAGACCGCTCCCGATGGTTGGCTCATTGCCCCGATGGACATTGTGCAAAAGACCATCAAGCGTCCCGACCTGATTTCGCAAATCAACGTGATTCCCGAAGACAAGACGCAAGTGAATGCCTTGACCGCGCGCATCAAAGACCAGGTGAGCAACGTCAACGTGCAAACGCTTGAACAACAACTCGACGCGATTGAGCAGGGGCTTGCCGTTTTTAACGCGATTCTATTGAGCAGCGCGGTGCTGGCTGCCATCATCGGCGGGCTCGCGGTGGTGAATACGATGATTATGAGCGTATCCGAACGTACGCCCGAAATCGGATTGAAAAAAGCGATTGGCGCGACGAACGGCAACATCATTGGCGAATTTCTGCTCGAAGCGGCGGTGATTGGTCTGTTGGGCGGCGCGATTGGGTTTGGGCTTGGGTGGGGTGTGGCGGGACTGTTGAATCTCGGCGCGAGCGAAGCATTGGGCGGCGCGGAAATTTTCAAAATTACCCCGCGCCTCGCCGCCATCGCCATCGGTTTCGCAGTCTTGCTTGGGGTCGGCGCGGGTTTGCTGCCCGCATGGAACGCGTCGCGTTTGGACCCGGTGATTGCGTTGCGCGAGGAAGTGTGAGGTTCGAGACCAGCCATTGGAGTATAGAAATTTAATCTCTAGGCGCCAGTCTCCAACTCAATGAATCCGCTTTCGATTTTTATTTACTATACGCGCAACAAGCGCAAAGCGCTGCCCGTGCTTGGGATTCTGACGCTGGCGGTCTTTGGCATCTCGTTGACGCTCGTATTGACCGCGACCATCTTTGATGGTGTGCGCGGTTTTGTTTCGCCGTACTATCATTTTGTCGTAGTGGAACCAAATTACAACAAGAAATACTACCAACTTGACACCGGCTTGCGCGCAGATGTACGCCAGAGTGAACATCTCGAAATCGTCGCCCCCATTCAAACCTCGTACGTGTCGGGCACGGTGCTGGGCATTCAAACCAACTATCCCGTTTTTGGTGTCAGCGATGAATTGATGCCGCGTCTCTTGCAAGCGACAGAGACCACGCTGCTTGCGGGACGCTTGCCGACGATTCGTGAGCAAGAAGTGGCACTGCACGAATCGCTGATGAAAACGCGCGGTCTGCGCATCGGGGATACCATTGGGCGTGATGTGGAGCGCGAGGACAATTTGAGCGGCAAATGGACTGTGGTGGGCGTGATTGGCGGCAAGACGGTTTTGAATCTGGTCTCGTTGGAACGCTTGAGCAAAGGACGGACGCCGAACGAAATCGTGTTGATTCCAAAAGCGGGTGAGATGCCGCAGCTGCAAGCAGACCTCGACGCGTTAAAAACCGACCGCGCGACGATTCAAACGCCGGACTATTGGAACCAATTCGTCGAGCGCACATTGAGCCAGTACGATACGCTCGTCACGTCCATCAACGTCGTCATCATTACAGTACTTTCGCTCGGGGTCGGGCTTTTGAACATGATTTATTTCCGCCAACGCACGGGCGAATTCGGCGTGCTCGCGGGCATCGGTTTTAGCCGCGCGTTCCTGATGCGCCGCGTCACGCTCGAAGCATTATTGCTCACGGTGGTCGCGTGGATTTTGGGCATGGCGTTGTCGCTGTTGGTGTATCAGGTTTTGGACGTACTCGTTTTTTCGCCGCGCGGCACGCCGCTTTCGATTTTGAACGCGCGTTTGTTGTTGGGCACATTGCCCGTGCCAATCTTTGTCTGGCTCTTTTCGACGGTGACGATTATGTGGCAGCTGTCGCGGCTCGACCCAGTGGCGGTGATTGACCGCAGGGATTGATGAGGGATGATTTGTGGTTTTTGATTTGTCTCCACTTGCACAAAACCATAAATCATAAATCCAAAATCATAAATCAAGTGAATCCACTTTCCGTTTTCACTTTTTACTACCGCAACCTCGTCAAGCTTGCGCCGGTGTTTTTGGTGCTGGCGTTGGCGGTGTTTGGCATTTCGCTGACGGGCGTGCTGACGGGTTCCATTAGCGCGGCGGCGATTTCCAAAGTGGAAGTGTATCGCGGCGCGGCAATGATTTCGCCGAACCCGATAGCGGGCAAGCGCGCCGTGGACGCCAATATCAAGGGCGACCTCACGCACAATCCCAACATCGCGGCGACCTATCCGACGATTCGCTTTTCTACGTACATGCCCACGCTCGCGGGGCAGACGAGCGCGCACATTTACGCGGTGAATCAAGAAGTGTTTGCCGTGCTAATGCAAACATTCGATTTGAAATTGGTGCAAGGACAATTGCCGCGCGCGGGGACGAATGAGGTCGCACTCCACAAAAGTTTGATGGGCGCGCGAGGGTTTCATGTGGGCGAGGTGATTGACCCCGCGAACGACGAACGCGAATTTATTCCGGGCAAATTGGAAATCGTCGGCATGTTGGACGGACCGACGACCCTCTCACTGGCTTCACTGGAATACATTTCGCAGAGCAGCGATTTTCGCAATTATTCGCGTTCGGTGTTGGCAATGCCGCGCGCGGGCGCGACGGACGCGGCGGAACATGACATTTTGAATCTCGACCCCGACCGCGTCCAGCCGTACACGTACTCGGACCAACTCGCGCAGTTCACGAGCGAGTTCGCCTCGATGGACGCGATTGTGTGGGCAATCAACAGTATTGTCGTGTTGGTGTTGTCGCTGTTGGCGGGACTGCTCAACTTGATTTACTTTATGGACCGCATGAATGAATTTGGCTTGCTGCTCGGCATCGGCTACGCGCGCAGTTTCGTCGTGCGCCGCGCGCTCATCGAATCTTTGCTACTGACGGTGTTCGCGTGGGGTTTTGGGATTGTGTTTTCGCAAGTGATTTATACTCTGCTCAACGCGTTCGTCTTTGAACCGCGCGGCGTGTCTCTAACGGTCTTGAATTGGCGCGCGCTGCAATTCACTTTGCCGATTCCCATCATGGTCGGTCTGTTTTCGGCGGGGACTGTGTTGTGGCAGTTGAAAAACTTGGACCCGATGATGATGATAGAGAGGAGAGACTAGCGACTAGGGACTAGAGATTGGGATGCCGTCTCAATTTTATCTCTAATCCCCCCGCTCCAATCTCATGTTAGAAACGCGCGAGGTCAGTTTGATTTATCGCAACGGCGACGGCGTGACGTACGCAGTCAAAAAAGCAAACGTCCGCGTCAACCAAGGCGAGTTCCTCGGCTTGGTCGGACCTTCGGGGTCGGGCAAGTCGTCGCTGTTGTATTTGATGAGCGGACTCAAAAGCGCGAGTGAAGGAGATGTAGCGTTCGAGGGCAATTCGTATCAATCGTTGCAGAATGGGAAATTAATTGAACTGCGGCGCAAACGCTACGGCTTTATTTTTCAACAGCACTTTTTAATCAATTACCTTACGGTGTTTGAAAATGTCATGGTCGGCGCGCTGGAACAAAATAGTGTGTCGCGTCAACGCGCCAAGGAATTGATTGCCGAACTCGGTTTGGAAAAACAGAGCCGCCGTCTCCCGTGGCAATTGTCTATCGGACAACGCCAGCGCGTCGCCATCGCCCGCGCGCTCATTAACGAACCCGCTATCGTGTTTGCCGATGAGCCGACTGCTGCGCTCGACCATGCGACCGGACATCAAGTAGTTGATTTGCTCGCCCATTATCGCGGACATGGCAGCATCGTGTTCGTCACGCACGACCCCGAAATGTTGACCCAAGCCGACCGCGTGATTCGGATGCGCGACGGCGAAATTATTGCAGAAGAAAAAAGGAATGGAAATCGGTAGCAGGTAGCCAGGAGCAGGGCATTCGTGTTTTGACGTTCCCTGCTTCCTCCTACCTAATACTTGCTACCTGTTATTGGAGGCAAACCATGAAGCTCAAGTTTGGTCTTTTTGTGGCACTCGCAAGCATCGCCCTTTTGGCTATCGCTTGCGGCGGCGGAACACCCACGCCCGTGCCCACGCCCGTGTCGGTCTCAGAAGCAGTTATTACCGCCAAAGGCGAAGTCGTTCCCGAAACGTATGCGCGCGCCTCGTTCAGTGTTAGCGGCACCGTCGCGCAGATTCCGGTCAAAGAAGGGCAGCAAGTGAAAAAAGGCAACACGCTCGCCATCCTCGATACGAGCGATTTGCAGTTGCAGCTGAAAACCGCGCAGGACGCGCTCGCGCTTGCCGAAGCGAGCTTGACGCAAGCCAAGACGCCCGCCAGCGCCGAAGAGATTGCGGCGGCGCAAGCCGCGTATGACGGCGCCGTCGCCGCGTTGGAACGCGCCAAAGAACCCGCCAAGCCGGCGGACATTGCCGCTGCCGAATCGGCGTACAAGAGCGCGGTCAGCGCATACAACAGCGCGCTCAGCGCGTACAATCGCGCCAAGAACGGACCGACCGCCGAAGAATTACAAATTCTGCAATCGCAATTGGCAAAAGCCAAAGCCGCGCTCGACGTGGCACAGGCAGCGTATGACCGCATCGGCGGCGCAAGCAATCCATTCAGCGCGCAAACGCCGCAAGCGCTGCAATTGCAGCAGGCAACGCAAGATTATCAAATCGCGATTTCGAACTATAACAAAGCCGTGAATCCCGACGCGACCACTGTCGCGCAAGCCGCTGCGGCGGTGGCGCAAGCAAACGCGCAAATCGAACAGACCAAAGCGACTCTGCAAAAACTTCAAGACCCGCCGAACGAACAAGCCATTGCGCAGGCGCAAGCGCAAGTGGATTCTGCCAAAGCACAGTTGGATTTGAAAAAGAAAGGCGCGCGGGCGGAAGATATTCAAGTGGCGCAAGCGCGCGTGGACCAAGCCAAGACCGGCGTTGAACAGGCGCAAGCGCAATTGGAAAAAGCCACGCTCTTGGCGCCGATTGACGGAACCATTACCAACATCAACATTCGCGAAGGCGAACTCGCGCAAGCGGGACAACCTTTGTTCACCATCGCCGATTTGTCGAACTTGAAAATTGAAACGACGGATTTGGACGAATTCGGCGCGGCAAAAGTGAAAGTGGGACAAACCGCGAGCGTGCGCGTAAACGCATTTACAGACAAGACGCTCACGGGCAAAGTGACCGAAATCGCCGACCAATCCGTTCTGCTCGCATCCGGTGATGTTTCGTATCCCGTGACCATTGTGCTTGACAACCAAGACCCGGCGCTGCGTTGGGGCATGACGGTCAAGGTAGAGTTTGCGCAATAGAATCCAGAACACAGACGACAGACGACAGAGAATTCAATTCATCTGGGTTCTGTAATCTGTGTTCTGCTGTCTGATAAAAAAATGCCTATCGTCGAAACTCGCAATCTCGTCAAGACCTACAAGATGGGCGATGAAATTGTGCACGCGCTCGACGGCTTGAACATGCAGGTCGAACGCGGCGAATTCATGGCAATCATGGGACGTTCGGGCAGCGGCAAATCAACGCTGTTGAATATGCTCGGCTGTCTCGACCGTCCCACAAGTGGTCAAGTCATCATTGACGGCGTGGATGTGGGCAAAGCGCGCAAATCCGAACTGCCCAAGATTCGCCGCGAAAAGATTGGGTTTGTCTTTCAACATTTCAATCTCTTGCCCACGCTCACCGCGCTCGAAAACGTGATGCTCCCGCTCAAGTACGCGGGCGTCAACGGCGGCGAACGCAAAAAGCGCGCAATGGAGGCGCTCAAGCAGGTGGGGCTCGACCACCGCGCGCATCATCGTCCCGCCGAAATGTCGGGCGGCGAACAACAGCGCGCGTCCGTCGCGCGCGCCATCGTCACCAAACCCGCGATTGTTCTGGGCGACGAGCTCACGGGCGAACTGGACAGCAAAACATCCCGCGCGGTCGTCGAACTCTTGAAAGAATTCAACCGCGAGACGAAACAAACATTTGTCCTCGTCACGCACGACCCCGCCGTTGCCGAACAGACAGACCGCGTGGTCCATCTGCTCGACGGCAAAGTCGAGTTTGAAGAAAAACACGCGCAGTGATGTCGGGGCGGGGATGAACCCCGCCCTTTTTGTTCTCACTATCCGCCCGCGCAAACCTTCATGGCGCCGCGTTCACAATGACTCGAATCTTGTCGTCGCTGTGCACACTGCACACCAAATCGAACGTGCCGGGTTTGGTAAAACGTTGTTTGTACTGCTGTCCCGGATGAATCAGCACGCCGCCGACATCAATCGGATATTGGTCTTCATTCCGAATGACGAGCGTGTCCTGTCGTCCCACCGTCAACTCGACCACATTCGGTAACACGTTCACCGTCCCACCCAGTCCTTGATTCGCAATCGTTCCGCGCGGGACCACATACACCAATTCTTGCGCGACGGGCGGCGCATTCGGCGCGCGCCAGCGCGGGATGCTCCAAACGACAATGCCGCCGAGGGCGAGCACGCCGCCGAGAATAAATATCCACCGCAAGCGGTTCAACATGATGCTCCTCTATTGCGCGCGCACGGGCGCTTGAATTTCTTGCACGCCCGCCTTTTCAAACGTCAGTTTCAACTTGATGCTGACGCCCGTCTTGAGCGGTTGTTTCACGCCGACCAGCATCACGTGAAAACCGCCGGGTTTCAATTCTACCGCGCCGTTCGCGGGAATTTCGATGAACGGGACGGGACGCATCTGCATCACACCGTCCACCATCGTCACAGTGTGCAGTTCAACGGCCTTTGCCGCATCAACCGCACAGGTCACGGCATCGTCGCGATGATTACGAATCACGGCTATCTCGACAATCCAACCTTTCGCGGGATGCGGCAAAATCTTTTACAAACGTTCGACGAGATTTATGTTTTGGATTTGCACGGCAACGCGAAAAAACGGGAGGTCGCACCCGACGGCAGCAAAGACGAAAATGTTTTCGACATCCAACAAGGCGTCGCGATTGTGTTGGGCATCCAATCCGAAAAACCTTCGAGGATTCCGAATCCTCGAAGGTTTTTTATTTTGAATAATCGTAAAACCCTTTGCCGGTCTTTTTCCCGTGATACCCTGCCACAACCATTCGGCGCAACAACGGCGGCGCGGCATAGCGCGGGTCTTTGGTCTCGGCATACATTTCATCGGCAATAAACAAAATCGTGTCCACGCCCACAAAGTCCGCGAGCTCTAACGGACCCATCGGGTGATTCAAGCCGAGGCGCACGCCCTTGTCAATGTCCTCTTTTGTAGCGAGACCGTTTTCGTAAAAACGAATCGCGTCCAGTTGATACGGCACGAGCAGCGCATTCACAATAAAGCCCGGCAAATCTTTGGCGACGATAATTTGTTTGCCCAACGATTCGCCCAGCTTGCGCGACGTTTCGTACGTCGCATCGCTGGTCATGAACGAGCGCACCATTTCCAAAAGCGGCATGACAGGCACGGGATTGAAAAAGTGCATCCCCAATACCTTGTCGGGTTTGCGCGTTTTCGCCGCCATCTCGGCGATGGAAAGCGAAGAGGTGTTTGAAGCGAGAATCACTTCGGGGCGCGTTATCGTATCCAGCCGTTCAAAAATATCTTTTTTCAATTCCAACTTTTCCACCGCCGCTTCAATCACATAATCGCACGGCGCGAGGTCTTCGAGTTTGGTCGTGCCCACAATGCGCGTGAGCGCTTCCTGCCGCGCCTCTGCGGTGAGCTTGCTGCGGTCAACTGCCTTTTGCGTGGACGCTTGAATGCGCGCGAGACCCCTGTCGAGAAAATCGTCCGTCACCTCGCGTACAATGACGTTATACCCGTTCTTGACGAGCACTTCGACAATCCCGCTGCCCATCAATCCGCAGCCGACGACGCCCACAGTTTTGATGTCCATAGTTGTTCCTCGTTCACAAGAATTGGAATGAGGTGAGAGAGATGCCGAGTGACAAAGCGTTCGTGTTCTCTGCATCCCTCCATGCTCATTCCTCATCTCTGCGTTATGGTGTTGGTGTTGCTTCCGGCGCCGGTGGAGTTGGCAAGTTCAACGGAATCGCATCCGGCGGCGGTGTAATCACAATGTCGGCATCGAAATCGTTTATCTTCATCACGATTTCGAACGCGCCTTTTTGCTCCACGTTGTTCTTGTCGTGTCCCTCAATCAACATTCGCACCTGATGCAAATAGCCATCATCGCAGACCCAAAACTTGAACTCTGCATTGTCAATTGAATCCAAATCTTCTTGTGTTGCGCCCGTTGCGCCGCCCAATTTGCTAAAGGCGTTGAGCACGACGGACTTGTCGCCCGCGTAGATTTCGCACGTCTTGCCGTCCAGCGATTCATTCCCGGACAATTTGAAATCGTTCGGATTGATGCCCGCTTCGCCAAACGAATCCAAGAACGCGCCGGGTGTGAGCGGTGGTTCTGCCACCGATGCCGCTTGCGCAGGCGCCTTGTACCATTTCGCTTCGGTTGCGCCGAGGAGCGGCACGGGACCTTTGAGGTACGCTTCTCCGTCCACCGAAATCACTTCAAAGACCTGTTCGGGCGGCAGTCCCAAAAACGAAGTCAAAATCCCCTGCAATTGAAAATGCGCGTCTTTGCTGTCCACCTCGCCTTTCATCACAATCAACGTCATCGGTTGGTCGGGGGCATTCGCGTTGGGTGTGGGACCCCCCGCGCTGGCAAAGTTGCCCTTGCCCGTGATAGACAAATCCACGCGATACGACATAGCCGTTTTCACTTTCGTCAACGCGTCTTGCAAAGTTCCGCCGCCTGCCGCAGGCGCAGGCGGCTGGGTTGGTGCCTGTGTCGGCACAACCGCAGTGGGAACCTCTGTCGGCGGCAGGGTCGGGGGCACGGGCGTCGCGGTTGGCTCTGCCGGGGTGCTGCACCCGATGACGAATGCGGCGACGATACCAAACAACAAAATGCCAATCCATTGGCGTCGAATATTCATTCATTCCTCCAAAAGAATTACGAAACCGCGCCTGAATCTGTTCATGCGCTTGGCGCATTGTAACAGAGCATAAATGTTTTACCAATACGGCGAATCAATTCGCGGCAACGAAGCGCGAATTCGACCTGCGTCGAATCCACATGCTCCGAGTCAACGAAGGTTGACTTGGTTACGAGTTGGCGAATCAATTCGCGGCAACGAAGCGCGAATTCGACCTGCGTCGAATGCACATGTTTCGAGTCAACGAAGGTTGACTTGGCTACGAGTTGGCGAATCAATTCGCGGCAACGGATAGCGAATTCGACCTGCGTCGAATGCACATGCTCCGAGTCAACGAAGGTTGACTTGGCTGTGGGTTGACGCGATTTCAATCGCCCCACGAAAATTCGCTTGACAATACAAAAAGGGTTCGACTATAATCCTTAGGAATTTTTAATCATTCATGTTGGGACTGTCTTGATAGATACGAGGTACGCTATGAACTGGGAACCTTTTGCGAACGAGAACGACACGCCGGCAGGGCTGCCCTTTACGTCGAGCCAATCTCCGCCTCTGCATCATTCTTTTCCCGACGCGCCAAGCGATTCCGACGGAAATCGGAACATTGAATCGAACACTATCGC
>JAKOPZ010000082.1 GCA_029778615.1 Chloroflexota bacterium | reverse complement strand
TCGAGACCGACATGTTCTCGCTGCGCTCGCTGAAAAAGTGGGACGAACTGCCCAAACGTTTGCAGGGCTATGACCAATTGATTATGAACGTGCGGAGTTACACGTACCCGTTCGCGTACAAGTCCGCGCAAATGTTCAAGCAGGTGAACCCGAACGGCATCGTTATCACCGGTGGAATGCACGCGACGGTCGCGCCCGATGAAATGGAGAACGTTTCCGAATTCGATTACATCTGCGGCGGACCGGGCGAGAATACGATTGTTGATTTGGTCAAGGACCCGAAAGCGTTCCCGCGCCAAGTGCTCGGTGTTGGCGCCAAGAGCATGTCGGAATGGACCATGATGGACCGCACGCTGTGGCCCAATCCGAAACTGAAGGATTTTCCGTGGCCCCTCGAACCTGAATGCGGTTGGGGACCGGGTCCCGTCGCGACGGTGATTACTTCGCGGGTGTGTCCGTGGCAATGCGTGTTTTGCAACGAGTCGTCATACATCCCGAATATGGGACGCAAGAGCGTTGACCAGGTGATTGACGAATTGAATTTTCTCGACGAGCACTATGGTCCGCTCGGTTCGGTGGTCATTCACGATTCGATGTTTTTTCAACAACCGTCATGGCTGCGCGAATGGTTGGAAAAATATCCGCGCAAGGCGCGCAAGACGTGGCCCTATTGGGCGGCGGGACGCAGCGACACCGTGCGCCAATGGCCCGATTTGTTTGAAGCGCTGGTGCGTGAAACAAATTGGAATATTATTTCCATCGGTTTTGAATCGGGCAGTGACCGCGTGTTGAAAATCTTGAACAAAGAATGCACTGCCGAGGACAATCTTGTCGCGATTGAACATTTGAATCGCATTGGCGATTCGATGGAACGCGCGGGACAAGACCCGCCGAAATTTTGGGCGAATATCATGCTCGGCGTTCCCGGCGAACGTCCCGAAGACGCGTTCGAAACGATGCGGATGTTGAAACGGATGAAACGTGTCCTGCCTTCGATTTCGTATTACGCGCCGTACCCCGGCTCACTGCTCGGTTATCAATTGATTGCCGAAGGCAAGAGTCTCATGTCCAAAGAAAATTATCATCGTTATCCAAACGATGAAAAATTAAAGGGCATTGATTACGCCTTTTATAATGATTTGATGGCGGGCAAATTCGACGCGGAAATCAACAAAGGGTTGAATGGCAATGCGCGCGGCGCGGAAATTTACGCGGGACAGTTGATCAAGGCATAATCGCCAATCTCGACCAATGAGTATGGGTTGATGGTTTTCGCCGACTGTCTTTTGTCATTCGTCCACCAATGAGCAGTTTTAATAATCCTCACCATATTTATCTTTTTGAAATGACCAACGGCAAGCAAAAGTTGGCATACGGCGCGACCCCGGAAGATGCGTACGAAAGTTTGCGGTATCGGTTGACTGACCAAGAAATCGCGTTGGTACGCAAGGACAGCTATATCAAAATTCCCCAGCGTGAATTGCAAAAACACGTACACAATTTGGGGTGACGCGACGACTTGAGATTCTGGCTCACGTTCGGAAACAAAAACAGGCAGACAGTTCGTTCCTGTCTGCCTGTTTTTTTTCACGGAAAAGGTTTGACCGCTTTACGCCCTCCGCTATAATTTCTGTTGTGAAATCCTTCTTTGCTCTCGCCCTCGCGTTCTGCGTGCTTGGTTGCGCATCGCAAGTACCGCCGACCGTCGCGCCGGTGCCGACAGCCATTCCCTCAACGCCGACGGTGGTTGCGATTCCCACTTCCACCGATATTTTCTACAACGCCCCTTCGTCCTATTCGCGGCAACTTGGCAATCACACGCAGACGATTCGACTCGGCGTCAGCCCCGATTTTGCTGCGCGCCCCATCCTGCCGTTTTATGGGTTATCGCTGCGCGACGAAAAATTTGTGGCGAACTTGTTTGAAGCGATTACGTATAATCATTTTTTTCGCTGGCAAGAAGCGGATTGGAGCGCGCGTGCGAACATCAAATATGATGATTTCAAACAGCGTCTTGCCGCCGGTGAGGACTTGAGTTATCCCGCGATGGACACGCGCGACGGCGGCGCGAACGCGCACCTTGAAAAAATCAATCCGGCAGCAGACATTGAAATTTTAATGATTCCGCATCACGACGGCTTGGTCACGTTTCCCGGTTCGCCCACCGACCCCGGCTTGAGCATTAAAAATACGATTAACGCCGATGGTTCCGTAAAAATTCGTGTGCCGTTGGTCTATTCCCAAGTGATTACGTACAAACCCGGCGATGTCGAAATTCAAAACATCGCGCGCACGTCTATATTGCTTGGACTGATGCAATTGGGCATTCCGCCGGACGCGATTGCGCATGGTGACTTGAAAGCAATCAAAGCCTGGTACGAAACACAGCCGGAAAAAGATTTGCACTCGTACCAGTACGAATATTTGAAAAAATTGTTGACGGATGAAAATGACGAATCCGTATTAAAGTTGTGGGATGTCAAGCCATAGCGGACACCTTAATCATGGCAACGCATAAGCAGAACGAAAAGAAATTTTCCAACTGGGAAACCCTGTCAGGAGGTGGTAGGCGTTATTGGTATGATAGCGAACGTGAAGATAGCTTCACCATCCGCTATGTTAAAATTGCTGATGCAAATGAAGTGACAATCAAGATACTGCAAGAAGTGTATGATGCTTCCGGCAAACTCGTCGGGATTCACGAAAAATTTCCTGTTGACCTTGGACGTCGCCAAGTATAAGGAGTCCAACTTATGATTACTCGCCAGACTGTACGAAATCAGATTCTCGCATTTTTGAACCATGAGATTACACTCGCGCAATTGGTGGATTGGGCGGAAGATGGAGTGTTTGAAGCAGATTTGGATGAAAAGGATACCGAACTATTGATGGAGATTCTCGCGAGGCTCGGCGCGGCGGATATGGAGCAGTTCCACCTCGAGTGGGAAGATTACTATAACATGCTTTCTCAACTGGGCTACAAACCGCAAGTCGTAGCGGCGTAATATGCTGACTTCACTCTTGCCAAAAATTCCGCTCTACTGGTCGTTCTATCGCAACGGCTATCCAAAAATGCTGCCGTTCAGCATTGTCATCAGCATTTCGTATCGCTGCAATTCGAAATGCAAAACGTGCGATGTGTGGCGCAAGCCGAACGACGACATGACGCTCGACGAGTGGACCAAAACATTTCAAAACATCGGGCGCGGTCCGATTTACATGACGTTCACAGGCGGCGAACCTTTCCAAAGAAAAGATCTGCCCGAAATGGTGATTGCGGCATACACGCATTGTCGTCCCGAATACATCACCATTCCGACGAACGGCATTTTGACGCAGCGCATTCTGGAAGGCGTGGATAAAATTTGTACGAACGCGCCGAAATCGCGTATCGGCATCAACCTTTCGCTCGACGGCATTGGGCAGGAACATGATGAAATTCGCATGGTGCCGGGGAATTGGGAACGCGCAATGAAGACGTGGGCGGGCTTGAAAGAGCTGCAAAAGAAACACGCGAACCTTGTGCTTTCCATTCACAGCGTTATTTCGAAATACAACATCAAACGTTTTCGTGAAATCTACGCGGGTCTGCAACCGTTGAAACCCGATTCGTACATCACCGAAGTCGCCGAAGAACGCGTGGAACTCGATACAGTTGGTTTGGATATTACACCCCTCGCAGACGAGTACGGACCCATCGCAGATTTTTTGAGTGAACACGCGCGCAATACGCCCGCGCGTGGTTTCGCGCGATTCACGCAGTCGTTTCGCGCGCAATACTATCAACTCGCCAAGCGCACGTTGTTTGAACAAACGCAAGCGATTCCGTGTTTTGCAGGATGGGCAAGCGGACACATTGCGCCGAATGGCGATGTGTGGTCGTGCTGTATTCGCGCGCAGCCCGTTGGCAACGTGCGACGCACGAATTATGATTTGAAACCGATTTGGTTTGAAGAGGTAGGGACAATGCGAACCTTGAGAAAAAGTATCAAAAACAACGAGTGCGCGTGTCCGATGGCGAACGCGAGTTATGCGAACATGCTTTTGCATCCACCCACAATCTTGCAAGTGGCGCGGGAACTGTTGACGCGTCCGAAGGTGCCTTTGGAAAAACATGGCGTCGGCGAACCAATCGAATTGACGAATTGAAACAAGAACGGGCTGACCCTTTTGGTCAGCCCGTTGTGCTTACTTGGCTTGAACGGTAAAGGTGCACCAGACGGATTTGGTGCAACCCGTCGCGTTACATGCCTTGACGCGCCACGCATAGACATTGGGTTCGAGTTTCTGCGTTTTGACGCTTGTCACATCAAGATTCGGAAGCGTTTGGACATCACTGCCCGTTTTGCTGCCAATGCGAATTTGCACCGTGTAGGTCTGCCCGCAGTCGGACGCATTCCAGCGCAGAGCCACGCGCGCCTTTTTGGTCGTTGCACCGTTCTCCGGTGAAAGCAGGACCGGTTTCGACGGCTTGGTGCTGCAGGCGGTGGTGGTGGGCACGCGCGTTGGCGTCGGTGTGCGCGTACGCGTTCGGGTTGCGGTTGCTTGTTTGGTCGGCGTGCGCGTAGAGGTTGGCGTCAATGTCATCTTGAATGTAGGGGTGGGTGTTGGTGTCTTGGTGCGTGTCAGCGTCGCAGACTTGGTCGGCGTGCGCGTGATGGTGCGTGTCGCAGTCTTGGTTACGGTGCGTGTCACAGAGGCAGACTTGGTCGGCGTGCGTGTTGGCGTTTTGCTAATCACACGCGTTGGAGTGGGTGTGAGCGTTGCGCCGGTGTACCAACATTGTTTGGGCACGCCGGGATTCGGGTCGCCAAAGTTTGTAATATTGCACATCACACCATCGGTGAACGTTTTGACCACATACTTGCCGCTGGCGCCAAAACGCACGAATTTGGTGCCGGTAAATTTGCACAAGGAATTGGCGTTCGCACACCACGTCTACGGCGGGTCTGACGCCGCGTCCAACCGTAACCGTGTAACCTGTGGCAGTTTCCGAATTTACGCAGACGTAAATGTTATTTGCCACATCGGCAAACACTTCGCCCGGACGCCATATTGCGCCCTCGTCACCCGTATTGCCATTGTTGTCAATATCAATTACGTGCGCGGGAATTGCGCGCGTAGTGTCCACTTCGTGGATGATGATGCCTTCTCCGGGAAGTTTCACGTCATATCCTACGCGGCGGCGCGCTTCGATGGTGTAGTAATGGGTAATGGGCGGAGATGTGCTGCCAATTGCAATCGCAACTAGTCTCCATTCAGCCGTCTGTGGCTGGGCAAGTCGCTCAATGGTGTAATTCCATTGGGTAACATTCGTTATCAAGCTAGAGTTGGTCCAGCCGACGTGAAACTTGGAATCGGCGATGGTATGCTGCCCCAAACAGTGGTACGTGGCATCATAAGAATTCGCACAATTTTTAGACAGATTACTCATTACATCCCACTGATTACAGTACGTTTGACCGTAATTGCCGGAGGAGTGGGGCAGACCAAAGCCATGACCCATTTCATGTTCAACGACGGCAATCTCCCAGTATGCCCACGGCTCTAGCCACGTCATGCGCCATTGCTTTGTCACTCCATCACGCGTCATTGTAAAACCGCTCGAGCCCCACGAGACCAGACCAATCTCGCTACTCAACATCAGATTGATGCCCGCATAGTTTGGAAAGTAGACGGCTGCGTCGGCGGCGGTGGTGCAATTGGTTTCACGCAGTGCAGAAAAAAAAGGGCTGACCCTTTCGGTCAGCCCGTGTGCTCATTTCAACTTTTCGCGTTCTGCCATGCGTTCTTTTTGGTCGCTCAAAATCTGCTGTAATTTTTCCGAGCGATGTGTGGCAAGAATGCGCCGCATCGTTCCCGACGAAGAACGCATTGCCAATGATTCTGTCGTCGCGCCCATGGCGGAATAGTGCACGCCGCGCAAAAGTTCGCCGTCGGTGATTCCGGTAGCAGCAAAAAATACATTGTCGCTTTTCACCAAATCCGCGCTGGTCATCACGCGATTGCAGTCATAGCCCAACTCTTCTGCCAATTTCTTTTCCTTTTCGTCGCGCGCATACAAACGCGCGTGAATCTCACCGTGCAGACATTTGAGCGCCGCCGCCGTAATCACGGCTTCGGGCGCGCCGCCCGCGCCCATCACTGCATCTACACCGGTGTCGGGGAGACACGAAGCAATGCTCGGCGCGACATCGCCATCGCTAATCATTTTCAAACGCGCGCCCGTCGCGCGAATTTCGGAAACGAGCTGTTCGTGACGCGGGCGGTCCAACACGACAACCACGAGTTCGGTCACACTTTTGCCCTTGGCGCGGGCAATCGCGTTCAAATTGTCGGCGACCGACGCGTTCAAATCAATCACGCCGGCAGCTTCGGGACCGACCGCGAGCTTGTCCATGTAAACGATTGGTCCGGGAAAAAACATCGAGCCGCGTTCCGCCAGCGCGACGACGGCAATCGAATTTGGCAGTCCCAGCGCGAGCGGACGCGTCCCGTCAATCGGGTCCACGGCGAGGTCGCACTTGGGCACGTCAAAGCCGGCATCATAATTGCCGATGCGTTCGCCGTTGAACAACATAGGCGCTTTATCCTTTTCGCCTTCGCCGATGACGATAACGCCATCCATCGCGATGGTGTTGAGCATGAGCCGCATCGCGTCCACTGCCGCTTTGTCCGCTTCGATTTTTTTGTTGCGTCCCATCCACGGCGCCGAAGCAAGCGCGGCAGATTCCGTTACACGTACCAGTTCGAGTCCGATATTTCGGTCAGGTGTGCTAGACATCATTGTCCCCTTGAAGATTTATGATTTTTCATTGCGGATTTCTGATTTCGTAAACTATACACGTCTGCCAAATCATAATTCATAACTCACAAATCATCAATCTCTCAATTTCGGCTCTGCATGAATTTCTGCCGTGACAAAATCCACAAAACTGTTGCTTCCACTGTGACGCCCAGTCCGTACGCCAATGCCAGCCCCGCCGCGCCCAACGTGTCGCGCCACCACACCATTAACGCCAGGCGCAAAACCATCGCCCCAATCGCAACAAACATCGGCGTCGTACTGTCGCGATGCGCGTAAAACACGCGCGCCGTGAGTTCCAGCAGCGATTCGCCCACAATCGCCAGCGCGTAAAATTGCAGGACGCGCGCGACGAGCGCGGTGGATTCGGCATCGAACGCGCCGCGTTGTAACACGAGCGCGACAATGGGCTGCGCGAACAAAATGGCAATGACCATCGCCGGCAGCGCGAGCGCGAGAATGGTGATGAACGCGATGCGATAAAATTGTTGCAAGCCGCGCGCGTCATGTGCCGCGACGCGCTGCGCGAGACGCGGAAAAACCGCGACGGCAATCGCAGTACCAATCAACGTTTCGGGAAATTGCCAGAGCGAATACGCGTAACCCAACGCGCTGATGCTCCCTGCGGGTAAAAACGATGCGATGGTATTGGTCACCAAACGCGTGACGCTGCCCAAATTGGTGGTGATAATGCGCGGACCGAGCAGCCGCACCAAGTCGCGCATACTCCCGCGCGCGGCGCTCTGTCCCAAGCCGAGCGTGGCGAACCACACCATGCCCGCGCGCACCAGACCGGGAATCTGAATGCCGAGATGGAGCAGTGAGCCAATTACAATGCCCCATGCCAAACCGAAAATCCCCATACGCGGCACGAGAAACAAAACGCCAAAGATGACGCCGAGATTGTGCAGCGGTCCTGCGAGCGCCGCGAGCGCGAACCGATTCGTCGCGTGCAAAATCCCGGTGACGGTGCCGCTGACGCCAAACACAATCGCCGCAATCAAAACGACGCGCATCAAACTGGTTGCCAGTTCGCGCTGCGCCGCATCAAAACCCGGTGCAATAAGAGTTCCGACCAGCCACGGCGCAAACAAAATTCCTGCGCCTGCGAAAAACGTGACAAGCAGAAACATATCGTTTAGCACCGCACTGGCAAAGCGCCAACCTTCGCGCTGGGTTTGCTTGTCCCGCACCAGATACAAACTAAACACCGGAATAAAAACCGCCGCGATGGTGGAACCTGCTATCACGGAATCCAACATGTCGGAAAAGGTGTTGGCAACTTTGAACGCGTCCATCACCGCGCCGGTGCCGAACGCGCGCGCAATCAAGACCTCGCGCACGAGTCCCAAAATTTTGCTCGACAAGAATCCAGCCGACACAATAATTGCCGAGAGCGTCAGCGCGCGTTCCGACAACAGCGAGGCGGCGAGAATCCGTCGCCAGAGTGGCATAGAGAGTGGTTGTTCCAAAGCGTTTTCGGTGCGCGACAAAAAATAAATTTGCGTTGCAGCCAACGCAAATTTATTTTTTACAGTCCGAGTTCTTTGAGCGCTTGACGTGCCGCTCGATAATTCGCATTGTAGCGGAGCGCCTCTTCAAACGCCGCGCGCGCTTGCTCACTGCGCCCCAGTTTTTGAAATGCCAGTCCTTTGTAATAGTACGATTCTTCCAAATCGCCCGTCGGTTTGAGCGTGGCGTCCGCGAGGGCAATCACTTCTTCATAGCGCCCCACGCGATAGTACGCTTCGTACGGACCAAATTGATACCACATCATGCGCCAGGGCAATTGCAATCTGCGCGCGCGGTCAAACGCGTTTGCGGCGGCTTCGTATTCGCCCAAACCGACGAGCGACGAGCCGAGATTGAACGCCGCGAACGCATCTTGCGGGTTCGCGTTCCATTCCTCTTGCGCGCGCTGCGCGGCTTGCGCGTACATGGTATCGTCGTCCATCTCTGCGCCGACGATGGCGCGCACCATCGCTTCTTGCGCGTCGGTGTAAAACAAGAGGTACGTACGATTGAAATTGCGCCAGTGGTCGTCTACATCATGCCACGCGACGCGTTGGTCTGGACCATTGTATGAATCTTGCGCGATGATGCCTGTGTCGTCGTAACCGGTGAGTAAAAGATAATGTCCCATCCATCCTTGTTTCGCGCGCGGCGGGTCATACCCTTCTTCAATCATCACCGGCAAATCATTAGACAAAATTTGTTTGAGCTGTTCCAAATTCCCGTTGACGCGGACGAGCGCATGAAAACCTTTGCTCTCTGCGTATCCGCTCAATTCATCCGGACTTACGTTGCGGTCATCTTTGTTTGGTTTCAAAACGTTTGCAATTTGCACTTGGGAATCTTTGGTGTATCCGAAATACGAAAGGTACATCCGCAGCGTAGTCGGTCCGCAGTTGTTGAAACGCTGCGCTTCATGCGTAACGCCTGTGAGTTCGACCGAAGGTTGAATCGGTTTGAGTGGAATGATTTCGGTTGGGGCAGGGGAAGGGCGCGGCGTTGGATTTTGCGTTGACATCACGGAAACGGCAGGCGGGGTTGCGATTTCGGAAGCGATGGTCGGCGCGGGTTGTTTGCTCCAAACTATTGTCGGCGCCGCGTCGTTTTGGATTTGCAAAATCGGTGTTGGCACAAAGTCGGGACGTTCCGGCTGTGGCAATATTTCCATTACGCGCACGCGCGCGGATTCCATTTTCAAATCGAGCCAATCGCCCGCGAGCGCGCGCACGATGAAAAAGCCGATGCACGCGTTGGCGAGCAGCAGTGCGGTGAACACAAGCCACAATAAAGCGGGACGCGCATCGGTATGCGATGAACGCCGCCGCACGTACAAATCAGGATTCATTTCAAAAACATTCTGTTCAGGCAGAGCCACTATTTGCGCGCACCGCGCTGCAGAGTCAATACGCTCACGTAAAAGACGAGCAGCATTGCGCTAAAGACGATGATGATGGCGACGGGCTGACGATACGCAATCGGATGCAAAAAGGGTGCAATTGCATCTTGCAGCACGGCATGGGGCTCGGTCACCACATCCCAACTATTCCAACGCAGAAAGCGTCCGAGATAGATGCCGACACCGTTCAAGCCAACGACGGCAAAGACAACTACCCAACTCCAAAACGCGCCGAACGATTGCTTGACCATACGCTGCACTATTTGTAACGAAGCAACTGCCAATAAGAGACCCGTCCATGCGAGCGTGGCAAAAAATCCAATGTCGTACCAAAACGGCACGGGCGGCATGTCCGTCAAATTATACAAGTCGGTGACGAGATACGCCGCGTTCGGAAAAAACAAGAGCCAGATTATGGAAGGCAGAATGTATTGCCATGCGCCCGCGCGGTGTTTGTGCATCGCCGCCATCCACACTGCCGAAAGGTACGGAATCCACGCGAGAAACAAATTCCACATGAGGAATTTGTGCAAAAATGAATCGCTCCAGAACGCGCGCACGGCGAAAAACGCGACGCCCAACAAACTGGAGAGCACGACCGGAATAAAGAATTGTTCTTGGAAAAAACGCATGATGCGTTCCGTGTACGACGGCTGTTGCTGCATAGAGTTCCTCTTGACTTGTGTGTCTGTGCAATGCGCGGTGGATGAAATGCGGGTCGCTTCCGCGTGTCCAAATTTAGACGCTGGACGCGCGAATTTTGTTCGCTCCCGCGTCGGCGGGCGCGGGATAGCGGACGCGTCCCTTTTCAACCACCGCGCGCGAATTCAATTCATGCCGCCGCGCGGTTTTGCGGCTGACAATGTGATACACGGGAATCCCGCGCGCGGTCAACGCGTCGGCGACAAGTTGACGATGACAGCGAAACGGATTTCCCTCCGCGCACATCATCGCCACGCGTCCCCCGTCTGCCAGTGCGAGCAATTGTTGCAGTGCCGCTTCAAATTCCGCCGTCTGCATATAGTCGGCATAGCCGCGAAAACTGGAATTGTCCCAACCCAAATTTGCGGAATCGGGTTTCGGTTTTCGCAAGCCGCCCAGACTCTTCAAGTGGACGTACTCAATATTTTCCTTGGGCAATTCGCGTTCGAGAAATCCTTGCGCGTATTGGGGGTTGCGGCGAGACTGCGGAAGGGTACGAATATCGGCGAGGATTTTTATTTCGTGCGCGTGCAGCAATTTTACAAAATCGTCAAAGGCGCGCGTGGAATGTCCAAGCGCAAAAATTTCTTTTTCGTTCATTCGTTCAAAAGATGCAACGCATCGTTTTATGGCGCGCGCTCGTAGCGTTGAAATACGACGCCTGTAGCAAGCGCGTGCGCTTCGACCAGTTTCAGTCCAACGCGTTTCCCTTTTGCAAACAATTGCTTGCCGCTGCCCAGCACGAGCGGATAAACATGCAGCGAGTATTCATCCACCAAATCGTTTTCTGCGAGCGTGTGTGCGAGTACGCTGCTGCCATCCATAAGGATATTTTTCCCGGATTCTTGTTTGAGCGCGCGGACGCGCTCCACAACATGGTCCGAGATGAGAGTCGAGTTCCGCCATGCCTCTGCCGATTTCAAGGTGGTCGAAACAACATATTTGCGGATGGCGTTCATCGCATCGGCGAACGGGTCATTCACCATCGGCTCGAACGCGCCGCCGTGGATTTGCCACGTCTTGCGTCCAAGCAAAAGTGCATCCGCTTGCTCGAACGCCTGAAAGAAATGCGCGCCAATGTCATCGTGCCAATAGGGGAGCGTCCATCCACCATATGCAAAGCCACCCTCTGTATCCTCGTTTGCGCCGCCCGGCGCCTGAATCACTCCATCCAACGAAATAAATTCTGCGACAATCAATTTTCGCATGGTTGCTCCTTTTACGTTTCACGTTTGACGTTTGACGTTTCACGTTTCTCCATCTTTTCGCGCCATTCTCGCACCCGTTCCGCGATTTGCTTTTCGTATCCCAATTCACCCGGCTTGTAGTAAATTTTTTCGCGCACGTCGTCGGGCAAATATTGCTGGACGACAAAATGATTTTCAAAGTCGTGTGGATATTTGTAACCCTTGCCGTGTCCGAGCGCGCGCGCGTCGCGCGACGAATCTTTCAAATGGTTTGGCACGTCAAGATTACCGAGCCGTTCCACATCAGAAATCGCGGCGCCGATGCCGAGCGTGGAATTGGATTTTGGCGCAGTCGCCAAATAAATCGCCGCTTGCGCGAGATTCAATTGCGCTTCGGGAATGCCGACGAATTGCAGCGCGTGCGCGGCTGCCACGGCGACGACCAACGCCTGCGGGTCCGCATTGCCCACATCTTCTGACGCAAAAATTACCATGCGCCGCGCGATGAATTCAGGGTCTTCGCCCGCGTACAACATTTTCGCCAAATAATATAACGCCGCGTCGGGGTCACTGCCGCGCATACTTTTGATGAACGCGCTGATGGTGTCGTAATGTTCATCGGAAGATTTGTCATAGCGCAAGACGCGTTTTTGAATAGACTCTTGCGCCACTTCTAAATTTACACGCGTCGTACCGGTGGCATCGGGCAGCGTAGATTCCACCGCGAGTTCGAGCGCGTTCAACGCGCTGCGCGCGTCGCCGCCCGCCACTTCTGCGAGATGATTCAGCGCGTCGTCGGTGATTTCGATTTTGCGCGCGCCATAGCCGCGTTCCTCATCGCGCAGCGCGCGCCGCAAGAGTCCGAGTGTGGCTTGTTTGGATAAAGGAACAAAATGAAAGACGCGCGAACGCGAGAGGAGCGCGCTGTTGACTTCAAAGTATGGGTTCTCGGTCGTCGCGCCAATCAAAACAATTGTCCCGTTTTCGACGTGCGGCAATAGCGCGTCCTGTTGCGCTTTGTTGAACCGATGAATTTCATCCACGAGCAAAATGGTGCGTTGTCCGTACAAGTTGAATCGTTCGCGCGCTTCTTCGACCACGCGGCGAATGTCGGCGACGCCTGCGAGCACGGCGCTCAACGTTTCAAAATGCGACGCCGTTTTGTTTGCAATAATCATCGCGAGCGTGGTTTTGCCCACGCCGGGCGGACCCCACAAAATGATGGACGAAAAAAGTTTGTCGCTTTCAATCGCGCGGCGGAGCAATTTCCCGCTGCCAAGAATTTCTTCCTGCCCCTCAAATTCGTCCAACGCGTGCGGGCGCATTCGCGCGGCGAGAGGTTGCGCGTGTTTGCGTTCCTCATCGCGCGCCGCTTCAAATAAATCGCGCGCGGCGGCTTTTCGTCCGGTCAGTTGTTTGTTCGACATGGAAATTAAAGACTAGAGACTGGAGATTAGGACAATATGAAAAAGATTCTAACATACGCATAATTGGGGGTCAAAGAAAAACGGGGTAGAAACAGAACCCGGTTCCGTTTCTACCCCGCTATCCAAATGTAACCGATTCTATTCGACGATGACTGCCGTGCCGCTCGCCGTCACCATCAGCATTCCGCCGCCGTTGCCCATCGAAATCGTTTCGTAATCCAAATCCACACCGACGACGGCATTGCAGCCGAGCCGCCGCGCTTCATCCGCCATCTCGCGCATTGAAATTTCGCGCGCCTTGCGCAGTTCGCCTTCGTACGCGCCCGAACGTCCGCCGACAATATCGGTGATGCCTGCAAAGAAATCGCGAAAAATATTCGCGCCCAAAATCGCTTCGCCGGTGACGACGCCGCGATATTCGCGAATATGTCTGCTGTCCACGTTCGGCGTTGTGGTAATAATCATTTTCATTGCCTCCGCCGAATTCTACGTGAACGCGCCGCGATTGTTACGCGCGTTCTGCCGCGACCTCGCGCAGGAGCGTATAGGCAATTTGGAACGCTTCTTCTTCTTGACGAATGCGCGGACTGTTCGGGTCGAGGCCTTCTTCCACCCACCAATCGGAAAAGAGCACGGCGGCGGCGCGCCAGTACGCTGCCTCACGCACGCGGTCTTTTGGCACCTGAAACAATTCCGCATTCAGATTCGTGAACGCTTCGACAACAGATTCGTTGTGTGGGTCCCCAAAATGTTCGCGGTGCGCGACCCACCATGACAATTCTGCCTGCGTGGTGCGTTCGAGGTCAAACGTTTCGCGATTGATTGTGCGTACAAATTGGTAAAAGGTGCGCAGCTTGTTTTCCACCACGCGCACATCATGGTCTTGCGGCGCCCACGCAAATTCCGCGCTCGCAATTAAATACGCGCCGTACATCGCCTGCGCGTAATTCAAGCCGAATGATTCTTTGACAAGTTCCACCGTCGCGCGCATCAGTTCCAGCCAGCGGCGTTGATAGTACGTGACGTAATTGCGCGTTTCGTAATAGGCGAGCTTGTAAGGATTGAACAAGCGCATTCTGCTGATTTGTTTCAATGGACTTTTCCCTCTTGGCGCGCCTTGAAATTCTACGCGTGTTCCATGTATGAGCGTTCGGCAGCGTTGGTTGGCTCGGCGCTCAAATCCAAATACTCGGTAGACAATAGGCGCGCGTGCAAATATTTGGCAAGGTCGTTCCCGCCATTCCGCATAACCGCTTCGTGATTGCGGACAAACAACGGGCGCGCGATGGGTGCAAGCAAATTCATCCACCAACGCGTTGTGCGGACGTTCCACAAATAATTGACGAGTGTGCCATTCTCCAGACGCGTAAAGGTCCACCGCCCGACGCCTTCCAACTCGCCGCGCGCCTGTCCTTCAATCAAGAACGGTGGCTCGAGGCGCGAGACGCGCGTCTCAAACTCGAGCTTGTACGGGAGTTCGGTGCGAAAGGTAAAGCGTTCCACGCGCCCAATCCCTGCCGCGTCGCCCGGGCTCACCATTTCCACGCGTTCAATATTTTGCCACCAACTTGACCACTTGGCGGTGTCCGCAATCGCGGCATAGACGCGCTCGAGCAGCGCATCGAATGTCCACACCGTCACAAATTTATATTCGGGCATATTTGATTTCCTTTCCTATGCGCTGCGTTTGGATTCTTGCATCCAAACATACGCGATGACGGGAACGTAAATAATCGAAAGGACAAGATAGGCGTACGAAATCACTTGCAAGCCACTGCCGAGATTGATGACCGTAACGACAATCGCGAGCGCGACAAAGACGACCGCATTCAGCAAATAGGTGCGCGCGGCAATCCAATTGTCCTGACGAAACGCGTACAGTGCTGCCGCCGCGCCCGCCAAATAAAATGCAGCGACGTACTGAATCGCGATTTGCGGCGGATTTGCCGCCGGCGAAAGCAGTGAACCGGTCAGCCCCGGCGCGACGAATCCTGCGACAGCCATTACCAATTGTACGACAGCGGTAACAATCAGTGTGAGTTTGGTGAATGGCAAGAGTGTGGTTTTCATTTTTTGCCTCCTCAAAAATTACAGCTGTGACGTGCGCTCAAATTTGCGAATGCCACAGCGCGTCATGTTGATATTGCGTTTCGCTCAACGCGTCCGAACGATAAAATTTTTGATAAAAATCCAAATCCAAATGATGTGCCTGATACGCAACCAAAGTGCGGAACGGACCCGACGCGGCGGGAAATCTGCCGTAGCGTTCGTAAATGTATTCACAGTACGCTATCGTCGCTTGGACCGTTTGTTTGGAATAGTGCGGGATGCCTGCTTGCACGGTCGCGCCATCGCGCCACGCAGTGGCGCGTCCCCCGTCACGCAGACTGCCGCTCCCCGCCGCATATTTGAAATCGAGAAATGCCTCGACTGCCTCGCGCATCGTCTTGTAATAGGGCGGGGCATACGGTTTCAGCAACACGCGCCCCGCGTGTTCCAAGCCCACCGCCGTCGGCACATCAAAATTTTGTCCGAATGCGCGCGCGATGTTTCCAACCATTTTGCCCAAGCCCGCAAGGCGCGTTGCCGCGAGCGTTTCCATACGAAAGCCGAGCGCTTGCAGCCAGCTGTACGGATGCGCGACGAAATGTGGAAATCCGCCCAAGCCGAGCGCCTGTGTCATGAGCCCCAAATTCTGAACGATTGCGCCGAGTTCCACCGCGCACAATTCAAACAACCATGATTCGATATAACTGACAGGTCCCGTGCGTCCCGCGCCCAAATCGTCGTGCAAATGTCCGCCGCGCGATTTGGCAAAGTGCGCGATGCCGGCGGGCAGAAAGAACCGATGGTCATCGCGCGGAAAGCCCGCGAACTGTTCGCTAAACATGTACAATAGCCCGTTGATATATCCCGCGCTCAATTCGGCAACGGGCAAAAAATAGGTGGTGCCGCGCGCGTTGGCGTCCCATTTGTTAAAAGACTGCGTGAACGGCGCGACGCGCGGAATTTCTGCGCGCGTGTCGGAAATTTGCACGCGCATTTTTTTGTACAATTCGACGAACCGCTGCGTTTGCGCTGCCTCTATCATTTCGTGCAGTTCCGCGCGTTCAAAATCTTGCGGACGTTTCAGCAGCCACACGCCGTCGTCGTTGATAACAAAAACCGCGTAGGCGTGAATTCCATCCGCACTGGCAGCGGTGCGCCCAATGAATTGCAGCATTTTGTTTCCACCGCCCGACTCTGCGCGGTTTCCATTTTGGTACGGCAGTTCGCCGGTTACGAATCCGGTGATGCCGCACGCGGCGAACGCGAGCGCGGCTTCTTCTTGAATACTCAGCGGTTCCGACGCGTGCGCGCTGGCATACGCGAGGGGTCCGCCTTCAAGCGTCATCGCTTTGCCAAAGCGGCGCGAACGGCGATGCAACAGCGCGTCCAGCAGCGGATAACGCGCGAGATGTTCCATTTCGGTGGGCGCAACGTTCAGTTCCAACGTGTTGCGCGCGTGGCGCAGTGATGGCTCGGCTATCATCTTGGCTCCTCAACGTCCTTTGGCTCCAATACCATAATCGGAATCTCTCTGCCGCCTATCCGTTTTTGATAAACGGCGTAACCCGGATAATACGTGACGGCTTGATGCCACAAGCGTTCGCGTTCGGCACCTGTGGCTTGGTGCGCGAGATAATTTTGTACCTGTCCGTTGGTCAACACGATTGCTTCAGGATGCGCGCGTAAATTCCAATACCACGCGGGAAATTTTTCTCTGCCGCCGTTGGACGCAATCAACGCGATATTTTTCCCATCCGGAATATACAAAAGCGGAATCGTTCGCGGCAGTCCGCTTTTCGCGCCAACCGTTGTAAGCAAAAGCATATGCCATCCGAGCGCGAGATAGACGCGTCCGCGCGATGTTTCCAGCAGCACGCGGTCAAGGCGGAACAAGACATTGACAATCGTCCACGCCCCGATGCGCGTCGCCGCAAATCCGGCAACCAATTTGTCCCACGCGTTCATTTTGACCGACGCTGCGTTTCAAACATTTTCTGTATGCGGGCTATGGCAATTTGTGAATCGGATTCCATCTGCTGCGTCAGCGCGTCCGCGAGGTCTTGAGGAAAACCGCGCGTGTCGAAAACGAGTTCGCGTGTAAATTCAACTCCGCCATCGCGTTCGACAAACGTGTACGTGATTTTCAAATCGCCCAATCGCGTGTTCGGCATGGATAGGACAACACGTTGATTGCGTTCCCACTCTGTCACCCTCCAATCATTTTCCGCGTCCGCGCTGCCGATGCGCGCGCGTTCGCGAATCACATCGCCGCACCGCATCGGTTTTTCGATTTGCCCGCTCACGCCAACCGTCGCGGGATGCCAGTCTGTCCAATATTTCGCTGTGGTCACAAAATCGAAAATCGCGCTCGGTTCGCCGGAAATGAAAATGGAATGGATGACCGTTGACATGTTCAGTGTTTCGGCGCGCGGCGCCGCAGCAAAATCATCACGAGCAAATCAATGACGTACGCGACGCGCAGACCGATAGGATTATCGAAAAGCATAATATCTCCCGCACAACGCGTTAGTGCGCCTCAATCAATGGCTGCTTGGCGCCGTTCACTTGAAGATAAAAATACGTAAACGCGCTCCCGAACAAAACCAACACGACGGAAACGAGTAGCTGCACGGGAGGCAAACTCTCGACGCCAAGCAGCGAAGGCACAAAATACGCAATGACACCGCCGATGCCGCCAACCAGATTCGCAAAAATCAGCATCGCGGTAAAAAGACTGATTTGTTCCCAGCGCGCTGCGCGCGCGGCGTACCAGGAACCGAGCGCGAACGTCAGAGCCACGACGCCGAGCAGCATATTCACATCCACATCGCGGACGGGATGTCCCGCGATGTCGCCGACAAATTTCGCGGCGAGCGTCCCCGCCAAACCAAAAATTAATTCCCAAACGAAATGAACGAGATAGGTCGTTCGCAGACCTTGTGGAATCGTGTTGTTCATAGGACTTCTCCTTGAGGTGAAATGTGGTTGTGAAAAATCACAAGCGTATTTTCAGCTCCGAGCGCACTTTTTTCCAGACCAAGAGCTGCTCATTTTTTGTTCAATATGGGCGGAAGGTTGGGCAAGCCCAAAGCATCGCGCCTACGATTGGCGCAATTCAATATTTTGCCGCGTCAGAGCAATCGCGATGCACGCGGGACACGCGGCATCGGTCCATTCGATGAATGCTTCGCGCGCAGAAATTTCCTCGCCGCGTTGTTTGGAACGCCGGCGCGCATAACGCCAGCCGACGATGCCGAGAGCAATCACCACGAGCAAAATTCCTACCAAAACGATTGGGGGCAAACTCAAAAGCGTCAACGCCAAACCGCCGAGATACCCCAAAGCAAAATGCCACGCGAGAAAAAATGCGCTCCCCAAAATCAGCCCCGGCAAAAAAACGCCGAGTGAGAGATTCGCAAGTCCCGACGCGGGAACTGTGGCAATGCGGACGCCGGGCGTGGTCAAGCCAATGGTGACGGCGGTTGTGCCGCCTTTTTGCACCGCGCTCATTGCCTTGTCGAGCCGCGCCTCTGTCAAGCCGATATATTTTCCGATGCGGTAAACGAACGCGCGCCCCGGTCCGCGCGCGATGCCAAATTGAACCAGTCCGCCGATGAACATCGGAATCAAAATGGCGAGGAACGTGACGACCAAGCCGCCTTGCGCGTCAAATTTCCCTGCCGCCGCGCTCGCCGCCGCGCCGAGCATGATGAGGTCGGCGGGAATCGGCACGGGGAACCCGATTTCTTTGAGCATCATAATTACAAAAATGGCGAGCAGTCCGTATTGATTCAAGAATTGGTTCGCGAGTTCGGCAAGTTGGGGCATGTTCTTTTCTCCTTGAAATCTCGCCCACATTTTCGCTCATACGCGCAATTTTTTCCAGACCACTTGCTGTTCATTTTTTGTTCATTCTCTCAAAACTGTTCGTGAAATAATTCGTACTATGCCAATCTTGATTGTTGACGGGTATGACCTCGAACGCGAATTTCAATTTGACCTTGAACACATGCTTTCGCTAACAACAGAGCAGCGCTATAGGTGGATGTTCGAGCGTTCGCGTGAAGCTGTTGAGCGGATGATTCGCAATGGATATCTCCAAACTCCTCAAATCGTTAAACGACCCGCGCGTTCGGTATGTCGTCATCGGAGCAAGCGCGTTTCCAAGTCACGGTTATATGCGCCTCACAAACGATGTTGACATTTTCATCGAACCAACGCGTGAGAACGCGCAGAATACTCTTCAGGCGCTCTCGGCAATTGGACATGACGTAACCGAATTGACAATGGAACAAGTATTAACCAAGAAGATTCTCTTTCGTCAATACATACTCGCCACAGACATTCATCCCTCCGCCGCGGGTGTAACATGGGCGACAATTTGGAAGAATAAAAAGGCGGACACCATTGAAGGAGTTCCCGTATTCGTCGCTTCGCTTGAGGATTTGATAAAGATGAAACGCGCGGCAAACCGACCGAAAGACCGCGAAGATTTGAAAGCGTTAGTAGCCCTCAAACGGCTCAAAAAGAAAAAATCGAAATAAAAAATCCGAACGCAAAACATTGCGTTCGGATTTTCATTTGCATTATTCGGCGCGCCGCGCACCGCGCATCACACGCCGCGCTATAACGCTTCCGCGACGAGTTCGGCAATATCTTGGCGCGCGATTTGTTCGTCCACGCCTTTTGCTTTTGCGCCGTCTTCCAACATCGTCATACAGAATGGGCACGCGGACGCGACGGTTTTCGCGTTCACGTCAATCACATCTTGCATTCGCAAATTGTTGATGCGTTCGCCGGTGTTTTCTTCAAGCCACATGCGTCCGCCACCACCGCCGCAGCACAGACCGTTTTCACGCGAACGCGCCATCTCTACGATACTTGGAGAATGAGAGACGAGAGACTGGAGAATCTGGCGCTGCGGTTCAAAGATATTGTTGTAGCGTCCGAGATAGCATGAATCGTGATAGGTGATGGTGTCGGTGATGTTTTGTTTTGGGGTGATGACGCGATTGCCAATGAGTTCCGCAATGAGCTGCGTGTGATGAATGACGTTGAAATTTCCTTCGAACTGCGGATATTCATTTTTGATGGTGTTGAAACAATGCGGACACTGCGTCATGATGCGTTTGAAACTTAATGCGGAAAGATTCTCCACATTCTCGAGCGTCGCCATTTGATACAAGTATTCATTGCCCAAGCGCCGCGCGCTTTCACAGGTGCAGCGTTCCGCGCGCATGACCGCGAATTTCAATCCCGCCGCCTGCATTATTTTCACCATCGCGCGCACCACTTTTTGATTGCGCGCATCGTACGCGCCCGCGCAGCCGACCCAATACAACACATCATATTCCACACCGGGTTCGGCGAATTCCACTCCCAGCTCTTTGACCGAATCCCAACGCGATGCTTTGGGCAAACCGTACGGGTTGCCTTGCCGTTCCATCGAACTCATCGCTTTGTCAGAGGGCGCTTGCGGCGTGCCTTCGGTGAGGGTGAGATAACGGCGCAAATCAATAATCGTCGAAAGTTGGTCAATGCCGACGGGACAGGCGTTCACGCACGCCATGCAACTCGTGCAGTCCCACAATTCTTGCGCGGAAATAATGTCGCCGTGAATGGAACGCGGCGCGGCATCGGAACGCGGCGCGG
>JAKOPZ010000081.1 GCA_029778615.1 Chloroflexota bacterium | reverse complement strand
CCGCGTGAACGATGTGTTGGCGCGACAAGCGCAGCAAGCGCAATTTCTTGCCGACGCACAGACCGCCCGCGACCAAGCGCACTTTGACGACGCCAGCGCCTTGTATCGGCAAGCACTCGCCCTCGCACGCGATTTGAACGACACCGCCGCACAGACGACGATTGCGAATGCGCTCGTGGAAACGAGTGTGGCGAAAGCGAACGCGCTGCAAGCGGCGCAAGATTGGGATGCCGCAACCGCTGCATATCGCAACGCGCTCGCCGTCGCACAAGAATTCAATGACGCCGCCGCTCAAGCCAATGCACTCTATGCGCTCGGCGCATTTGCGAGCAAGCAGTCGGAATGGCGCAGCGCGCTCGGTTCATTGATCCAAGCGCGAGCGTTATACGCGAGCGTCGGCGACAACAATGCAATCGGTGCGGTGGACCAAGAGCTTGCCCGCGTGAACGATGTATTGGCGCGGCAGGCACAGCAAGCGCAGGCGATGACCGGCGCACAGGTCGCCCAACGAGAACAACAGTTTGATAAAGCCGGCGCGCTGTATCGGCAGGCGCTCGCTCTCGCACGCGATTTGAACGACACCGCCGCACAGACGGTCATCGGCGAAGCACTCGTGGAAACGAGCGCGGCAAAAACCGCTGCACTTGTCAAGAGGGCAAGTCCGGATGCCGCGCGCGCCGCCCAAGAACAGTTCGAGGTCGCGCAGGAATTTTCTGACCCGCGCGCCCAAGCGCGCGCCCAACTGACGCTGGGTCAAATATACGAGACGGAAAACAATCTGACCGCCGCGCGGACTGCCTTGACGCGCGCTGCACAGTTGTTTGAACAAAGCGAAGCCACTGCCGAGATTGCCGACGCGCAACACCATTTGAATCGCGTAAATCGCACGTTGGAACAGCACGCGCAATTGGAAGCAGCTTTGTCAAACGCACAAGCCGCACGCGCAGCGGGACACTTGGCAGAAGCAAGCGAGCAATATCGCGCTGCACTCCAACGCGCCGCCGCGTTAAAGGATACGCGCACGCAGGCAAACCTTCACGTCGCGCTGGCAAGCATCGCCGCCGACCGGTCAGAGTGGGCAGATGCGTTGGATGAATACGCCACGGCGATTGAACAATACACCGCGCTGGGCGAACCGAATACCATTGCCGAATTGCAAGCCGCGCAAGCGCGCGCCACACGCCAACTCCGCATGGCGCAGCGCGATATGGCGCGGACACTCGGCGACCGCGCGTACCTCAACGCCGATTGGAGCGAAGCGGCGCGAAATTATCAAAACGGTCTCGCGTTGGCAGAGACGTTGGACGACGCGTCGGATATTGGCGAATTTCAATTCGCGCTGGGGCAAGTTGCCGCCGCCGAACATCAATGGGAAGCGGCAGCCGACTATTACGACGCGGCGCGCGGAAATTTTTCACGCGCACAAAATGAAAAAAGCGCGCTGGCGCGCGACCAAAGAATTGTCGCGCTCACCACCGCCGCCGAGCAAGCCTCCGCGCAAGGAAATTGGACACGGGCACGCACCCTTTATACTCGCACACTGCTCGCGTTGGAACCATTAGGACGTGCACCGGAAACAGCACATCTATTGCATCAATTGGGCAACGTCGCGCTCGCGCAAAATGATTTGCATGCCGCCGCGAATTATTATGAACGCGCGCTGAATTTGCTCGGCACCGACGACCCGCGCAATGAACGCGCCGCGATTTCGCAAGCCCAAGCCCAAGTCTGGCAGCAAATCGGCGATGCCGAAATGGACGCGTTCCACTTGACCGACGCAGAGGCAGCGTATGAACGCGGGCTCGCGCGGGCACGCGGGCTCCAAGATTGGACTCTGGTTCCTGAAATGCTTCAGAGTCTCGGTCTGGTGCAGGGCTCGCTCAACAAGTGGAGTCAGGCGCGCGCGTCGCATCAAGAAGCGTACAATCTCATCCGCGAGCTGGACCTTCCCGACGCGCAGCTCAAGATGCTCACCGCGCTCGCCCAAGCGCAACTACAGCTCGGGGAAACGGACGCCGCGCAAGAAAATTATCAACATGCGTTGTCGCTCGCGCGCGAAGTGTCCGAGACCCAAGCGATTGCAGAAATTGAAGCCGCGCTCGGCGAGATTGCCGCGCGCCAATTGCATTGGCAAGATGCGCTCGCCCACAACGAAAACGCGCGCACAACCTATCAAGCGCTCGGCAATACGGAATTGAGCGCCGCGCTCGACGCGCGTCAGGCGGACGCATACGCCGCGCTGGGCGACGTACTGTTTGGCGAAGGACAGTGGCAAGACGCGCATGCGGCATACACCCACGCGCTGGAACTTGATAACGCGCAAGGACGTACTGACCGCGACGGCTATTTGTTGTATCAACTGGGCAACCTCTCCGCCGCGCAAGAAAATTACGCACAAGCCATCGCTCATTACGACCGCGCCAGCAGCGTATTGAGCGGAGATGAAATTGTGCTGCGCGACCGCATTCTGGCACAACTGGCGCGTTCGCTGCAGCAACATGGCAAACAAGCTCAAGCCGAAGATGATTTGGCGAACGCGGAAAGCGTATTGCTGCGCGCGGTCAAGCTGGCAGAAGCATCTGACAATTTCGACCAAGTTGCCGAAGTGTGGCTGCGTCTTGGCAAGATGTATCACACGCAAGCGCGTAACGACGAAGCGGTGCGCGCGCTGCGTCGCGCGTACGAGTTTGACCGCGTGGACGGGAATGCTATTCAGGAACGTGAAATTGCGAATGCGCTCGCGGAGGTTTTGCTGCAACAAGGACGCGTCGCATTGGACAATGACTTGGGCGACCAAGCGGAAGCAAACTTGCGCGAGGCGCTGACGTTCGCGGCAAGCGCGCAAGAGTCCGCGCTGATGGGTCAAGTCTTGGAAGCATTAGGAGATTCTGCCAACGCGCGCGGCGACACGGCGAATGCAATTGATTTGTATGCGCGCGCAGGACACACCTTTGCCACGATTGAAGATACCGAACGCTGGCGAACCGTTTCCGGAGCACAAGCCAACTTGCTGCGCCGCGCCGGCGAACAAAAATTGGCGGCGAATGAATTTTCCGACGCGGAAAATTTGTATCGGCGCGCTGCCTTGCTGCAACAAGCAACCGGCGATGCGTCGCACGATGCCGAGACGCATTATGGACTGGGACGCGCGCTCGTCGCGCAAGAACGCTTTGACGACGCGCAGGTGGAATTGGACCAAGCCCTCGCGCTCGTCGAACGCGGCACACCGGAATACGCGGCAATCAAACCGCTCCACGCGGAAACACTTCAAGCCGTCGGCGCGCGGGCGATGGCGCAAATGCGCTGGGATGATGCGAAACTCGCTTTTACGCAGGTTGCCGCCGCGTATGATGAATTGAATGCCACCGCGCGCGCCGGATTCGCCTATCAGCAATTGGCAGAAATTGCCGCGCAGCAAGACGAGATTGATGACGCGATGCGCGCAAACGAACAGGCACTTGCGCGATTCGATTCACCGGAAACGTCAGAGGCGCGGCACGCGGTTTTGCAGCAGCAGGCGCAGATTCTTGCCGCCATCGGTGACCGTCAACAACAGGCGGGCGAATGGGCAAACGCGAGCGAGACCTATCGCCGCGCGCTGGACATTGCGCAAGAGCAAGGTGATTTGCAAACGCTCGCGCAGTTGTACTCGCTGCTCGGTTCCCTCGCGGCGGCGCAAGAACATTGGACGGACGCGCGCGCAGAATATCAACACGCGCTGGATATTTACCAAGAACTTGACGCACCCTTGGCGCAAGCAGACACGTGGAGCCGTCTCGGCGCCATGCATCGCACCGCGACACAATACGACGACGCATTGGATGCATATGAACGCGCCCGCGCGTTGTACGCAAACACCGGCAGCCGCGTGAACGAGGGCGCGATGCTCGAACAGCTCGGACAGGTCCAAGGCGACCGCGAGGAATGGGACACAGCGCTCGACCATTATCAGGCGGCACTGCATCTCTATAATGAAATCTCGGCGCCGCACCTCAAAGCCCAAGTGTATCGCGAGCTAGAGCAAGCGGTGAAATACGCCAAGCTGAAGCAAGCAGACCAGACCGCTGCCCAAGGCGATGCGCTCCTCGACCAAGGCAAATGGGCAGAAGCGGAAGCTGCATACCGCAGTGCTAATACGCTGTATCAAGAAGCGAGCGAAGAAATTTCGAGCGCGCGGATGAAAAACCAAGTCGGTATCGCGCTCGAAGCACAGATGCGCTGGGAAGAGGCACTCGAAGAATATCGCGCCGCGCTCCGCGAGTTCGAACAAATGGGACTTGTGGAAGCGCAGATTGCGAGTCTTGCGAATATTGGCGATGTTCAGCGCGCGCGCCAAGAATGGATTCAGGCAGAAGAGGCATATCGCCAAGCGCTGGTGTTGAATGAATCCATTGACGACCAACGGCGCGCTGCAGAACTGAACAACGCGCTCGGACTTGCGCGCGCGGGACAGCAAGATTGGGAAGGCGCGGTGGAGCATTACCAACGCGCCGCCGACATCTATGCCGCAGCCGGAATGCAAGAGAACCAAGCCGAAACGCTCGCACAACTGGCGCGCGCCCAACGCGCTGCCCGAGACCAAGCAGAAGCGGAATACAAACAGGCGCTCCAAGCCGCGCGCGAAGCAGGTGACCTCGTACAAACGGGCGAGTTGCTCAACACACTTGGTCTGCTCGCCGCCGAAGAACAAAAATGGGACGAAGCGTTGGACTATTATCGCCAAGCGATTGTGACGTTCGAACAAATTGAACAAGAAACGGGACCTGACGCCGTGTGGCGCATCGCGCAGGGCACCGTACTAAATAACATCGGCGACGCGTCACAGCAAATCGGCGCGTGGCAAGATGCCGAATATGCGTACACGCGCGCGTTGAATGTGGCGCGCCAGGTCGGCGACCGCGAAAGCGAAGCCGTCTTGTTGTCGAATCTGGGCACCACCGCACAGCAACAAGCGCAGCTGCCGCGCGCACTCGATTTGCACATGCAGGCACTCGAATCGTTCCGCGCGTTGGGTGGCGAGACCCCACAGGTGGAACTGCTGGAACGTGTCGGCGATTTGCAGATGCAGCTCGGACAAACGAATGCAGCGGAGGCGACATGGCGCGAGGCGTTGGATGCCGCGCGCGCACGCGGCGACCAGGAACGCGCGGGACGCGTGCTCAATCAACTCGCCGCACTCGCCGAGCAAACCGGCGACGACGAAAAGGCGCTCACCTATTACGACGACGCGCTGACGGTGTGGCAAGCGCTGGGTCGCCCGGCGCAAGAGAAAAATGTGTTGGCGCGTCAGGGTGTTTTGTACAATCGCGCCGGAGACTTGGACCGCGCGGAACGCGCCCAACACGCGGCGCTCGCATTGGCAGTCGAACAAAACGACGAACCGCTGCAAGCGGAATTGCACATGCAACTCGGTTACGCAGCGGCACAGCGCGGGGATTGGGAAACGGCGCGCGAACAAGACAACCTCGCTCTCGCGTACTATGAAGCGGGGAACGCGGCAGAGGAGCGGCTCATTCTGTATCAACGGCTCGGACAATCGGCGGCGGCGCTGGGCAACTATGCGGCAGCCGATGATGCCTATCGCGCCGCGCTCGAGGTTGCCTCGCGCGTCGAAAACGCCCAAGCCGCGCAGCTGTGGATGCAGCGCGCGCGTTGGGCAGAGCAGGAGAATCGCTGGCACGACGCGGTCGCTTTTTATGAACACGCGCGCAGAGAACTTGGTTCCGATGCATCTGCCGCCGAGCGCATCGCATTGTTGTTTGAATTAGGCAATGCAGCCATGCAAGCGCGCGCGTGGGAGCGCGCGGATGCGAGTTTCAACGATGGGTTAGAGTTGGCGAACACGGCGGGCGAGCGTTTGCAGTACGGCTGGGGCATGAATTGGTTGGGTTTGCTCGCCCAGGCACAACACGCGTACGAAGATGCGCTGGAAAATTTCCAAGAGGCGATTGAGATTTTCCGCGAGAGCGAGCAGGAAGCAGGACAAACTCAAGCGCGCAGCACCGAGCAGGCGAGCACGGGTCGCGCGGTTGCCGCCGAAGCGCATGTGCTCAATAATATCGCGCGGTTGAAATTGGAAACCGCGTCCGCCACCGAAGCCGATTTGTTTGCGCAAGCCGCGTTGGCGCTCGCTCAAGCGCTGGGCGATGCGGTGCAGGTCTCGCGCAGTTTGTATTTGCGCGGACTGGTCGCGCTGGAGGCGCAGGAATTTGTCACCGCACGGCGCTTTCTGAATCAGGCGATTGCGGCAGACCCAAAGAATTGGGCGGCGCAGCTGCAGCTGGGCAACACCCTGCTTGCGACCGCAAACATTACCGAAGCGCGGCAGCAAGCCGAAGCAGGACTGGGACAAGAAGCGAATTGGGCATTGGGCGCGCAAACTCAATTGACCATCGCTTCGCTGTACGAACAAGACCCGCGTGTCTTCAAGACAAATTTAAAGCGCACCCGCACACTGTTGAATCAAGCGATAGAACACAAACGCGTCACACAGGAATTTTTGGACGCGGTGGAATGGGTGCTCGGCGCGATGGAAGGCAATTCGGAAGACGCCTTGACAGCAATCAATTCTCCGCAAGCGCAACCCGCCCTGCCCGATTCGTTCGAGGCACAACGTTTTGCGCGCACCGCGCTGATGGCGCTTTCAAAGAGCCCGCGTCGCTTCAAGGGCAAACCCGCGTTGGTCACCTACTTTGCGCCGCCGAAACCGCGCACACGCAAAACCGCAAAACGACGCGGAAACGCGCAGGCGAACAGTGAGAACCCGGCACCGTCTTCCGGAGAGGCGCCCATTCCGCCAACCGCTGAGGCGGGCGAGTAAGGCATAACCAAAGGACGCAAAGCGATGCCGGGAAAGCAGCAAGACATCGCTTTGCGATTTTCTTTTTTGGGGACGGGCGAATATGGCCAAGCAGCGCGCAATCTTTGTGGACCGCGACGGCGTTATCAACGTGAACCGCACGGACAATGTTCGAACGTGGGAGGAATTTGTTTTTGAAACGGGCGCGCTCGACGCGTTGAGTTGGCTCGGCAGCACGGATTTTCGCATCATCGTCATCACGAACCAATCGGGCATCGGACGCGGGCACATGACGCACGAGACGGTTGTTGACATTCACTCGCGAATGACGCGCCAAGTGACGCGCGCGGGCGGACGCATTGACCGCGTTTATTTTTGTCCGCATACTCCCGAAGACGCATGCACGTGTCGCAAGCCGTCGCCCGAAATGCTGTTGCGAGGGCGCGCGGAGTTTGACCTTGACCTCGAAGCATCCTATCTTGTTGGCGATTGGGTGGACGATATTCGCGCGGCGCGCAGTGCAAACGTGACCCCCATTCTCGTACGCACCGGACGCGGCAAACGCGCCTTGGATGAAATGCGCGCGGCAGGGATGGAACTGCCGTATGTGGTAGAAGATTTGAGACAAGCCGTCGCGTGGATTTTGCAGCGCGAGTTGGAAGCAAATAAAATCCAAACGTAAAAAAAGTGACGGCTAAACGCCGTCACTTTTTTGTTGTGCAGTTTGCGCCACCAGTTCGCGCAGCGCTTTGACGTTGAACGGTTTGGAGAGATAGCCCGCCGCGCCCAGCTCGGTCGCGGTGCGTTTCACTTGTTCTTCGCCGCGCGCGGAAACAATAATCACCGGAATCTTGGCGAGTTCACGGTCACGCTGCAAGCGTTTGAAAAAATTCGGACCGCTCAATCCCGGCAAGACCCAATCGAGAATAATCAAATCAGGGCTCTCGTGGTCGAGCAAGTTGTATGCGCTTTCGGCGTCTGCGGCTTCGAGACACGCATATTCTTGTGCGAGCGCCATGCGCGTCAATTGGCGCACCATCGGGTCGTCGTCAACGATGAGAACTTTTTTCATCTCGATTTTCCCCCTTCACACCAAAACGTTTTGGGCGTCAATCCCCGCGCGCTGTAACGCGCGCTGCAAATCATCCGCCAACGGCGCGGTGAATGTGAGCGGCGCGCCCGTCAACGGATGCGCGCAACCAATTCGCCACGCGTGCAAAAATTGTCGCGTGAGCTCGAGGTCGTTTTTCTTTTTGCCATACAATGGGTCGCCGACGACAGGATGTTTGAGAAACGCGAGGTGAACGCGAATTTGGTGTGTGCGTCCTGTTTCGGGTTCCACGCGCAAGAGGGTGTACGCGTCCGTGTGCGCGAGGACGTGAAAGACGGTGACCGCCGCGCGCGCGGTGGGCGCATCCACAATCGCGATTTTTTTGCGGTCGCGCGGGTCGCGTCCGAGCGGCGCATCAATTTTCCCTTGCGGCGTTTTGACAACGCCGTGCACCAGCGCGAGATAGGTTTTGTGAATTTCGCGCGCGGCGAATTGGCGTTGGAGTTCATGGAGCGCCGCATCATTTTTGGCAATCAGCATGACGCCGCTCGTGTCGCGGTCAAGCCGATGAACAATGCCGGGGCGTTCTTGATTGCCCGTGACGATTTCGGGGGCATGTCCGAGAATCGCATTGACCAGAGTGCCGTGCGCGTGTCCGGCGGCGGGATGCACCACCAACCCCGCAGGTTTGTTGACGACGAGCAGCGCGTCGTCTTGATACAGAACGTCCAGTGGAATGTCTTCGGGCTGTGCGGCGGACGGCGCGGGCGGCGGAATTTCAAAGGTGATGGTGTCTCCTGCGCGCACAGCATAGTTGGCTTTGCGCGCGGCATCATTGACGCGCACGTTTCCTTGCGCGATGAGCGTTTGCAAAAACGAACGCGAAAACTCCGGGCGCTGCGCGTTGAGATATTTATCCAGACGCGCGCCGTGCTGTTCCACCGTCACCGTGAGAATATCAGACATTAGCGCAAAAAGTTTGTGGGGACGAAAACGCAGACAAAATAGCCGAGCGCCGCAATCACACCGAGAACGCCAAGAAAGACGAGTCCGATTTTCCACGAAGCATCGGCGGGCTTGGCGGGCGCGCCTGTCTCCGACGCGCCCGCGCCGGACTCGCGCCCGGCATCTTCGCGCAGAGACCACAAGAGCATGATGACGACAGCTGTCGAGACCGCTGAATCGGCGACGTTGAAAATTGGGAAACTTCCCACCTGAATGAAATCAACAACATACTGGAGCCGCAAACGGTCAACGAGATTTCCGAACGCTCCGCCGATAATGAGCCCCACGCCAATGCTCAATAACCAACCGGGCGTCGGTTGTGAACGATAGAACCATACCACAACGGCGAGAATAAAAAACGGCGCGAGGGTAAAGATAAAACCGAGCTGGGGAAAATAACCGCACGCGGTCCCCGTGTTGTAACTGCCGACGATGCGGAGCCAATCGAGCGCGGGAATGGGATGCCACGCGTTGCCCATCCCAATCTGTTCGACGACTAGATATTTGGTCAGTTGGTCGAGCGCCAAGACAATGACCGCGACAATGCCGACGACGACGGCGCCCGGTTTCAAGAATGATTTGGATTCGAGTTGTGTTTCCAGATGTTTCAGCCTCAGTAAAGATATAGCGCCAAGCGCTTGCTCCGCACAGTATCTTAACCGAACGACGTGGGAATGCAAAACGGGCGACTTGCAGTCGCCCGTTTTCAATTTCAGTAAAACGGTTCACACATGACGGTTGATAGAGAATCAACCTGGGGTTGGCTGGCATCCTGGGCAGCCGGTCACTCTATGCGATTGAAGAGGTGTTCCCTTTATTTATGCGGCGGCGCGGGCGCAGTTCATACAGGTCGTCGCATACGGCAAGACTTCGAGGCGCTCGGGCAAAATCGCCTGTCCGCAGCGTTCGCACATGCCATACACGCCTTGTTCGATGCGGCGCACTGCCGCTTCGATTTGGGCGAGGAGACGTTCGAGGTGTTCCTTTAAGGCGAGATGTTTGCTGACTTGTTCGATTTCCATACCATCGTCGCCAATATCATTTCCGGACGTGGAGCGGTCTTGAGCCATCAGCGCGTGTTTTTGGATTTCGGATTTCACACGCTGCATTTCGGCAAGCAGGGTCTGCAAAATTTGTTGGAGGTTTTCTGCCATCGCGGTCGCGGACGCTTGGACCTCTTGAAGCTTGGGCGCAGCGCGTTCCAATTTCGCTTTGGTTTTGCGAGAGACCGCCCTAACCTTTTTGCGGACTCCGAGCGGTGAATCTGAACGCCGCTTGCGCGGTTCCTTGGGACTTGCCATCGTACCTCCTTCAATCACTTGCTCATCGCGAACGGGAGAGCGAGATGCGGCTTCGCATGCAGAGAAATTCGGATGAGGAATTGATTGTAAGACGATGTACTGCGCGGGACAGTTCCCTGTCCCGACACGACTGATATTTTACAACAAACGGATGTTCTAATCAAGCGGAACATTTTTTCGGCTGTGATTTATGGAACGAACTCAAGTACTATTGCATCATGTCAAATGCCCATTCGCCTTGGCGCATCACTGCCTCGCGCGTGCCATCCGCGTTCATCCCATCCACATTCATTTCATTTGAACCAATCATAAAATCGAGATGCACCAAGCTGTCGTTCGCGCCGCGTGCTGCCAATTCTGCTGCGGACATTTGGCTGCCCCCGCGCAGGCTGGTCGGATAACTTTTGCCGAGCGCCAAATGACTCGCCGCGTTTTCATCAAACAGCCCGTTGTAAAAGAGAATGCCCGCTTGCGCAAGAGGGCTGGTGTGCGGCACCAACGCGACTTCGCCCAAATGCAGCGCGCCTTCATCGGTGGCAAGGAATTCATCCAATACCGGTTGGTCATTGCTTGCAACGGCGTGCGTGACGCGTCCCTGTTCAAAGGTCAAGGAAAATTTTTCAATCACGCGTCCGCGCGCGGAAAGCGGAAACGTCGAGGTGACCTTCCCATCCACGCGTGCGCGATGCGGCATCGTGAAAACTTCTTCCGTCGGCATATTGCCCATAAACAAAAAACCGCGCTCTGCCGGCGACGCGCCGCCGACCCACTCATGTTCGTCTGCAAGTCCAACAAACAAATCGGTTTCGGGCGCAGAGAAATGCAGCGCGGCGAAATGTTTTTCGTTCAACGCATCGCGGCGCAGCGCAAGTTCGCGCGCATGGCGTTCCCATGCCGCAAGCGGGTCGGGTTCATCCACGCGACAAGCGGAAAAAATCGCGTTCCACAACAGCGTCACTTGGGCTGATGCCGCCGCGTTTGGAAAAACACGCGCCGCCCACTTGGGACTTGGCGCGCCGACAACGAGCCAATTGAACGCGTCGCGCATTGCCGATTCACTGGACGGTCTTGCTTTTTCCGCCAATGCCTTTTGGTACAACGCGACGAGCGCGGGTTCTTGTTCACGCAAAAGGTCCGGGTCCTTGCCCGTAATGCTCAAATAGGCGTCGCGCTGCGTGGCATAGTGATTGATTGCAGCGACAAAGCCGATGGGCGTCTCGGAAAACGAATCGCGCGGCGCGTATTGAAAACGGATGCGCGTCAGTGCATCATCATTCCAGAGAACCTCAACCAAGCGCGCGCCGCAGAGGTACGCGTGTTTTGCCACTAGCCGCACTAACGGCGCGCTTTCGAGAAAGGCGTCCACGAACAACGCCTGCCCTGCTTGCAGATTCAAGCCGACGCGTACGATGAGTTCGGCGTAGCGGTCGAGGAGAATTTCAAACGAGTTTGACATACGCTATCCGCGTCGAATCGAAATTTTTACATCTGCGCCTTCCACTTGAGTTTCCGTCGAATAAAATCCGTCGCCGCCACTCCCTTCTTGCAATTCTGTGGTCAGCGTTTCGCGTTTCACGTAATCGGCAAACGTGTTCAACATTTCGCGCACTGCCGCGCTGTCTGTTTCGAATTGCGTCACGATGCGGTCTTGAATATCAAAGCCGGCGTCTTTGCGCATCGTTTGCACAGCACGCACAAATTCGCGCGCGAGACCTTCTTGGACGAGTTCGGGCGTGAGCGTTGTATCCATCGCAACCGTGATGCCTTCACCACTCGCAACCGCTAAACCTTCCGCCGCCTGCGTCTGCACCAAAAGTTCGTTCGGCGCAAGTTCGAATGTTTCACCGTCCATGTCGAGGGAAATGGTTTCGCTCATCGCGACGCGCCGCGCAATTTCGGACGCGTTTTGCGCGTTCAACGCGGTGCGGAGCGCGGGAAATTTTTTGCCGAATTTTGGTCCCAGCAATTTGTTGTCGGGCAAAATTTTGTACTTGACGATGCTGCCTTCTTCTTGTGTCAACACCAGCTCTTTGACATTCAATTCGTCCTTGACAATTTCGACGAGTTCATCGCTCAAGGGCTTGACCTGCAAACCAACAAACGCGAGCGCGCGCGAGAGCGGCTGACGCACCTTCAAGTTCGAATTGCCGCGCGCGGACAAACCGAGCGAGGCGATGTTGCGCGCAAGTTTCATCTGGGCAAGCAGCGTTGGATTGACGACGGTCAAATCGGCTTGGGGATAGTACGTCATGTGCACCGACTCGAACGCGTTCGGCTGCGCGTTGCGTACCAAATTTTGATACATCACTTCGGTAACGAACGGCGTGACGGGCGCGATGATGCGTCCGAGTTTGACGAGCACGTGATAGAGCGTCGCGTACGCGGCATTTTTATCCGCGTCGAGTTGTCCGCGCCAAAAGCGGCGGCGCGAACGCCGCACGTACCAATTCGACAAGTCGTCGAGGAATGCTTCGACCGCGTCCGTCGCGGTGAGCGAATCGGTTTCTTCCAGCGCGCGTGTCACCGTTACGGTGATTTGATTCAGGCGCGCGAGAATCCATTGGTCAAGAACATTGTCGGATTTCGGCGTCGCGCCTTCGGGAAATTTCGGGTCAAAGTTTTCGGTTGACGGCTGCCAATGGTCGAGCAGCGCGTAGGAAACGAAAAAGTTGTACACATTCCAAAGCGGAATGAGAAAGCGTCTGCGTACCTCATCCGCGCGTCCATAACCGAAAAGCAGATTCGCTTCGGGACGATGATTCGCGTAGAGCCAGCGCATCACGTCCACGCCCATTTGGTCGGCGGCTTCGTTGAATTCAATCATGTTGCCCGAACTTTTGTGCATGGGCTTGCCGTCTTCGGCGAACAAGGTCGCATAGCCGAAATTTTGCAGAAACGGCGGCGAGTTATCAATCACCGTCGCCATCGCAAGCAGCGAATAGAACCAATTGCGAAATTGTCCGGGGAACGATTCGCTAATCCAATCGGCGGGATACCATTTTTCCCAATACGCGCGGTTCGTGCGATATTGCAGAGTGCTGAATGGAACGATGCCTGCATCGAGCCACGGATTGCCCACTTCGTCCACGCGCGACATTTTTCCGCCGCACGCGTCGCATTTCAATTTCACCGCGTCAATGTACGGACGATGCGGCGTGTGTCCTTCGAACGTCTCCCATCCTTCGACCGCGAGTTTCTTTAATTCTTGTTCATCGCCGACGACCTTGTAGGCATGACAATCGTCGCACATCCAAATCGGGAGCGCGAGTCCGTAATAACGCTTTTTGGAAATCATCCAATCGTGCATGTTGCGCAGCCAATCGAGTTCGCGGTCGAGACCAAAGGCGGGAATCCATTTGATTTGTTCGGTGACCTCCATCATTTTGCCGCGCAGCTCATCCATGCTGATAAACCATTCGTCCACGAGACGAAACACGAGCGGCGTTTTACAGCGCCAACAAATCGGATAGCGATGCGTGTACGGTTCGACGCGATAGAGCAAATGTTTTTGGTCAAGGTTGTCGAGAATTGGGTCCGGCACGTCGGCAACTTGCATTCCGCTCAACCAATCAAAACCGTCAATGAAAACTCCCTCATCGTTCAACGGCGCCACGAGCGGTAAATGCAATTTTTTACCGAGTTGATAATCTTCGGCGCCGCAGCCCGGAGCAATATGCACGATGCCCGTACCCTCGGCTTCGCCCACTTCGTCCCACAAAATGACTTGGTGCGCGTCTTTAGCCGATGTCGTCACATCTTTGACCAATTCGCGCAAATCGGTGTTGCCGCCGATTTGATTTTCCGCCGGCAGTTCGTCGAACGGACCATCGTACGTCCATCCTTCCATCTCCGTGCCCTTGAGCTCGCGCACCACATGATATTTTCCTTGCAGCATGTGTGTCGTGCCTTTGCTCAAGAAAAATGTTTCGTCGCCTTGTTGTACCTCGACATAGGTGAGTTCGGGACCCACCGCCGCCGCGACATTGCTCGTCAATGTCCACGGCGTTGTCGTCCAAACCAGTAGCGACGCATTCATTCGTCCGCGCAAAGGAAATTTTACCGTCACGCCTTGATGTGTGAGTTCCGCGTAACCGTCGGTGACGATTTCGTGTTGGCTGATGCCCGTCGCGCAGCGCGGACACCAGGGCATCACATCTGCGCCGCGATAAAGCCAATGGTTCTCCCAACATTTTTTGAGGAACGTCCAAATCATGTAATTGTTCTCATTCGAGAACGTGAAATAACTGCCGCCGAGTTCGGGCAAGCCGAGTCGTCCGACGATTTGTTCGACGGTATCGGTGACGGGTCCTTCGGGTCCTTGAACCGTGATGACCTCTTGCGGATTTTTCACCAATTTGTCTGCCAGCGCGTTCAATTCCACCGAATCGTTCCAATCCATCCAGTAGCCCAGCCGTTTGGATTGGTCGGTTTGTACGCCCGCGTAGCGCAAGACGCGTTCTTTGCATTTCAAAACGAATTGTGCCAGTCCGTACTGTTCAATATCTTTTTTCGATTTGAAACCGAGCGCTTTTTCCACTTCGACTTCGACCCACAACCCCTGACAATCGAATCCGTTTTGATAGCGCAGCTCGCGCCCGCGCATTGTCCAATAGCGATTGTACAAATCTTTGTACATGCGTCCCCAGCCGTGATGCACGCCCATCGGATTGTTTGCCGTAATCGGTCCGTCAATGAACGACCATTTTTCTTCGCCCTTGTGCAGCGCGCGCATTTTTTCGAATGCTTGTGACTCGCGCCAAAATTTCAAAACTTCGCGCTCTTGCGCGGAAAAATCCACTTGGGTTTTTACTTCTTGAAAAGACATGTTTTCAAATCCTCCATCACGCGATACTCATGCTCAAACGCAAACTCGTTCGGCAATTCATCGAGCGCGAACCATTCCAGTTTTGCAACATCATCCGTCGCGCGGGGCGTTCCACTCACAACCTCTGCCACGTAATAAACATTCAATGTATAAAAATTTCCCTCGCCATACGTGTCCATATACATTCCCAACAATCCATTCAAGCGAATCTCCAAGCCCGTCTCTTCCAACAATTCACGCACCGCGCCTGCTTCGGGATGTTCGCCTGCTTCGAGAAAACCGCCGGGAATGTCCCAAAAACCTTTGAACGGTTCGACGCCGCGTTGTGCAAGCAGCACCTTTTTGTTTTGAATCACCAGCGCGCCCGCGCACGGTTTGGAATTGTGAAAATGCCATGTGCCGCAGACCGCGCACTGTTGCGGCGCAAACGCTTCAGATGGCGCGAGCGCGGCTCCACAATGGGCACAAAATTTGTATCGCATTCGTAACAGCCACCTTGACAAATTCCGATTATAATCTTGCCATACACGTTACACTTGCAAATCTTGCTGGTAGGAGAAAAAATGCGCCAACGTGGTACTGACCTCGTAGACCGTCTAATCTCTTTTCTAGGACTGGCAAACACAATTCCGGAAGCGAAACGTCAAGTCTTTCTCTTTATTCAAAGCATCGGCATTCTCGTGCTTTTGACGGGAATTGCGCTCGCTCCGCTCTTTACGTTTGACTGGTTCAATTTTGTTGCCAATCTTGTGATGCTTGCATTTTTGACGACCATGACGTTATGGCTCTGGCGTTGGCGCGAGCGGCAGGAACTGCTGATTTTTATAATCTTTGTCGGTTCGTCCGCCTGGGTCCTTGTGGTCATGCTTTACAATGTCCTCAACGGACCTCTGGACATTGGCACGGTCGGCTTGATGCCCGTCGTTGCGCCCTGGCTGCTCTGGATTGTTTTGCTTTACATGGTCTGCTTTCTGACGTTCCGCGCGTTTTTCGCGATGCGCATGGCGCTGACGATAGGTGTCGTTTTTACGACCTGCATGATTTTTTTTCTGACCCGGGTCGAAACCATTCGCGCTGATATTTTGTATGACTTTGTGGTACTCTTTGCTGCCAATGTTTTTGTTTTGATTTTGGCGTATCCGCTGGCTCAAGCGCAAGAACACATCTCACAGACCGATTTTCTCACCGGACTTGCCAACCGCAATCGCGGTTACCAATTGCTCACGAGCGAAATCCAACGCGCCCAGCGCTACGAGCAAGCGTTCGCCGTCATTCTGTTTGATGTGGACCATTTCAAAAAAATCAATGACACATGCGGACATCCCTGCGGCGATGCGGTGCTGCGCGAAGTAGCAGGTTTTGCCAATGAACACATTCGACGCACCGATGTATTGTGTCGCTGGGGCGGCGAAGAATTTTTGTTGATTATGACCCAAGCCGATTTGGCATCCGCGCGCCTCAAAGCCGACCACATGCGGCAGCAATTAAAGAATCGCCCCTTTTACAAATCCATCCGCCTCACCGCGAGTTTTGGCGTTACCGCATATTATCCGTACGATTCCGCCAATTCCATTCTCGAACGCGCCGACGCGGCACTCTATCGCGCGAAACGCAACGGACGCAATTGTGTCGAAGTCGAGTAAGAGACTGGAGATTCGAGATTGAACATGACACTTTACTCTCGGTCTCTAATCTCCAATCTCTATTCTCAACCGCTTGTTAATTTTCCCCTTGCTCTCGTGACCAACGACGCGAATTGTTCCGACCTCGCGCGTGTTCGCGACATGTGTTCCCCCATCGGCTTGCAAATCCAATCCAACAATTTCCACCACGCGCACGTGTTCAATTCCCGGCGGAAGCAAATTGATTTTCGTGCGAATCAAATCGGGAATTTCAAACGCTTCCGCGCGCGGCAAAATTTTTGCGCGAACCTCGCGCGCGGCGGCAACTTCCGCGTTGATGCGCCCCTCGACCTCGTGCGCGAATTCCGCGCTCATGCGGTCAAATTCAAAATCCATGCGCGCGGCAAGCGGCTCCATAGCGCCGCCCGTCACCGACGCGCCGTAATCGCGAAAAATCACGCCGCACAAAATATGCAGCGCGGTGTGCGTGCGCATCAACTTGTATCGGCGTTCCCAATCCACCACGCCGCGCACAGTGTCGCCCACTTGCAAACCCGCGTTATCGAGGTGATGCCACACTTCATCGCCTTGCTTTTTAGAGTCCACCACGCGAAAGGTAACGCCATTGCCCACAAGGATTCCAAAATCGCTCGGTTGTCCGCCGCTGCGCGCATACAACGCGGTGCGGTCCAACGCGACGCGCTCGCCCTCTGCCGCGACAACCTGCGCGTCAAATTCCTTCAAGTACGCGTCGGTGTGAAATAAAAGTTCAGTCACGATGATTCGTCCCTGTCCAAATAAAAAACCTCTCGCCCCATTTCGGGACGAGAGGTGAATCCACAAACGATTCAAGAAATTCTCCCGCGGTACCACCCGCGTTGTCGCGTAACAAAACAACGCGACCACTCTTTCGGATACGAACATATCCGCGTCCCGCTAACGGGGAACGATGCCGTTTCAATTTACTCTTGGCAGTCAAATATGAAATTTGCCCCGACCAATTTCAATGAAAAGCTCGGGAAGGATTTTCGGCGGCTGCTTGTTATGCGGCTTGCACCGTATGACGCCTCTGCATCTCGCCAAACGGCGTGAGATACATCCGCGTCACCGCACTCGCTGGAACAACTCGGAACGCCTACTCGTTTCCGTCGTCGCTTGTATTGGGCTAGAGTATATGTATGCGTTACCACATGTCAAATTATGGATTATGGCACAATAAACGTCACGCGGTCACTGCCCGAATTGCCGAACTTTGCCTCATGCGCCATGATAATGGCTTCATAAATTCCGGAAAGAGTTGCATTGTATTCGGCGCTGAATTGGCTCGGCGCGTTGTCGAGCGCATTGGCGTTATATTGTAAATTAACCAAATCGGCTTTGCCGTCCGGACGTATGACGCGCATCACCACTTGAAAATTCTTGGGGTCCCAAGGCAGATTGGGACCGATGGGACAACCGCACATCATTGTTACATTTGCGCCCACGTTGAGCTGGATTGGCGGTTTGTCTTGAGGGAGAAAATGCGTCGGCGGCGAAAGAGCATCCACATTCAAACCCGCCAATTCAAGAATCACTCGATTTCCGTTTTCGGCAAGTGTTTGCGGCACAACCCATTCCGTACTGGTCACGCGATTGGCAGACCCTTGCGCGGCGAGCGGTCCATATGCCTCAAATTCCAAAAGGCGCGGTTCGGCAAGCACAAGCGTTGTGCTAAACACGGACGCGTCTTGTGTCGTTATTGGCGTCGTGCGCGCCCGCTCTGCCGTCATCAAATCCGCAACACCGGAACCGCCGCGCGTGACGCCCGATGCAATAAATTCGCCCGTGCGCGCATCGCGAATCGTCACCAGCGCGCCCCCCACATCATCGCCCAAAAATTTTCCCCCGCGCGCCAAGACATGCACACGAATTTCTGTAGCCACACCATCTTGCATCTGCCTATCTGAAATGGACGGAGCAAACGGCTGGCGCGCGTTACTCGACTGCACTGTACGCGCCAAAAATAACGCGAGCACGAGAATGCCCAACAGCACAAACATCACACTTGCGCGTAATTTGGTAGAAACACTAATATTGTCCATCCAAGCCCCCTTGCAGTTTTACCTCCCGTTCCACTGCTCGTTGCAGTCGCGCCAAATACTCGTCGCGCGAAATTTCAATCGCCCCTAACGATTCGGTATGCGAGGTCAGCATTTGAATATCGAACAATTGAAAGCCCGCGTCATGCAGCGTTCGTATCAAATAATGCAGCGCAATCTTTGACGCGTCCGTCGCGGTATGAAACATGGATTCGGCGGAAAAGAATCCGTTGGTCGCGACGCCAAAGACGCCGCCCACCAGTTCACCCTCTCGCCAACATTCGACACTGTGCGCGTGTCTGCGCGCAAACAATTCCCTAAACGCTTGACGAAACTCGCGCGTAATCCAAACCCCGTCGCCTGTGTGACGCGGACGCGCGCAGTACTCGACCACGCGGTCAAAAGCTAAATCCATTGACACATCAAACGGATGCGCGCGAATTTTGCGCGCGAGGCGTCTGGAGACACGCATCCCATCCAGTGGAATGATCGCGCGCGGGTCGGGCGACCACCATGTCACGGGATTTGCCGACCAGGCAAAGAGTCCCTTGCGATACCCCGCGAGCATCAGTTCGGGCGTCAACTCAAAGCCCACCGCAATTGGCGCGTCTTTGGGTCCGAAATGCGGGTCGGGTAACGCGTCCCCCTTTTCGAGAATTGCAATGCCTTGATGAAAAATCATTTTACCTGTCGAGGTTCAGCTGTCCGGTATGTTCCGCCAAGCCCGAAATCGGTTGCAGCCACTGCACCGCTTGCACATGCCAGCGCGCGTCATGCGCCTTGAGTCAATCATACACACCCTGCAAATGTCCTGCCCCGTACGTCACAAAAATATGCGTGTGCGGATGTTCCAAAATCTTGTTTGCCAAAACGCGGTTGCGAAAATCCATAATGATTTTCTCATCGAACGGCGGCATATCGCCAATTTCAACACCCGCTGCAACATTCAAAAGACTCTGACACGCCAGCGCCATCAACTCGCGTTGGTCAGCATTCAAAGTGCCGTACCAGGCAAAGAAACGTGACCACTTGAAATCGTACGCGCCCGAATTCGCGTAATACTCTTGCTGCGATTGTTCGAGTTGCGCATCTTGGTGCACCACGCGGTCCCACTCGTTCATCATTTCGTCCACCGAAACATCCACAAACGCATAGCGTTCGGGCGCCGCGCGGGCTTTGACTTGCCACATTCGAAAATAATCTTGTTGATACGTCAAATCACAAACGTCCGCCAGCGTCGTCTGCATTTCATATGTATCTACATCATTCGCCCGTCCCTGCACCGCTTGAAAACGCTCATTGTTTTCCGGTGTGCCGTCCGAATAACCCTCAAAGAAAAAATCATAGCCATCCTCTTCCGCGCGGAGCATGTCATACACCACATGCTCGTAAAATGACCCGGACCCGATATGCAGCATTCCTTGAAACACAACCTCCTTGTCGCCGTTCGTCAACGTGACGCGCGGCACCAGAAACGGATGGTTCAAATTGATATATCGCGCGCCGAAAAAAGCCAGCGCCGCAATCAGTCCCAAGCCAAAGCTGTTGGCAAGCAGCCGAACGAGCCACACGCGCCCAAAATCACCGCGCGGCTTGTGGCGAATTCTCCGCGCCAGCGCCTCGCTTACCGCATCCAGAAATCCGCCGACATAACCGGTGACCAACACCGCCAGCGCCGCCCACATCCAGCCAACCGCTTTGTACAAGAGCCAAAAACCAAAACTACCAAAGGTTAGCAGCACAAACCACATTACTGCTGCCGCGCCGACGCCAATCAAAACGCGCGCACGCTTCCACGTTCTTGTCATCAAACCGCCTTGCTTTGGTCTGCGCTCCAGCCGAACACGTATTTGCGCTACCGCGCGCTGACGACGGGCAAATCCATCATCGTCAAGAGACCGGGTTTCGCTTGCACAACGCGGCGCGCGGTGTTGGCAACAACCGCCGCCGTCGAAATGTCGCCATGAATGCCTTTGATAAGCGAATGCAAATCCGGTGTGCCTTCAATCCATACTTCGTCGAATGCTTCTTCCGCGTCCACCGCCATCTCTAATTCCAAAATGATTTTGTCTTCACCTTCATACAGACCGCGTCCCCACTGTCGCACGCCCGTTACAAAATTCGGCTCGACGGTGAAATAGTCAGTTACGACGCGTTTCGTCGCGATGACGGGTTCAATCGTTTCTTGAATTTGGTCGAGCGTCCAGCCCATGCCGCGCGCGACGAGCGCCACCGATTCGCTCAAACCAACATGTCGAATTTCCTGCCGCGCCGCCGCTTCACGAAACGCTTCGGCAGTCATCCCCGCGCCAATTTTTTTCTGCAATTGCATTCTGCGTTTCGAAGCATCCACGACGCGTTTCACGCGCACGCGTTTCACTTGTTGACACACCGCCGTCATCGCGACAGGCAATGTGTCCATCGCGTAACCGGGATTGATGCCCGTGCCGACAACCGTAACGCGATGTTTTTTCGCGAGCGCGTTCAATTCATCCGCCGCGCGGGGATGCTGCGCCCACGGATTCGACAATTCCTCGCACGTCGAAACGATATTCTTGCCCTGCTTGATAATTTGTTCCAATTGCGGTTTCACTTGCAGAAAATACGAGCCGGTCGCGTGCACCACGAGCTGCGCGTCCTTTGCCAAAACGCGCGCGGTTTTGTCCGAAACTTTAACGCCCACTTTTTCAGACAGCCCGATAACGTCACCGACATCCTGCCCCACTTTCGCGGGGTCCAAATCTACCGCGCCGACAAATTCATAGTCGGGACGCATTGCCAACACGCGCGCGCAGGCAGCGCCGATGGGTCCGAGACCGTACAAAATGACCTGAATTTTTTTTGTCATGATTTCTCCTGTCACACAAAAAACGAGCCCCTCGTTGGACTCGTCATCGTGTGTTACTTTTGGGTTGCGACGGCTGGCACTTTTTTCTTTTTATCGTCGGTGCGGGGCTTGGCGGTCAAGGTTTGATAAATGCGTTGCACATTGTCCTTGTGTAACTTGCGGACGACCCCATCGAGCAGAATCGGTGTACCGCCGCACGATTCCAGCGTAATGTCCGCCAGTTTTTCTTTGCTCGTACGCGTGGCGACTTTGGCTTTGACGCGTTCATAGATGCAGTTCAAGTACGCAATCTGCGCGTCAATGGATTCGTCAATCTCGCCTTTGAGCAAAACGTCGCCATGACCTTGCACAATGTTTTCGACGTTCATCTCTTTGATTTGATTGAGCGTGTTAATCAACACTTCGCGGTCGCCCCAATAAATGTGCGGCAGCGCCATCACCGCGTCGCCCGCGAACAGAATTTTTTCGCCTTCGATATAAATGCCAATGCCGTCGAGCGTATGTCCGGGCAGAGGCACCAGTTTCAAAATGCGGTCGCCGAGTTGGAACGTCATCTTGTCGGGAAACGTCAGATTCGGCAAACGCAAAACCACATCGGCGAGTTCGGGAGTGGACTGTTTCGCTTCATTCAAATTTTTCTCGCCCGATTTTCGCAAAATCTCGCGGCACTTTTCACTCGAAATAATATCGGCTTCGCTGAAAAGATAATTGCCGTACACGTGGTCGGCGTGATAGTGCGTGTTGATGACGTAGCGAATGCCGCGCTTGTCGCGTGATTCGCCGCGCAAAAAATCAATCATCTCGCGCGTTTCGCGCGGAAAAGGCAGCGTGTCAATAACCACCGTGCCTTCATCGGTGACAATCGCGCCCGCCGTAACTTGGGCGTACATTTCACTCTGAAAAATAAAAATGTCTTCGGTAACGCGTTCTTTACGCATTGGATGTCCTGACGGCAACGCTCGAGCGCAATCGAAAAAGCAGAATGGGTGCGTCGCAAAAGATTCTACGGAACTAACCTTAACATATCGCCGCGCGCTTTGTCAAGGGCAGTTTTTCGCGCGCGCGGCGGGCGCGGCAAAACGCGGCTATAATCGGATTTATGCCGCGTGAAACCGATTCGTACCTGACGCCCAAAGCCGAGGCGCGTCGCAAACCAAATGGGCAAATGGGTATCTTTGCGCGTGAACCCATTGCGCAGGATGAAATTGTCAGCGTGTGGGGCGGTGAAATTTTGACGCGGGCGCAAGTCCAACAATTGCCCCAAGACCTACAACATTACGTGATGCAAGTGGAAGAAGATTTTTTTCTCGGCGGCGGGACCCAAGACGACACCAACTATTTCAATCATTCCTGCAATCCCAACGTCGGTTTTTCGGGACAAATGGTTTTGCTCGCGCGGCGCGACATTGCGCGCGATGAAGAGATTTGTTTCGACTATGCCATGTGCGATGGGAGCGACTATGACGAGTTTGAATGTGAGTGCGGCGCGCCCAACTGTCGCAAAAGAGTGCGCGGCACCGATTGGCAAAATCCGGAATTGTGGGAACGCTATCGCGGATTTTTTATTCCATACTTGCAGCGGCGCATTGACAAGCTGCAAACAAAAACGAAAACGTCCTGAGAAAAAATTCTCGGGACGTTCTCATGTGCAAGGTTCCCCGCCGCGCCGTGTGCGAT
>JAKOPZ010000080.1 GCA_029778615.1 Chloroflexota bacterium | reverse complement strand
TAGACTAGCACATTTGTTCTTGAAAAGCATCCCTGAAATCAGGTATTTTTGTCGTACAGACCATTTCTGGTCACAACACATGATTTTCCAAAATCCACGCCACAAGTTCCGTCCGCGAACGCAAATTGAGTTTGGCGTAAATGTGCTTGAGATGTGTTTCGACCGTCAATACGCTCAATATCATTTCGTCTGCGATTTCGTGATTCCGTTTTCCTTGCGCGACGAGACGCGCGACTTGCCATTCGCGTTTGGATAAAACGCACGCGAAACGATTTGCAGACGATGCTGGACAAGATGCCGGTGTGCGTCCCATCAATCAACCTCGTAGTAACGACTTGAGTCGTTATAGTTTCAACCAATGAATATCGTCCGCGCACGCTTTTAATTTTTTCACCAGCGTAATGCGGGTGAACGCTTCGGCGGGCGGAAGTTTCGCGGTGATGAATACGAGTCCGCCGTGCGCGCGGTGTTGGCGGATTTGTCCGCACAGCGCGTCGAGTAAACGCAGCGCGTCGGCGAGCGGAACACTTTCGTCATAAAACGTATCGAGCGCGCCGAGCAAGCACAGCACCGCGTCGGGCGAAAAGGTTTGCGCCGCCGCGCACTGCGCGAATTGATAACAGGTGAACGCGCGGGCGAGTTGGATTTTTTTCAAAACGACGCGCGGGTCGCGACGTGCGCGTGCGGCATAGCGCGCGAGCGCGTACGCGTCGAAAATGTTTGCGCCGTCAATGACGCGCAGCGTTTTGTGTTGCAGCGCGAGCCAGGCGAGTGCAGAATTGAGAAAGGCACGCGGGAGAGCATTGCCGAGGACGAGAACGACGCGCCCGTGACGCGTCGCGGAAGAAAAAAATGTTTGCGGTGAAAACATGTTTCCCTAATAGCACAAGTGTTCTATGCTTGTCTATGGGGAAACTGCGTATTTTTGCGGGGAATTTTGGGCAGAGCCGAATTATACGTTTACGAAAACAGAGTACGTAACTCTATCTTGTGGGTGGAAGCAAAATGTCCACAAGGGGCAATGCTACATGTCAACCGCATCCATATCGCGCAGCACATATTTCAATTCACTGCGCGAGCGAATGTTGAGTTTGCGATAGATGTTTTGCAGGTGTTTGTCTACGGTGCGAACACTAATCGCCAGCTGCCCGGCAATTTCGGTGCTCGACTGCCCTTGCATCGCGAGCAAGGCGATTTCGCGTTCGCGCGCGGTGAGCGGATACGTAGCCATGGTTTTTTTCATCGAGACCGTTTTGGTTTCCGTATGCAATGCGTGCGTATCAACGTTGCGTACATTGCGTACACGCGGAACGCGCGGCGTACTCCAATAGTACACACCCACGCTGACCGCGAGCAAAACAAACACGAGCGCTCCGACAATGAGCCAATCCATAAGACGGGTAACACATCGGGATTCCTGCGAGAGGGAAATACAGAGGGGAAGCAGGCGCAGTCAAGACACTGTCAATAGAACTAAGGTTCTATTCGGGATTCTATCAAATTCGCCCGCGCGGGTCAATACGTACTGCATTAAAAATTGTTTACGGTTTTCGATACGTCAAGTTCATTTCGGTGTGCATCACGATTCCTTTCTAGCATGAATTTCACATCTCATGTAAAATGAGAATTGACTTTGCACTTTTGTCGCTGTCAGACCCGCATTGGAACGCAAAGGAACGATAATGTCCCGCACTCGCATCGGTTGGATTCTTGCTTTTACGCTCGCCATCACTCTCGTCGGCATCGCCGCACTGCTTGTCGGCAGTGTGGTCGCGAACAAAACGGAAACGGGTCCGCGCGCCGCGTGGCTGTATTTGAACGCGCGCGCATTGGGCAAACTCAACGCGTCGTGGGATGACGCGACGGGCGTCCCGAATTTTATTTCGAGTGATGATGCCACCGCGCGCATTCCGTACACGCCCAAAGCGAACGAACGCGGCAATCCCGAATTGATTGCGCGCGGTTTTCTTGCCGAGAACGCGGCATTGTTCAAATTCACGGCGAACGATTCATTCGCGCTGCGCCGCATCGAACCCGACGCGCAGTTGAATTATTCGCACGTGCGTTTGGACCAGACCTTCAAAAACATCCCCGTTCAAGACAGACAAGTCATCGTCCATCTCGACGCGCAGCAAAACATCGTCGCGGTCAACGGACAATTCGTCCCCAATTTGAATGTGATGATTGACCCGCTCGTATCCAAACAAGACGCGGAGCGAGTGGCACTCGACGATTTGTTAAACAACCAATTGCAAAGCAATGAACGCGCGCGCGTGAGCACCAAAATTTTGTCCGACAAAACACAGCTCGTCATTTATGTGGACGACACGAATGAAAATCACGCCACGCTCACATGGGCGGTTACCATCATGACCAACGCGCCGCTCGGACAGTGGTATTACTATATCAATGCGCGGCGTCCGGCAGTGACACACGTCTATGACAGTGTGGAACATATCAAACAGCGTCAGACGTACTCTGCCGACAACGACACGGACATTCCCGGACGATTACTGATTCAAGAAGGCGAACGTTCGCGCGACCAAATCGCTCAAGCCGCACACGACGGCGCGGGCAAAGTGTACGACTATTATTTCAATACGTTCAAACGTGATGGGGTGGATGGACAGGGCGGCGCGCTTGTCTCGACCGTGCATTACGGCACCGACCCCGAAGACGCCGAGAACGCCGCGTGGATTGGCGAATACCAACAAATGATTTACGGCGACGGCGGAAAAATTTTCAAACCGCTCGCGTTTGGTCTCGATGTTGTCGGTCACGAATTCACGCACGGCGTCACGGGCGCTACCGCCTCTCTGGAATACAAAGCGCAATCGGGCGCGCTGAACGAATCGTACTCGGATGTTTTCGGCGTGATGATTGACCGCGCAAACTGGACGATTGGCGAAACGGTTATCAAATCGCCGCCGTTCCCGCGCCCGATGCTCCGCAGTCTCGAAGACCCGAACCTGCGCGGCGCGTTCGACCCGCGCAATCCGCTTAACGGCGTCGGGCAGCCGAAAAATGTGAGCGAGTACGCGCGCTTGCCCATCAGCCGCAAAGGCGATAACGGCGGCGTGCACATCAACAGCGGCATTCCCAATTACGCCGCGTTTCTCATCGGCAGCAAAATCGGGATGGAGAAATTGGAGCAGATTTATTACCGCACGCTCACGCAATATCTCGCACCCAATTCACAATTTCTCGACGCGGCAAAAGCAACCGTACGCGCGGCACAAGACTTGTATGGCAATGCGAGCGAAGTTCAAGCCGTGCAGAACGGTTTTGCGGGCGTCGGTTTGAATGTGAGCGGCGCCAACAATGTGCCGACCCAGCCCACATCAACGCCTTCCAATAACAACGCCCCCCCCCCTCCGTCCAATACGACGCCGCAGGGCTGCAACAATTTGGTCGTCAACGGCACGTTTGAAACGGACGATGGCTGGAATGATATTTCGGGCGAGCGCAGTGTTTTGATTGATACGGAACTGCCGCATACAGGCAAGCGCAGCGCGTGGCTCGGCGGGCAGGACAAGGAGCCGATTCAAACGATTTATCAGGACATTGCGATTCCCGCAAACGCCACACGCGTACAGCTCGAATACTATCGTTATTTGCATGAAGAATTCAGCGGCTTTGCCGGACTCTTGGCGGGTGACGCGAATTTTGGCGCGGTGGTTGCCAACACCAACGGACAAGTGGTGGGCGCAGTGGAAAAATTAGTGTCGTCGCAAGCCGATGACCGCTGGCAGAACAAACAAGCCGACCTCACCCAGTTCGCAGGCAAAGTGATTCGCCTCGCGTTCACTTCGGAAAATCCGCGCGGCAATGTGAGTTCGATGTTTGTGGACGATGTCGCGTTGATTGCCTGCACCACCGGCAGCGCACCCTCCGCGCCTCAGGCGGCGGCGAACAGTGTTTATTTGCAAGGCAACATTGTGGACGCGGACACACGGCGCGGCGTTGAAGGCGCGCAAGTGTTTATTATGAAACCGGGGCTCTCGGCATCGGACGCGGCAGCGGATGACCAGGTGACGCGCAGTGAAATTATCGCGCAAGCCATTTCGGATGCGAACGGTTTTTATCAGACCGATGTGGCGCTGCCGGTTGGACGCGCGTACAGCGCGATTATCATTGCGCGCGGGTATCGTCCCATCGTCGCCGACGACGGCATCGAGATTCCACAAAACGCGACGAATCCGTTTAGCGTGGATGCAACACTGCGAAGGAGCCGTTAACCATACATGGCTGAACCACAACAATACTGCTGTATTGACCACGAACCCGTTTCGCCGCCATACAATATGCTCGGCGGACGCGTGTATTGTGCGCGCCATTTCGCCCAAGTGAACAAACCCCACGCGGGTTTTTGGCGTTCGGCGGCGTTCATGATTTTGGGCATGGGGCTTGCGAGCGGGATTCTCGCGTTTTTCCTGCGCGACGTCCATGACCTTGACCGCACGACCTTGACCATTGTAGGCATCCTTTTTGCGATTGTGCCAACGGTGGTATGGCTCGTTTATTTTTATCTGCAAGACCGCCTCGAACCGGAGCCAAAAGAACGTGTCGGCTCGGTGTTGTTTACCGCCATCGTACTGACCGGATTTCTAGCTTTGCCGTTGATTAACGAATGGCTGGCGGTGCCGCAATGGGCTTCGTACAATAATTGGACATCGCTGGGCGCGGCGATTTTGATAAACGGTTTTGCGTACACCGCAATCATGTATTTCTCGATTCGCATTTGGGTGTACGGCACAAACGAATATGACGAACGCATGGACGGGATTGTGTACGGCACCGTCGCGGGACTCGGCGTCGCGACAATGTTGAATTTGCATTACATCATTGACAATGAAGGCGTTGCGCTCGCGCCCGGCATCATCAGTGTTGTCACCACCGCGTTGGCGCAAGCATCGTTCGGCGGCGTGCTCGGCTATTTCATGGCGCAAGCAAAATTTGAACACAAACCCGTTTGGTGGGTTCCGCTGGGCGCGGTAGTCGCGGCAGTGTTGAATGGTTTATTCAGCTGGCTCATTAACGAAGTGAGCGCGACCGGGCTGACCGTCGAGCCGTGGCGTTCGCTCGTTTTCGGTCTCCTCGTTGCGTTGTTGACCTTTGGCGCGTTAGTGTATTTGATGCAGCGCGCGCAAGCGTTTACACTGCGCGCGGCAAACACCTAAACCATGTCCGTATCCAATCCGACCATTCACACCTTTGTCACGTGGAAAAAAGACCTCGGCGTTGCGCTTGTTGTCGCCGTTGCGCTGACGCTTGGTTTCTTGCTGAGCCAAATCGTCATTCATCGCACAAAAACGTTTCAAGAGACTGATTCGCCGTTTCAATTCAATTATCCCGCGCGCTGGACCAATGCGGAATCGCTGCAGGACGTATTGCTCAAGCTCGAAGACCCCGCTGCCGCGTCGTCTTTTAAAACGACCTTGACGGTCGAAGCGCGCGACCTCGACCCGTCCGCGCCGCCGACGATGCAGCAATTGGTAGACCGCCGCGTCGCACAACGCAGCGCGCTGACGGCATACCATTTTTTGGCAAACAACGAAACGACCGTCGGTGGCGCGCCCGCGCAAGAACTGCGTTATTCTTACGTGGTGCAACCCATTGATACACCGCGCCGCGCGTCGCTGCCCGTCGTCGTTCTCGCGCGCGATTACATCATTCTCACGCCGACGCGCACGTACTATCTCACGCTCGCGGCATCGCAACAGGATTTTGACCGCGCCAGCCAACGCATGGACGAGATTCTCCAATCGGTGAAACTGCAATGAGTGAAAAAACCAAAAAAGCAAAAACCCAAAAAAGCGCGCCGCGTAAAACCACAGACGAACCGCCGGTGGAAATGAGCACGCTTCAAGATGCGCCGATGCTGAGTGCGAGCGAGCCCGCGCTCGGTACCCTTTCGGGCGAAGGCGACAAAGAAATGACGCCGCCGAAAAAAGCATCGCGCAAAAAACAAACAACCGAACAAAAAGAATCCGCGCCCCCCCCCGCGCCAACGGAAACCGAACCTGCGCCCGCGCCAGCCGAAGCGCCCGGCGTTTTGAGCGCAGACATGTCCAATCCGCCCGCGCCGGAACCTTTGCGCCTCGCGCGCGGCGCGTTCATCGCCTTTCGCAAAAGCGGCGGACTACACTTTACGACGCGTGAAGTCGTACTGTATCCCGACGGCAAAGTCGCGTATGATGCGCGCGGCGTGCCGCAAAAAGAATACAATCGTTTGCGCCGCGCGTTGAACGACGGACAAATTATTTCGCTGCGCAAGTTGTTGGACCAAATCAATTTTTGGAAAACGGAAGGACGCGGCGAACAAAACCCCGACGCGTTCGCGTATGAAATTGCCGCGCGGCTTGGACAACGTTCCAACGAGTTGACTGTGTTTGACGGCAGTGTGCCGGAAAATTTGAAACCACTCATCGAACGCCTCAACGCCCTTTTGCCCGAATAAAAAAACGTCCCGTGCGACCGGGACGTTTTCATTCCATCATTGTCACAATTTGATTTCTGCCGCCGCGTTTCGCTTGATACAGCGCGCGGTCCGCGTTCTCATTCAACGACAGCGCGTCCACCGCAGGCGGCATCGTGGCAACGCCGCCGCTGACCGTGACACTAAATTCTGTCCCCCCCCCCTGCTGACGAATCTGCCCAAAGAGACTGCGTATTTCTTCCATCACGCGCCACGCCGCGTCAACCTCCGTTTCGGGCAAAATAATCGCAAACTCTTCGCCGCCGTACCGTCCCAAAATATCGGAACGGCGCAAACGTTCTTGCAACAGGCGCGCAAAACTTTTGATGACGCGGTCGCCCGTCGGATGTCCAAAGGTATCGTTCACGGTCTTGAAGCGGTCAATGTCGAGCATGGCGTAAGCCAAACTCGTGCGTGTGCGCTTGGCGCGCGCAACTTCGATGCCCAATTGCTCGGTAAAGCGCACATGATTCAAAAGTCCCGTGAGTGAATCGCGTTCGGCGAGGCCGCGCAAAATGCGCGCGCGCCGCGCGCGGCTTTGCACCGTCGTTGTGAGATGCTCCGGCAAAACGGGCTTGGTCAAAAAATCATCGCCGCCGAGCAAGAGCGCCTCCAACCGTTTGTCCACATTCAGTTCGCCCGACACAAAGACAAGCGGAATGCTGTTGTACGCCTCTTGCTGGCGCAATATCGCCGCCAATTCCAGACCGCTCACATGCGGCATGTTAATATCCGTCAAAATCAAATCGGGACGAAAGTCAATCAACGGTCCCATCACATCCAACGGATTCGTTACCACTCGAGTCAGCATCCCCGCTTCGCGCAGCACCTGAGCATAATACGATGCGAGTGCATCGTCATCCTCCACAATCAAAATGCGATATGGCTCGCGGCTCTGCCCGCCGACTTGGGTCTCCAGAGTTTCGAGCACAGTGGTTGTGTCCACCGGTTTCACCAAAAACGCGGTTGCGCCGCAGCGCACGGCTTCGAGCCGCGCGTCCAAATCGTCGCGGCCGGCAAGAAACAAAATGGGCAGCAACGGCGCGCGTTGGTGCAATTGCAAAATACATGCGCGCTCGGGCGCGGCGATGGTCTTTTGCGCGATATCCCAATCCACCACCACCGCAGTCGGCAAGTTTTCGTCCGCATTACACAAACGCGCCACGTCAATCGGCTCCACTGCATAGCCGTGCGCTTGCAGCGGCTCCGAGAGTTCGCCCGTCGTCCCCGCGTCCAGCTCGCACAACCAAAGTTTTGGCGTGAGCGAAACGGGCGGTTCAAGCGTCGGCGAATTTTCGGTGCGCGGCGCGGCAGAGGACGCGTTTTCGGCGGGCTGGGTCGCGCTCAACTGCAAACGTACAAGCAGCGCTTCAATCTGCCGACGCTCTGCATCACTGGGCGGAACATGCGGCAACATTTCTTTTGCAAAATACTCTAACGCACGCGCGCAATCGGTCACTTGGGCAAAGCCGTACGTTGTCCCCGAACCGGCGAGACTGTGCACTTGACGCAGCCACATTTTGCAGGCGTCGTCGCTCCACCCCGCCGCGTCGAGTTGCCGCCACAGTTTTTCAATCTCGCCAATTTTAGTTGGCAGGTTGCGACGATATTCCTCGCGCAGCGCATCCAAGGACGATTGAAAATTGGACTTGTCCATGCCACACCAAGTTCACACGTCATTCGCCGCGCGGCGGTGTTCAGCCGCGCGCCACGCTTTGCAGCGTCTCGGTCATCCGCAGCAGCTGTTGAGAAAACGGATGCTGGGGCTGTTCCATCAGAATCGGCACACCGCGATTGGCGCTCAACACCACCGCGCGTCCCCCACTCATCAGCCGTACCGGAATATTTTTCTGCAACGCGTTTTCAATCTCGGGCGCGGCGATGCCCACTTCTGAATTCGCGCGATTCAACACGACTTGAATTTTGTGCGCGGGGATGTCCAACTGCCGCGCCAAATCAATAAAGGCGCTCGTGTTTTTTACCGGTCCAATTTCGGGCGTCAAGACCATGATGATTTGGTCGGCATTTTCCAAAATCGTCAACGTGCGTTCGTCATAATTCGCCGGACAATCCACCAACACAAAATCGGAAATGCTCGCGAGCATTTCCAAAATTCGCTTGAGATTTTCGGCGGGAATGCGTTCCGCGTCGGCGGGATGATACGGCGCCAGCAGAACGCGCACATTCGACTCGTGCCGAATCAAGACCTTGCCGAGCAAATCCACGTCCATCTCATCCACGCGCGGAACCAAATCCATAATCGTACGCGACGGCGAGAGATTCAAATGCGCGCCTACATCGCCAAAGGAAAAATCGCCGTCAATCAACACGACTCGCGTGTCAGGATTTTTTGCGAGCGCGACGGCAAGGTTGACCGCAATCGTCGTCTTGCCCACACCGCCTTTGGCGCCAAAGACCGCCCACACCTGTCCACCGGAAGCGCTCGGCACAGACCCGCTCACGGGCTGACTGCGCGCGAGCAGCGCTTTGACGCGATAGACCAGTTCCTTGGGCTCGAACGGTTTCGTCAAATAATCGTCCGCGCCTGCGTTAAAGCCCGCGAGTTTATCGCGCGTGTCGTCTTGCGCGGTCAACATCAAAATGGGGATGAGCGCGGTGGTGGGATGTTGACGCAGCTCGCGACACAGCATATAGCCATCCATACCCGGCAGCATCACGTCGAGAATCGCAAGGTCAAAGTGCTGTGTAAGCGCGAGGTTCAAACCGACTTGCCCTTCTTGGGCAAAGCGCGTTTGATAGCCCTCTTCTTCCAACACCAGCGTCAACAGCTTGCCGATGGTTTCATCGTCGTCAACAATCAGGATACGTAACGCAGCATCTGCCATAGCGCCTCCGTCTACGCGCGCGCCCAAATTGCGCGTATCGTGTCCGAGAGAGTCATCGGGTCAAAGGGTTTGGTGATGACATCCAACGCGCCGAGCCGTTCATAGTACGCCAATTCGTGCGTCTGCACTTTGGCAGTCATAAAAACAATCGGCGTATGCGCGGTCTGCGGCAGCGCGCGCAGTGCGGCAAAGGTCGTGGGACCATCCATCCCCGGCATCATCACGTCGAGCAAAACAAGGTCGGGCGCGAAACTAGAGACACAGGCGAGTGCTTCGTGTCCGGACGCGCACACGGTAACTGTGAATCCGCCCACCGCTTCGAGCGCGAGCTTGCCGATGGCTTGGATGTCGGGGTCATCTTCAATCAATAGGATGCGTTGCAACGGCGTGTTCACGGGTCTCTCCATCCGGCTGGACACCAATCCAGTGCGTTATCGTTTTAAGCAACTGTTCATTCGTCGTGCGTGACTTGATGAGCGTTGCGCTGACATAATTCACCAGATTTTGGTCTTGCTCGCGGGCGGAAAAAATGACGACCGGAATCTGCGTATCGCCGCGCCGCAAGAACGGCAGCAGCTCACTGCCCGAATTATCGGGCAAGACCAAATCCAAGAGCACCAAATCAAATTCCTCGCGCGCTAAAAGTTGCCGCGCCTCGGCATAATCGCGCGCCGGGGTCACATCTGCGGTATCTTGCAGAATGGCTTGCACCACTTGCAGTACATCTCCATCATCTTCAACGTGCAAGATATGCGGTTTGGAACGATGAAGTCGTCGCGAGGCGCGCAGCACCGCGCGCACCAGCAAGTTCTGGTCAATCGGTTTTTGCAGCCAGTCCTCGACCCAAATCGCATCGCCGTTCAATTGTTGTTTGCCCTGTTCCGCTTTGGCGGAAACGACGACGATGGGCAGCTCGCGCGTTGGAAGGTTTGCGCGCAATTCGCGGATGAGCGAAATCCCGTCGCGGTCGGGAAGCGTCAAATCGAGTGTAATCGCCGCGTAGGAATGCAAACGCACCAGTTCGAGCGCATCCATCGCCTTGTACGCCACGTCAGTTTCAAAACCGCCTTGATGCAGCATCAAGCTCAAGAGGAGCGCGACATCGCGGTCATCTTCCAAAATCAAAATGCGCGGCTTGGCGGCAAAAGGCGATTGCGCGGGCAGAGGCGCAACTTGATACACGGGCAGTTCAAAGTAAAAAGTTGTCCCCCCCCCCTCCGCCGAACGAAAACCGATATTGCCGCCGTGCTTTTCCACAATCGCTTTGACAATGGAAAGCCCCAAACCGGTCCCGCCTTTTTGACGCGTGTCGGACGCATCCGCTTGCGCGAATTTTTGAAAAATACGCGGCTTGAATTCTTCGGGGATTCCCGGTCCGTCATCATGTACGGCGACGCGCACGAGCGCAGCATGACGCGTGACCTCGATTTCGACGCGCCCGCCGGACGGCGAAAATTTCACCGCGTTCGACAGCAGGTTGGTCAGGACTTGGGTGAGCCGGTCTGCATCCGCGTTGACCAAAATATCGCGCGGCAGCGCGCGGATGACAAACCCCACATTGTACTGCGCGCCATACGCGCGATTGGCTTCCACGCTTGCTTCGATAAGCGGCGCCAATTCCAGCGGTTTGAATTGGAACACCATTTTGCCCGATTCGATTTTTTCAATGTCGAGAATGTCGTTAATCAAGCGCACGAGCCGTTCGCTGTTTTTGTACGCAATATCAATCATGCTGCGCGCGCGGTCGGGAATCTCTCCGGCGACGCCGCCCGCAATCAAACCGAGCGAACCGCGAATCGAAGTGAGCGGCGTGCGCAGTTCGTGACTTACGGTAGAGATAAATTCATTTTTGAGACGGTCCACTTGTTTGCGCTGGGTAATGTCTTGGGCAAACGCAATGGTCATGCCGTTGGAAAGCGGTTTGTACGCCCACGACGTATCAAGCACTTGTCCATCGCGGACAACCGTTTTGAAATCGCGCCACCCTTCCGTCGGCGCAAACATAAAGCTGCGCGCGGCGAGACGCTGGTCCGTATCGGGATACATCCCCACCATGACATCCCCGCGATTCATTTCCTCTACCGTATAGCCGAGCGTCTGTTCCCATTCGCGATTAATCAACGTATAGTGTCCCGCCACATCAAACATCCCAATCATCACCGGGCTGTTATCAAAAACGGTTTGCAGCACCTCACGCTGATGCGTCATTTCGCGTTCCACGCGGCGCCGCTCGGTAACATCGCGGTCAATGCCCAACACCATTTCATGTTCGCCGAGCGTGAGCAAACAGGTGGACGTTTCCATCACGATAATCTGTCCGTCGCGACGACGATGTTCCGCCTCCACATGCAAAATGCCGCTGCGTCGAATGGTTTCCAAGTATTCCGCGCGTTCTTCCGGCGTCCCCGGCGCTGTATTCAAAATATCAATGCTTTGACCAATCAGTTCCTCGCGCGTGTAACCGTTCATATCACATGCCGCCTGATTGCAGTCCACAATGGGCCAATGCGGTTGACTGGGGTCCAGCAGCAAAATCGCGTCGGGCGATGCGGTGAACAGCGCGCGGAATTTTTCTTCGGCGCGTGTGCGTTCGGTCAATTCCTGCTGCGCGGCATCATACAAACGCGCATTGTCGAGCGCGATGGCGGCAAGCTGCGCAAAGCGCGTCAAAATGTCAACGGAGGTTTCGTCAAATTTGTGTTCCGCGTCGCTGTACGCCACTCCAAATACGCCCACCACCTGGTCACGCGATTTCAAAGGAATGCTCACCAGCGCGCGGACCTCCGAAGTCCCCCGCTTGTGCAAGCGGTTGTCCCATAATTGATAATTGTCAATGAGGAGCGCTTCGCCCGTTTCCCATACAACACCCGTTGCGCCCACACCGCGCCGCGTGGCAGTGCCCACCATTTGTTCAAAGAGTCCCACGCCCACACTCATTGCCATCTCATCGGCGTCCGTTTCATGCAAATAAATATAACCGTGCTGCGTATCCATCAGCTTGGCGGCGCGTTGAACAATCGCTTGCAAGAGGTCGTGCAGATGCAGTCGCCCAATCAAGTTGATGGTCGTTTCGTGTAACGCGTCCAAATATTCATTTTGACGGCGCAGTTCGGCTTCGGCATGCTTGCGTTCGGTAATATCCTGCACAATGCCGACCATCCCGAGCGGGGTGCCGCTTGCGTCGCGGACAATTTCGCCTTCCGTCCATACCGTGCGTTCCTGCCCGTCACGATGCACCACGCGATATTCCAACGGTGCGGCGTGTCCATTCAAACTCTTGTCGGTTGCTTGATGCACGCGCGCGCGGTCGTCGGGATGGACGGTTTGTTCAATCACCTGTCGAATATCGTGGGTCAAGTCCGCGTGTTCCATCCCATAGATGCGATACATTTCTTCGGACCATTCAAGGTGTCCGGTTTCAAAATCCCAGCGCCACGAACCCACGTGCGCAATCTGCTGCGCCTGACGTAACAGGCGTTCACTCTCGCGCAGTTGGTTTTCTGCTTGTTTGCGCGCGGTAATATCCGTCATGGAGGCGACCTCGCCAACCACTTTGCCATCGGCATCGTGCAAAGGCGCGGCATTAATCGAGACCGTCACTCGCGTCCCATCGGCGCGCAAAATGGATTGCTCCACATCGTACACCGGCTCGCCCGTTGCCATGATTTGGGTAAAGGGCTGTTGTGCTTCGGGAAATGGCTTGCCGTCGAGAGTGGTCATTTGCCAGCGTGCGTCGTTGTACTGTGCGCCCAAGATTTGGTCGCGCGTGATGCCGATAATGCGCTCGGTGGCTTTGTTGATAAAGGTCATCTTGCCGGTGCGGTCAACAATATAAATTCCGTCCTCAACCGTTTCCAAAACGCGGGACAACAGTTCTTCGCGTTCGCGCAGGCGTTCGCTTTGTTCGCGCTCGGACGTAATGTCCCAAAACATGGTCTGAATGCCGTTAATGTTGCCCGCGTCATCGCGCAGCGGCGTTTTGATGACATGCACAAACGTGCGCGCGCCGTCTCCGCGTTCGTGCTCTTCGATGGTGTCGAGCGGCTCGCCGCTGCGGATGATTCGCATATCATCTTGCCAGTACTTGGTCGCCAATTCGTAAGGATGAAAATCGAAATCAGTCTTGCCGTAAATTTCTGCCGGTGTCTTTTGCGTGTCCGCCAAGTAACGCGAGTTGCCAAACGTGATGCGTCCTTGCAGGTCTTTGCGCGTCACACACTGCGGAATCGCTTCCACCAATGAACGATAGAGCGATTCGTTGGCGCGCAAACGTTCCTCTGCGAGTTTGCGTTCCGTAATATCACGCGCAATGCCCATCAGCAATTCGCGTCCGCTCGAGGTAATCAGCGTCATTGAAATTTCGATGGGGTATTCGTGACCGTCCTTGTGCCGATGCGCGGTTTCCATACGCACGACGCCGTTTTCGCGGACACGCGCGACGAATTCATCAAACTCGGCGCGTGACGCGGGGGTCACGTTGACCAGATTAATGGACTGTCCAATGAGCTCTTGGCGTGTATAGCCGGTCATTCGGCTGATGACTTGATTGCAGTCCATGATGGGCCAGAGCACCACCGGGTCATGCGGGTCAACCACGATGATGGCGTCGGGCGAAGCAGCAAAGAGCGTGCGGAGGCGCAGTTCGCTTTCTTCCAGCTTGCCCTGTGCCTCGCCGACCTGCAACAGCGCGAGCTGCGTTTTTTGGAGCGCGTTTTGCGATTCCTTGAACAGATTTGCATTTTGGATAGCAATGGCAACATGATTGGCGATGCCGACCAACACATCTGCCTCGCGCGACGAGTAGGCATTAAATTCATAACTCTGCGCGGAAATGCAGCCAATTATCCGCGCGCCGATGCGCATCGGGACAAACAACAGCGATGCCGCATAGCGCTGGGCGCCAATGGTGTTTGCGCCGGATGTGGTCTTGTCTCGCAGCTCGGCGGGAGTTCGGCGGAGCAAAAGTGGTTCACCTTGCGCTATCGCGCGTTTGACATTGCCAACGGGGAGTTGGCGCTCGGTTTCGGCAGGAAAGCGCTTGCCATCGTCAAAGATAAAGGGAAAGCTGACGCACTCACCCGTCTCGTCAAGCAGCGCGACAAAGAACGCGTCCACCGACATGACGCGTTGAATTTGAGAATGCACAGTTTCCAACAGCTGCTCCAATTCAAGCTGTTGTGAAATGGCGCTCGCCACTTGGTTGATAGCAGCCAGCTCTTGCGCGTGCTGCTGGGTCAATTCAAAGAGCTGCGCCTTTTCAAGCACACCCGCCATTTGCGTTGCAATGGTTTCCGCGAGGCGTATTTCGCGTTCACTATACACAGCGTTGGGGTCGGTCATGTCCAAACCAATCGTGCCAATGACTTGAGTTTTGGACAAGAGCGGCACAATGGCAAGACAATGTGTGCCGCGCTGTTTCATGCGTTCGTGAATGAGCTCGGTGCGCGGGTCGGTCTGCGCGTGCGGGATGACCAGCGATTTTCCGGTCTCGATAACATACTGCGACGAAGGATTGCCCAGGACGGGAATGACGATGCCGACGGCGCGCTGCGCATGCTTTACATCGAGCGCGTCGGCAATGACTTGGAGTTCCGTGCCTTCGGCATTGAGCACTGCGATGCCGCAATTGCGCGCGCGAAAAATTTTGGTCATTTCGCGCGCCATTTGTTGCAGCGCGTCAGTGGTGTCGAGGGTGCTCGTATAGATTTCAGAAATACGCGTAATGACTTCAAGCTCGCGATTGCGCTCGCGCGTTTCGGCTTCGGCGCGCTTGCGTTCTGCCAGTTCTTGTTGTGCGGCTTGATACAGACGCGCGTTCTGAATCGCAATCGCGGCTTGGTCGGCAACCAATGACAGGATTGAAATATCATCCGCCTTGAATGCGTCGCGCGTGTCGGAGGAAATATCGAGCGCGCCAATAATCTTGCCGCCCGCAATCAATGGAAACACCGCTTCCGAACGCACGTCGGGAAGCGTTGGTTCAAAGTAATAATGGGGGTCGGCGCTCACGTCGCTGCTCACATAAGCTCTGCCGTTACCCGTGACATAGCCAATCATACTCGTAGGATTGCCGACGGGCAGGCGAAATTCTTTGCCGTCCAAAGGATGCGGCATTTCGCCGTTGTTGCCTTTGAGCACTGCCCATTTCCCGCTCTCGTCTATCAGAAACAATCCGATATGATAATACCCAAAGTACTCGTTAATGAGCGTCGCGATTTGCGGGACCACCTGGTCAATTTCCAAAATCGCCGTCACCGCGCGTCCAAGGTCAGCAGCCACGCGCAAGCGCGCAGTCTGGCGGCGCAGCGCGGCTTCCGAACGTTCGCTCACCGCGAGCGCGTCTTGTGTCTTTTCAAACAGCCGCGCATTTTCAATTGCAATCGCCGCTTGCGTGGCAAAAGCAAGCGCGAGCTGCGCGGACGCGGGCGCGTAGAACTGTGGCTCTCGTTTATCGAGCGTCAACATCCCGATGATGCGCTCGCCAAATAAAAGCGGTACGCCGAGCCACGAATGAATTTCCAAAACGTCAAAGCGTTTCTCGCGAAAATTATGATACTCATCGCCCGCATCTTCGAGGATAAGCGGCTTGCGGCTGGCGATAACGTGTTTGTTGGGATTGTCGCCGTTGACAATATTGAAACGCGTGCCGACAATTTCTGCCAAATTGGTAAAGCCGACGCCGCCGAGAATCTCCAGCTGGTCGCCCTTGAGTTCCTGAACCGACGCGCTGTCGTACGGCACCACCTGCTGCAATTCTTTCAAGATGAGTTCCAGCACTTGCTGCAAATCGAGCGTCGCGCCAAGTGCCTGTGTCGCGGCTAAAAGTTTTTCGGCTTGTTCGCGCGCGCGGCGCTGTGTTTCAAGCGACCGCGCATTATAGACCGCGCTCGCCGCTTGTTGGGCAAAGAGCGACAACAGGCGCACATCGGCTTCGCCAAAATCGCGGCTCGCCGCGCCCACTTCGATGACACACAGCACGCCAACAAGTTCGCCGCGATACAACATCGGAACGGCGAGCACGGAGCGAATGCCCGATTCGGCATACTTCTCCATGCGCCCATCCCACGCGGGGTAATCGTTAACATACATTGGTTGGCGCGTCTCAGCGACCCGCCCCACAACGCCGACACCCATTTGGCGACGCGTGCCGACCATCGTGGCGCGGCTCTGCGTCACGACAAATTCAAGGTCGCCGCGTGCCGCATCATAAAGCGCCATGTCGCCCCACGGGGTTTTCAAAAGTTGGCGCGCGCGCAGGACAAGGGTGTCCAATAAACTTGCCAAATCGGTCTGTGATGCGAGGTCGCGGCTGCTTTCGTACAATGCCGCAAACTCGTCCGCGCGCTGCTGTAGGGCTTGTTCCGTTTGCTTGCGCTCGGTAATGTACCAATTGAGACCGACCAAGCCCACGATTTTTCCCTGCCCGTCGCGCAGCGCAATTTTGTTTTCCAAACGCCAGCGGTGGTTCTCTGCATCCACTGTTTCACGATTCAACAACGGCTCGCCCGTGGCAAGCACATTTTGCTCGAGCGCGAAATCTTGTGCCGCATTCGCGCGCAAATCCAAATCCGTTTTGCCCACCAACGCTTCCGGCGCGTCCACGCCAAATTTTTGCGCCACCATTGCATTCGCGTCGAGAAAACGTCCTTGCGCATCTTTGATATACACTTCGGCGGGGATATGGTCGAGCAAAGTGCGCAGCAAATTGCGTTCATATGCCAGCTGCGCGGTGCGTTCTTGAATCTTGTGTTCCAGCTCGGCGCTCTGTTGTTCGCCGGCGCGGCGATTGCGCACCAGCATCAATCCCAGTCCCGCAAAGATTGCCATCACCAACAAAATCAAAACCCAACTGTAGCGCCATAACAAGTCCAGCACCGACGTCAGATTCCAAGTCGCCAGCGGGTCGAGCGTGGAGCGTACAGGTGAAACACTCGTCAGCGCCGCCTGCACCAATCCAAGCTCCACTGCCACAAGCGCGAGAATGACAAGCCCTGCCGCAAAGATAATGACTTCGGGTCGTGATACAGTTCGAAGCTGTTTCATTTGATTCCTTTTGTCCAATGACCGGGGCATAAAAATTATAGCGCAGCTTGCGCGCAATGAAGATAGATTGTTTGTCCCATGACCAAAGTATTAGCTAAACCAAAGCCGCGCAGCGCGGCGTGCCAGCTGTATAATCGTTTTGTTTTTTTCAAGGAGTGCCTATGCTGGAACAACTTTTCCAAGAATTGGACAGCGGCTTTGTGCTCCACGAAATTATTTGTGACACACAGGGCATGCCCATTGATTATCGCTTTTTACAAATCAACCCGGCGTATGAACGCATGACCGGCTTGCGCGCCGATGACCTGGTGGGCAAAACGGCACGCGCGCTTTTGCCGAATCTCGAACTCTTTTGGATTGAAACCTACGGGCGCGTGGCGTTGACAGGCGAGTCCGCGCATTTTGAAAATTACAGCGCCGCGACGGGGCGACACTATCAGATTACAGCATTCTGTCCAAAACACGGACAGTTTGCTGTTTTGTTTCAAGACATTACTGCGCGCAAACAGGTCGAACACGCGGAACGCGAACAACGCCAACTCGCCGAAGCATTGCGCGACACGGCTGCGTTACTGAACAGCACTTTGAACCTGGAGCAAGTCATCGAGCGCATTCTCGCCCATGTCGGACGCGTCGTACCGCACGATGCCGCGAACGTGATGTTGATTGAAGGCACACGCGCGCGCGTCGTAGGTTCGCGCGGCTATGGCGAGCCAAACCGCATGTCCATTCGCGACATGACCTTTCAAATTCAAGCTTTCCCCAACATGCAGCAAATGCTGAAAACGGGAACACCGCTGCTGCTGCGCGATACACAAAGCGCGCGCGGCTGGATTCCCATTCCCGAGACGGCATGGATTCGTTCGTATGTGGCGGCGCCAATTCGCGTGCGCGGCGAGACGATTGGTTTTTTGAATTTGGACAGCGCGACCACTGATTTTTTTGATGATGCCGCGTCGGAGCGTCTGCTGGCGTTTGCCGACCAAGCCGCTATCGCGCTGGAAAATGCGCGCTTGCTCAACGAGACACGTCGGCGCGCCATTCAATTGGAATCGCTCAACCGCGCTGCCGCCGAAATTCAAGCCCTGCGCGAACCCGCCGAAATTTTTCGCGCCGCCTGTGACGAACTGCGCGCGCTCGGTAGTTTCGCCCAAGTGTACGAACGCACGCCAGAGGGCTTGGCGCATGTCCACACGTCCGCGCATTCTACCGCGCGCGCGGAATTTGCATTCGTCCCCAAACCGAACATGGTTTTGCCTTTCCGTTGGTTGGGCGATGCACTCACCCAATTGGAAGCAGGCAAGAGCGTCATGCGCGACTCGCTCGCGCCGGTGGCGACAGAACAGCTCGCGCCGGAAGCGGCGCTGCTCGCCGAATGGGTTTTGGAACAAGCTGCGCGCGGCGCGGTCTTGATGGCGCCGTTGATGCGGCAAAATACCATGACGGGCATTCTCATGGTCATTGGCAATAATCTAAATCGGTCCGATTTGGATACCGTCGCACTGTTTGCGCGCCAAGTCTCTGCCGCGCTCGAAAACGCGCGCCTGTGGCAAGAAACGCAACAGCGTTTGCAAGAATTGGACGCGCTGAATCGCATTTCGACGGTTGTGCGCCAAGCGATGACGCAAGCAGAAATTTCTGCGCGCGTGTTGGACGAAACGCTGCGCGCCTTGAATGCGCGCGATGGGCAAATTGCCTTTCTCGCCGCGAACCGCCGCGATTTGATTGTGCAGGCATCACGCGGCTGGTTCACGCGCACACCGCGCCGCGCTCCCGCAAACGATGGGATTGCAGGTCAAGTCATGCAAACGAACCTGCCGTATCTGACGCGCGATTTTATGACGGACCCGTTGACGAGTGAATTGGCGCGCGACCAAGTTCCGCACGCGGTCAGCGGCGCGCTGGTGCCCGTACGCAACGTGCACGAACCCATCGGCGTTTTCGCGATTTCTGTTCCGCATCCGCGCGTGTTGGACGCCAACGAAGTCGCGTTGCTGACCACCATCGCCGAAATCGCGGGCAACGCGTTTGCGCGCGCGGCATCGTTGGCACAAACAGAACAACGCATGCAGCAGCTCGCGGCATTGCGCGCCATTGATACCGCCATCAGCGCGGGCACCGATTTGCGCGTGACGCTCGACATTTTGCTCACACACGCGTTGGCGCAATTGAATATGGATGCGGGAACCGTTTTGCAATATGAACCCGCATCGCAAACGTTGTTGTTTAGCGCCGCGCGCGGTTTTCGCACCAGCGCCTTACAGCATACGCAACTCGCGCTCGGCAAAGGATATGCGGGCGCGTGCGCGCTGGAACGCCGCGTGATTGTGGTGCCCGATTTGGACCACGCCATAGACGGCTTGGGTCACGCGCCGCTCTTGCCGTACGAAGATTTCAAAAGCTATGTCGCCATTCCGTTGATTGCCAAAGGCGTACTGCAAGGTGTATTGGAATTGTTTTCGCGCACGCTGATTCAACCCGACGGCGAATGGATCGACCTGGCAGGCGCGATTGCGGCACAAGCCGCGCTCACCATGGACAATGCCGCGCTCGTCAATCATCTGGAACGCACCAACCAAGATTTGAAACTCGCGTACGATTCGACGATTGAAGGTTGGTCGCGCGCGCTCGATATGCGCGACCACGAAACCGAAGGACATACCCAACGTGTTACCGAACTGACGCTTCGGCTGGCGCGCGCGCTCGGCGTGAGCGAAGCCGACCTCATTCACATCAAGCGCGGTGCGCTGCTGCATGACATTGGCAAGATGGGAATTCCCGACCGCATTCTCCTCAAGCCCGACAAGCTGGAACCGGATGAATGGCGCGTGATGCGGCGCCATCCGCAATTTGCGTACGAGATGCTCGCGCCGATCCCCTACCTGAACCGCTCACTTGAAATCCCGTACTGTCACCATGAACGCTGGGACGGCTCCGGTTATCCGCGCGGACTCAAAGGTGAAGAAATTCCGTTCGCCGCGCGCATCTTTGCTGTTGTAGATACGTGGGACGCGCTGCGTTCAAATCGTCCCTATCGCACCGCGTGGATGGAGATTCAAGTGCGCGCGTATTTGCAAGACCAGGCAGGCAAAGCGTTCGACCCGCGTGTAGTGCAAGCATTTTTGCAGCTGCTCTGATGACTCTGCATCAAGACGTGACAGGTTTATGCGGTGAACTCCACCGCCGAAACCTGTCACGTCTAAACGCTGCATACCAAGTATGCGATTGTAATCGCTCTGTGAATGACGTAATCGAAAACTCGTTGTATAACCAAGCCATGTTGACACGACAAGCTCTGCACTCTCCCAAGTACAAGGGTGGCACACCATGAATACGGAATCGGATGCCAAAGTGAGTTGGCGCGGCACGCGCGAAGGGGTCCTGATTGTGCTCGGCGATGGCGATTGGGACAGTGTACTGCGCGATTTGGAACAGCAGCTGGCGCGCCCGAATGCTTCCGCGTTTTTTCGCGGCGCCCGTGTGAGCATTGAAACGGGCAAGCGGTTTTTGAATCAAGGGGAACGGGAGGAATTGGAAAGCATTTTGGCGGCGCACAATATTCAGGTTGGCGCAATGATGCCCGCCGCGACGGCGGCGCCCGCGCCGCGCGCGGAACGCCCGGACATGTACACGCGCGAGACCGAAGCGCATCAAGTGCTGATGATTCGCCGCACACTGCGCTCGGGACAAATCATTCATCATCAAGGACCGGTGATTGTGTACGGCGATGTGAACGACGGCGCGGAAATTGTGGCAACGGGCGATGTATTGATTTTCGGAAAACTGCGCGGGTTGGTGCACGCGGGCGCGGGTGGCGACGACCACGCGACAATTGGCGCGTTCGCGTTGAACCCGCCGCAATTGCGAATCGGAAATTTTATCGCGGCGAGTTCTGCCGATGACAAGAAACGCAAGACGCGCAGCCCTGAAATGGCGCTCGTGCGCGAGGGACGCATCGTCATCGAGCCGTGGCGCGTGTGACGCTGTCGTTATCGTTTTCATCCAAAAATCCGCCGCAAGCGGATTTTTGTTTTTTCTGCGCGCGGTGCCAGTGGAAAATTCAAGAAGGGTATGATATATTAAGGTTTGAGCTCATTTGATGAAACGGGTTGACTTTACCAATTGAGCTGTCGCCCACCATGATTACGCTCAGGAGCAGTGGTGACGGTTTGGTTGTCGTTCTTGGTGAGGGGGCTTGGTCCAAAATCCTTGCGGAACTGGCGCTCGAATTGGAGCGCCCGCGCGCCGCAGACATTTTTCGGTCGCGGCATGTGCGAATTGAAACGGGCGAGCGCGCACTCACTCCGGTTCAAGCCGAAGAGTTGGCGTGGCTGCTCGAACTGCATGACATGACGTTCGAGTGGGCAAGTAATGGCACCCAAGCACACTTGCCGGGATTGAGCGAACCGCCGCTTTCCCTGCCACCGCAAATATCAAACGTCGCCGTTTGGGAAGAAGCCGCATTGTGTCCGCGCACACTGCGCTCGGGTCAAGCGATTCGCTATGCGGGACATGTTGTCGTCATGGGTGATGTGAATCCCGGCGCAGAAATTGTTGCCGCCGGCGATGTGTTGGTCTGGGGCAGATTGCGCGGAGTCGTGCACGCAGGCGCTTCGGGCAACAGCAACGCGGTGGTGTCGGCGCTGCAGTTGATGCCGACACAGTTACGCATTGGAACTTTTATCGCGCGTGCGCCCGACGAATCGCCACGTCCCCAGCGTGGTCCCGAAATTGCGCGCGTGCGCGAAGGACGCATTTTGATTGAAGCGTGGAAAATAAAAGAGTGAATGTATTTTTGATTTATGATTGTTGGTGTATGATTTGCGGGCAAACGACGCGCTCATAAGCGGAAATCATAAATCCCAACTCCTAAAGCGTTAATTCGTATGTCCGGGACTGTTATCACCATCACTTCAGGCAAGGGCGGTGTGGGTAAAACGACCACTACTGCAAATTTGGGCGTGGCGTTGGCGCGCCATGGCAAACGCGTAGCGTGTGTGGACGCGGACATCGGGCTGCGGAACCTCGACGTTGTGTTGGGTTTGGAAAATCGGATTGTCTATGACATTGTGGATGTGGTAGAAGGGCGCGCGCGTTTGCGGCAGGCATTGATTCGCGACAAACGCTTGCCGGAATTACAGATGCTGCCCGCCGCCCAGACGCGCGACAAGACAGCGGTGAACCCGCAGCAAATGATGAAACTTGCGGATGACTTGCGCGCCGAAGTGGACTTTATCATTATTGATTCGCCCGCAGGCATCGAGCATGGTTTCAAGAATGCGATTGCGCCCGCCGACCGGGTGTTGATTGTGACAACTCCCGAAGTGAGCGCGGTGCGCGACGCCGACCGCATTATCGGTTTGGTGGAAGCGGCAGAAAAACCGAAACCGCAATTGATTCTCAATCGCCTGCGTCCGGGCATGGTGAAACGCGGTGACATGCTCGCTACCGATGATGTGTTGGAAATTCTGGCGATTGATTTGATTGGCATCGTGCCGGAAGACGAAACGATTATTACTTCGACCAATCGCGGCAATCCGGTTGCCTATGAACAAAAATCCCGAGCCGGACAGGCGTACGGGCGCATTGCGCGGCGGCTCCTTGGCGAAGATGTGCCGTTCGGCGTGTTTGAAGATGAAACCGGAATTTTATCGCGCGTGCAGCGGTGGTTTCGCAGTCCAAATGGCGGAGGTGGCGCGTGAGTTGGTTCGATTCCCTTTTCAGGCGCTCCGAGCCCAGCGCGCAAGTTGCCAAATCGCGGCTCAAAGTTGCGATTCAAATTGACCGCAGCAATCTTTCGCCGGAATTACTGCACATGCTGCAAGACGATATTGTGCGCGCCATTTCGCAGCGGATTGATATTGACCGCGAGGGCATGCGTATTACGACGGAACGCGGCGAGCGCGGCCAACGTCTTATCGCGGACATTCCCATCAAAGCGGTGCGCGCCAAAGCCGCCTCGGGAGAATGATTTTGGATTTTGGGTTTGTGATTTATGATTTTCGATTTGCGCGAATTCGGAGCAATTCAAAAATCATAAATCATAAATCATAAATGCACGCGTGGTTTTACAAGAACGTCGCCTCTTTCAAAATTTTGACTGGCTGTTGATTCTCGCGGTAGGACTTTTGGTTCTGCTGGGAATCATCCTCATCAACAACACCACTGCTGCGGTCGAAGGATTGTTCGACACGAGCAATCTGCTCCAAGATTTCACCTTTCGCCAAATTTTGTACGCCATCGGCGGGTTCGTCGTGCTGTTTATTCTTTCGCAGATGGACTATCGCATTCTCGCGAGCTTGCAGTGGCTGTTTTATCTCGCGCTGTTGGCGATGCTGGCGATTGTGTTTTTCTTGGGACAGTTCACGCTCGGCGCACAGCGTTGGATTCCGCTCGGTCCTTTTCAGCTGCAACCATCCGAAGTGGGAAAATTGTTTCTCGTGTTGGTGCTCGCCAAATTTCTCGCGGACAACAGCAAAAAGATGGACAAATGGCGCACGTTGGTTTTTTCGTTTGCCCTTGTCGCGATTCCCAGCGGCATGACCTACGTACAACCCGATTTGGGAACGTCGCTGATTTTCATGTTCGTTTGGGGCATTATGGTGCTCGCGGCGGGCTTGTCATGGCGACAACTTTTGACGATTGCGATTATTCTCGCCGTGCTGCTGCCGATTATTTATCTGACCTTGCAGCCGTATCAACGCGACCGTATCACCACCTTTTTGAATCCGGCGGCTGACCCACTCGGTTCGGGTTACAACGTGAATCAGGCGCGCATTGCCATCGGTTCGGGACAAGTCTTGGGACGCGGAATTGGCGCCGGGACGCAGAGCCAATTGCAGTTTCTTCGCATTCGTCACACCGACTTTATCTTTTCCGTCATCGGGGAAGAGTTGGGATTTTTCGGCGGCGTGTTTTTCTTTGCGCTGTACGCGTTTGTGCTTTTGCGAATGCTGCGCGCGGCACAAGTGTCACGTTCCACCTTCGGGCGCTTGACTGCGGTCGGCTTTTCCGCCGCGTTATTCTTTCAAGCGTTCGTCAATTTGGGTATGAACGTGGGCATCATGCCGGTCACGGGCATTCCCCTGCCCTTTGTCAGTTCGGGTGGCAGTTCGCTCGTTACGTACTTGATGATGATTGGTATCATCCAAAGTATTCTCGCCCACGAAAAAATGTTGGGCTTGCGAACCAAGCCGCAGCCGGTGTAAAAAAAAATCCGTCGTGCACAACGCGACGGATTTTTTGTGTCAGAAATTTTCCTTTTGCAGTTCCTCCAAACGTCCATCTGCCCGTAACGAATCAATCACCGCGTTAATTTCTTTCAACAGTGACGGCGAATCTCTTCGCACGGCGATAATATAATTTTCATCTGCGAGGGGTTTGCCGACGATGCGCCAATTTTTTATTCCCGTATCCGCCTCGGCGCGTTGAAAATCAATGAACGTAATCGGGTCCACAATCGCCGCACTGGCTTCACCGCGCGGTAATGCGCGCAGCGCGTCGAACGAGGTATCAAATTGTTTTAAATTCAACGCGTAACGTTTTTGCCATTTGCGCGCGGCGGCATCGCCGTTCGAACCGAGTTCTACGGCGATGGTGCGGTTCTGCAAATTTGCCAAATCAGTTGTCGTCGCGTCATCGCCGCGCACAATTAAAACAGGTCCGTTGTTGAAATAGGCGTGCGAGAAAAAAACATCTTGCGTCTTGTTTGGATTGTACGGCAGCGCGGACAAAATCAGGTCGAATTGTTGGGCATTCAATGCGTCATACAAACCATCAAAGCCGGTATAAACGTACTGAATGCTCACGCCCCACGTTTTCGCCAATTCATTCGCCAGCGCGACATCAAAGCCCGAAAGTTTTCCTGTGCCATCATCCACAATGAACGGCGGCGAACTCGGGTCAATGCCGATGCGAAGCACGCGTTCGCTTTGAATGCGCGTCCACGTGTCGTCGGGTTTCGGCGGAGATTGGGGCGCAAGTAACCAGTAAGCAATCAGCAGTAACGCCGTACTCAGGACAAGAGCAAACGGAAGAGAACCGACGCGCCAATTCCTAATCATCGACCTCTGCTCACGGAACACTGAAAATTGATTACTCTCCATCTCTCCATCTCGAAACGCGCACAACGCGCAACCCTACTCGCCGCGCGCGTATTTCCGCACTTCATAATAAATTGGTTTCGCATCAAAGTCGGGGGTGACAAATGTGAAATAATCGTTGAACGTGTACGTCGGCGCGGGTGTACGGAATACCCACAACGCGCACGCGGCAATCCATTCCGTTTTTTCACACCAATCGTACGCGGCGATGGTGTTTTGAATGCGTTCGGCGGGTGTCACCGCTTTCGTCCAACGCGGATGGTCATTCCAGCCGCCTTCCGTGAGCATCACACTTTTCGCGTCGTCACCGTATTTCAGCATGATGTCGCGCAGCAATTCCGTGCGGCGGAAATTTACGCGGTCGGGCGAGGGGGTTTCGTCTTCGGGCGATTTCCACCCGTACGCGTGAACGGACAAAATGTCAAAATAATTTTGCGCGCCCGCTTGATACATTTTGTCGAGGTATTCCAAATCGTTCATCGCATCCGTTGCCCCGGGCGGCGCGAGATTGGGCGCCAAGGCTCCGGCGAGAATTTTTACATCGGGATTTTTTTCATGCGCCCGCCCATACACTGCTTTTAACAGCGCCGTATACGCTGCGGGGTCAACGGGGCGCTGTCCCCATTCAAAATTTACATTTGGCTCGTTCCAGATGATGAGATAATTGACGCGCCCGCGAAAATGTTCCGCGAACGCGGCGACGAAATCACCAAAGTCCTGATACGCGTTTTCATCCAAATACGTGACCGAAGTATTTTCGGGACGCGCCCACGGCGGCACAAACCCCAAACGCGCCATCATGGTGAGCCCTTGCGTGCGCGCATAGTCCACCATTTCGTCGGCGTGCTGCCAATCGAACTCGCCTTTGGCATTTTCAATGTACGCCCACGGAAAAAACTCAACCACATAGGTTGCGCCCATCTCGCGCACCATTTCATAATTCTTTTTGATTTTCCATGTTTCCACTTCGTCCGTCATGCGCGTATGCACGCCCATCTTGGGATGAAGCGTTTGTACCGTTTGCGGCGCACCGAGCGTCACCAGAATCGGCGGCGGCGCGGCGAACTGCCAAACAACGTATCCAAAGCCAAAAAGAATGACCGCGCGCGCAACCCATTTCAAGATTTTGACATAGCGCGAAAAGATGATTGACAACATATAGTGATGCTGTTAAAATCCTGCCAAACTTTAAACCTATTCGTATTGTTTCACAAATGCAGCGCGTAGGTAATTCCTGTTGATTGGGAGAGATACGGCGCTAGCTCACTCTTGGATGACGGTTCAGGTTGCTCAAAGATTGTTTTTCCGTCATTGCATGTTGGCGTCAGAGAGCTTTTGGACCTTTTGGTGAAATGTCATGACATCGCTCTCCAGCGTCACCGAGTGAGTTAGGGTTGTACAAGTACGATGTCAGAAAATGGCGAAGTCGCCTTGTTCATTGATTTTGAGAATGTTAGGTACGGCTTGAAGAACACATATGGTATAGAACCCGAGCCGCAAAAATTGATGGAAAAAGCCCGCAAATACGGACCCGTCGCGCTCGCGAACGCGTATGCGGACTTTACCGAGCACCCCGAATTCTATCGCCGCAAGCTCGAAGTCGCCGGCATTTCCCCGCGCGATATTCCCCGCCGCAGTCCCGATGTCGCGCACAAAAGCTCGTCCGATATGGCAATGCTTTTGGACATTATTGACTGCTTGCTGGACCGTCCCACAGTGACCACTTTGATTTTAATGACCGGCGACAGCGATTTTATTCGCGCCGTCGCCCGCGCGCGCTATCGCTTTAACAAAAAAGTCGTCGTGTCCGGCGTGCCGGGTTGTGTGTCAAATGATTTGATTGCCGCTGCCGATATTAATGACCCGATTTTTGAAGAAGGTTGGACGCCGATTGTCCGCGAACCGGTAACGCTTGGAAAACCTTACCCTACTTTGGACACGTCTGAATTCCCCGACTTGCAGCAAGCGGAAATCAAACTCCTCAAACTAATTGAATATCTCGACCGCACCCGCCCCTATCTCACTTTCCTCTTTGTAAAGACGCACGCGCTCGCCCCGAGCAATCAAGTCGAATTGACCCCAATGCAAGTGGACATGATTCTGACCGGGTTCAAAGAACGCCGCATCCTCGAAGAAGAAATCCGCGATATGGAAGGACGCACACTGCGGCTCTTGCATTTCCGCCGCGAACATCCCGAAGTGCTGCGCGCCCTCGCCACACCAACGCCCGCGCCTGCGCCCCCACCGCTGAATGTTTCCGCAATCTCGACCACTGTCGAAACCACCGCGATAATGATTGTGCCTGAAGAACCCGTTTCAACACCAAGCGAGGGAAATGGAATGTGAATTCAGAGAACAGGATTCATCCTGGCTCAAATTTCGGATGAATCTTGTTTTTCTTGAGGGAGTAGCGCTGTACTGGATTCATAGCGAAAGTTCGATAAATCAATCTATTCAGAACATGTCCCTATTTGATTAAAAGAAGGAATACGGAACTCGTTCGTCAACTTCGGGTTTCGGTCGCGGTTATAGTTGGCGTTTTCATTTTGTCACTATTCTCAAGTATGTTCGCGAGTTCGCATATTGATGCAGCTCAAGCATGTCAAGAGAATGGACAGGTATTGCACTTTACTAGTGCAGTAGATTTTGGGCAAGCTGGGGTTAGTCCAAATGCGATTGCAGTAAGTTCTTACATTAATACTCGTGAGCCCCTGACATGCGGAAATGGCAACGTATCTACCTCATCGATTTGGGTCATGCTTGCAGCTGGTCTAACAACCCAAGACGGCGGCATGTTCGCACAATCCGGCTATTTGAAGTGGGCTGGTGGGTTTGTCAAGTTCAGTGAATGGGGGCAGAACATAAATAACGTTGACCCACCACAATTGTATGGTGCTCCAACTCCCGGAAACCACTCATATCAAGTGAGATACAGCCCAGGAAAACACCGTGTCAACATGTGGATTGATTTGGTGCGAGTTGACGAAACTCCCTTTGATGCAGCCCTACCACCTCCAGACGGGTGGGGTGCTCAACCGTGGTCGCGACAATATTTAGCAGAAACACATGATTTAGGTGACGATATTCCTGGAACCAATGGTGATCGGGCGATTTTTAGTGCAATGCAATATCAGTCTTGCGGTGGATGTAATTGGGTTCCCCCCGCCGGTATCCCAACTCAAAAGGGCGGACCTCGCTACCATCGTCGGCGCGTGGATGATTCTACCTTACAGGTTTGGACAGATCCTCTTCAGTGAAAGAGCACTTGGATTCTGTCTATTCTCACGCGTTCATTAAGAAGGATATTTGTCTGTGAAATTTTCAATACACCCCATAACTTGGATCGTGATAACTATTTTGCTTGCTTTTGTTGCTTTTGCTTTAGGCAATCATCCCTATGCTCCACCCGCAAAAGCACAAAATCTAAGCAAGAGCGACACTCAGTCTATTGAAGCAGCATGCGGAAGTGGTACGCCATTTTCAAGCTTTATTCATTATGACCCAGCTGACCCAGCTCAAGTTGGCATTCCAAAGATCAGCGAACAGAACGCGTTGGAGACTGCAATCAAGAACTCATACGTTAGCGCGCAACTACCAGCTCCAGCGGTCAAAGTTCAATATGTTCTTTTCAGCAACGATATTGTGGGCGCTGCCTCTACCGTTGGAAATGATGAAGAGGCCGATAAAAATTTGCTCTACCAAAATGTGCCAGCATGGGTTGTCACTTTTTGCGGAGTGAGTGTCATGCCGGTTAGCGGACCCGCTGTGGCGGATCCGAAAAAAGCGCAACCACTCAAAGCGATTCCAAGCGATTGGAACTACGTTATTGATGCGATGACTGGTGAGACCATTCAACAATTCGCATCGAAACCCAAATAAGCATCCTGCCAATTAGAAGTAACGCAAAAAAAGACTCATCCGAAACCAACTATTTCAGGATGAGTCTTTTTTACGTCATTCCGCCGCAACCAAAGTTGATGCAGTTATATGAATGTTTTCAAGCCGACCCTTCGGCGACGCATCCAAACTCCTCAAATACGCATCCATCGCGCGCGCGGCATGTCGCGCCGCCGCAATCGCGGTGACGACCAAATCCGCGCCGCGCACATCATCACCCGCCGCATATAATCCGGGCAGATTCGTCGCGCCTGTAAATTCTGTTTCCACCTTGAACAAACCTTTCCATCCCTTTTCCAATTCCGGCATCGAATTGCCAATCGTTGGGTCAGGACTGTACCCGAGTGCGAGAACGACCACATCCGCCGGCACCAGAAAATTTGAACCTTCCACCGGTTGCGGTGAACGCCGTCCCGACGCATCCGGCGCGCCCAACGCCATCCGCTGCAACTCCAATTTTCGCACATGCCCGTCTTCGTCACCGTGAAACGCGACGGGCGCGACCAGAAATTCAAATTGCACACCTTCTTGTTTCGCGTGCATCCGTTCTTCGGCGCGTCCGGGCATTTCATTTTCCGTGCGGCGATAGTAATCGGTAATCACCGCATCCGTCATGCCCGCCTGTCTTTGCAACCGAATCGAACTCCGCACGCAATCCATTGACGTATCACCACCGCCGATAACCGCCATATGTTTGCCGATTTCGGGACGCGAACGCATCCGCGCGGGTAAGTCTTCGAGCGGCAGATTCGCGCGCACCAAAAATTCGGTCGCTTGATAAACGCCCTTTAACTCTTCACCCGGCAAGCGCGCTTTATTGCCAATCGGCGCGCCGATGCCCAAAAACACCGCGTCATATTCGTCCAACAATGTTTGCAGCGCAATGTCTTGCCCGACGCGCGTGTTGCAAATAAATTTCACACCATAGCTTTCGAGCCATTCCGCTTTTTGAAAAATGATGCCTTTATACAACTTGAAACCCGGAATGCCGTACACGTTCAAACCGCCGGGTTTGGGCCATTCTTCGTACACGACGACTTGATGTCCATCGCGCATCAACTCTTCCGCCACTGCCATGCCCGCCGGACCACTGCCCACAATCGCCACGCGGCGCCCCGTCGGCGACGCAATCTGATAATGTGGAAAACCTTCATGATGCCTCTGCCAATCAGAACAATACGCTTCGAGTTTGCCAATGTTGACGGCGCGGTCATACCCCGCGACCGTGCAGGAACCTTCGCACAAACTTTCCTGCGGGCAAATGCGTCCGCACACTTCGGGCATGTTGCTCGTCGCGCGAAATACATTCGCCGCATCCACAAAGCGCCGCTGTTCAATCAACAACATCGCCGTCGGAATATCATTGTGTAAAGGGCAGCCGAGAATACACGGCTCGGGCGAGGGACAATGAATACAACGCGCCGCTTCGACAATGGCTTGTTCCTCGCTATAACCCAAAAACACTTCGTCAAAATTCAATACGCGCTGCCGGGGGTCTTGCTTGGGCGGCGGACCCGCCGGAATGCTCGCGCGTTCATAGCGATCCAATTCTCCCAAATCCAGCAACGCGGGATCGCGCGCATCGCGTTTCGGATACATTTCACTCATACGCAATACTCGTACGTTCGACCTCAAATGAGATGCGACAAATTTTCACACGGGCAAAAAAGAACAATCGCCTGTCACCCCGACGCGGTGTTTGCGATTGCTCCATTCTCGAATCATATGCAGTTTATTTTACTACAGCTTTTTCCGTACCGATTATTTCTTTTTGGCAGCCGGAACGGTGTGCGCGGGCGGCGCAGGCACGCCGGTTTTGTCCTGCAAAATTTCTTTTTGGTCTTGCAACACGGCAGTATCTTTTTCCAATCCTTTGATTTGTGCCATGTCTTGGATTTGGCGCACGAGCGAAATCCCGATGGTCGCGAGCGTAACCAAATCGGTCGGCGTGAATCCCGCGATGCGCGGCGAAGCTTGCTGCGGCAAGTACACCACTTTGACTTGATTGCCACTTTCATCATACGCCAACGGCAATTTTTCTTTTGACTTGCGTCCTCCCAATAACACCATCAACGCAGCGCCGCCCAACGCGCCCGCGATGCCGCCGACAATCGCGGGAAAAGCGGGACTCGTTCTCAAATCGTCCCACGCCATTTGCGCCTCGCTCTGTTTGAAAAAAGGTTCTTGTGCCATATTTCTTTTGACTGGCAATGCCAGCCTCCGTTCTGCAAATAGGGTTGCGCCGGTCAGAGACCGCTCTTGCCGCGCATCAAGGTCTGTGCCGTCACTTTGAGGCGCGCCGTCGTCGTATGAATCCCAATCGGCACGTTCGCGATAGCATCCGTCACCTGCATCGTGATATGCTGCGCGCGCAAGGTATAGACTTGTGCCATCAACAAAGGCATCCCGAGCGCTTTGCGTCCTTTACGCAAATACCACCAGCCCAAACCCAACGCCACGCCGCTGACAAGCGTCAGAATCAAAGCATTGACAACGCAATAAATCGCTGCCACGTCTGCCCAAAAGGAAATAGATTCAGGACTCATATACCGAAATTATATCATACCCCTTCATCGCCCGTAAACGTATAATTGCGTTGATGCGCGGTGGATGCCAAATTTCCTAGATGAGCAGTGAAATCAAATTCGCGCAGGGCGGCGCGCCCGTTAGAAATTTCCAAATGCGTAATCGAACAATTGCCCACTGTTTCGCGCCACCAACGTCTGCGTTCGCGCGGAAAATACCACGACAGCACACTGGAAATGACGCCGCCGTGAACGACCAAACCAATTTGTCCCTGCGCGTGCTGCGCCAAGATTTCCAACAGTCCGTTCGCCACGCGCCCAATCATTGGATAACGCACCGCTTTGCCGATGCGATTTTCCAAATACCGATTTAACACTCCGGTGCGCGTAAACAATTCTGCCAAAATCGTCGCGGGAATTTCGCGATACTCCATTTCTTGAATTCCGCCGCGCACCGTTGGCGTCTGCCCGATTTCGGCACCAATCAGGTTCGCGGTTTCGACAGCGCGCAAGAGCGAGCTGGAATAAAAACCGTCAAAAGAAATGCCTTGTTGTTTGAAATAATCTCCCGTCCGCTTTGCCTGTTGCCGTCCCAGTTCCGTGAGCGGCGCGGTGACGTACGTTTCCCCGCGCCGCTTGCGCGCGTTGCCATGTCGAATCAAAAACAGTTGAATCACTTGTATTAACGCAGTATCGTTCGGAAGCGTGACGGGCGCGTTCACGTTAATCATCGCCGCGAATCCTCTGTGCCGCCGCATATTCTTCGGGTGTATCCAAATCCAATCCCGCGCGCGCATCCGCAATTTCGACGCGTGCCAAATGCGCGCGATATCTTTCCAAAAGGTCCCGTCCGCCCTGTTCGCCTTGCAGCGCGTTCAATTCGTCAAACAGTTCACGCGCAAACAAAACCGGACTGCCCGTTCCGCCCTCATAGACAGGCACCACAATCGGCGCGCGCGTCGCGGAAAAAGTTTCCAGAATTGCGTCCAACACGCGCGGACTGAGAAAGGGTTGGTCGGCGTTAATAAAAATCGCCGCGCTCGAATTCGCTGCCAACGCGCCAATTCCGCTGCGAACACTGGACGCGCGCCCGGTTTCCCACGCGGGGTTGTGTATGACGCGTATTTCTCCCCATTGCTCAATTGCGGTTTTGACCTCTTGCGCGCGGTTCCCCGTCACGACCACAATTTCATTCACTTGCGACGCTTGCGCGACTCGCACGGCGTTGCCCACAAACGTCGTATCGCCCCACGGCAACAGCTGTTTGATTTGACCGCGCATGCGCGTCGAACCGCCCGCCGCGAGAATCACAGCCGACACGCGCGATTGAAGTGCTGTGATAGGCAACGCGGAATCTTTCACCGCGCCAATGGCGACAGCATCAATCGAATCGTTCCGCAAAAGTTCCACTGCGATTTCACGCGCCGCGCGCCGCTGTTCCGCATTCTCTACTTTGTTGATGAGCGGAACGACGCGCGCAGATGCGGGTTTATTTTTCAAACCGCCGTTCACGTTGGCTATCACACGCGCGATATGTTCATTTTCCAAAATCGTACCAAGGGGCACATTCAAAATTTGCGCGACCCGTTCCGCGCGATGCACATGCGCATCCGTAAGTGTTTTTCCAACCGTGTCAATTCCAACAACCGGAACGAGCAATGTTGTCGAATGCGGAATCACCGGCTCGTGCTCGGCGGGCGCTTTGAAGGGACGCATACGCGAACCGTCCGCTTCCACCAACACCACATCCATTTCATCTTCCAACGCCACCAGTGCATCAATCATTTCTGGCGCCACGCCAAACGCCTTGCCATCCTCTGTTGTCGCACCGACAATCAAAAGATGCCTAGAATTATGCAAAGCCGCGCGCAGCTGTTGCATCTGCAAGCGCCAATCTCCACGCTCCAATCTCCAATGTTTTGGCGCGAGTTGAATCTGTGAAGCAAAAATGCGCGTGGTGGTCGTCGTCACGACGCACTTGCCTTGTGTAACCAGTTCGTCGGCAAGGCGAAACATGGCAGTCGTTTTACCCCCGCCGCCAACAAACGCAACGACCTGTTTGTCGCGTATCCCGAGCGCTTGCGCCAATTTCATTTCAGCATCGCGTTTTTCGCTTTGTCACTTTTGGGCGCGACAATTTCTTCGGCTTGTACTTCGACTTTCTTTGCAACCTCCACCGTTGCCGCAGGCGGTTGTTTGGTCGTTAGCGCGTCGCTCAAATGATATGTGTCATTGACGACAATGATTTCCGCGTGCGTCCCATCAATCCATAATCGCGTCAATGAGCAATTGTCAACGGTATACGTCCACCAACGCCGCCGCTTGTTTGGAAAATACCACGCGAGCACCGACGAAATGACACCGCTGTGCGTGACGACGGCAACGCGCCCGCCGGCGTGTTTTTTTACAAGTTCGCTAATCACTTGCGACACGCGTCCAATAATGGGCCAGTGCAGCGGCTTGCCCGCGTTTTCGTACAAGTACCCGCCGAACCAACCAAAATGCGCGAGAAATTCCGATGCGACCAGCAGCGGCACTTCAAATCCTTCGAGCTCTTGAATGCCGTTCTGTATGTTTGGAATTTTTTGCGTTTTACTTCCGATGATTGCCGATGTCTCTTTGGTGCGAAGCAAGGGACTGCAATAAAATCCCTCGAACTCGAAATCTTCGCTGCAAAAACGCAGACCCGTCAATTCCGCTTGCTTGCGTCCCAACTCGGTGAGCGGCGCATGAACATAATCGCCCTTGACGCGCACCGCGTGTCCATGACGCACGAGCACAAGTTCAGTTGTCATTGGTCTCTCAACGCATCTCGCCAAGATATGAGCAGGTGAATTGGTGATGGATTGTTCACCTTGCTTTGTAACCGACCGTACCGAAAATCTTTTTTTGGAAATGCGTTCCTTTCTAAAAAGATAACGCATGAAACGGCGCGTGCGAATGTGGTCTAGCCGCGATGGATTTTCAGCCATTCCAACGCCGCTTCCAACGCCCCCCCCCCTATCGCCAATGCTTTGTCGCTCACCGTGAAACAATGTTCGCGCTGTGCGCGCGGGTCAACATCTCCAATTTTCAATCCGCGCGTGACAAACAATCCATCATGCACCAGCCCGCGCAGGACGCCATCGAACGGCGCGCGAACGTCAACCCCGTCCACTTGCGCCAGCACTTGATTCTGCGTGACGACATCGCCAATTCTTTTTTTAGCTGTCACCGTTCCATCACTCGGCGCGCGCAAAACGCGTTCCGCGCTCTTGCCGCCAATCTCGCCGGGCACGCCCGTATTTTCTTCTGCCGCGCGATGCCACCACACACGCCCGAGATTGTGCCCGCGTTGTGTTTCAACAACACAGTGACAATCGCGCTGTGGCGCCAAGCCCGGACCGAGCGCCATGACGAATGGCGCATCGGTGATGTGTGTGCCGGTATTTTTTTTCGCCATGATGGCGTCAATCAAAATCGTCGGCTGCAATTCCGCACGCGCATTGCACTGCGGGTCCACCAGCACGGGAATCATCTCATCGTCAATCAAAGTGCGCGCGTCGTGAATGGATTCCGCGCGCCACGCGGTCACGCCTTCCACCGCGCATTCGCCGTCGTACACCGCGCTGGCGAATGCGACAGTACGTCGAACCACCAGCGGCTGCGCGAGTTCCGTTATCGCGACGGGAAACCCTGCCTTGTGCAAACGCCACGCGACGCCCGTTCCCAAATCGCCGCCGCCTTTGACGATAATCAAAATTTCAGGAAATAAATACATAAGCACTCGTGTATAATGCGCTGTGCGCGAGTATAGCATATCACAAAGGAGAAATCGCAAAAAAGGGAAACAAGGAAACAGGCAGCCACTTTGTCTACCTGCTTTCCTATTTCTTTTCTTACGCCAATGAAACACATTGCCTTTCTCGGTCTCGGCATTATGGGCAGGGGCATGGCACATAACTTGCTCCAAAGTGGACATACACTCACCGTCTACAATCGCACCTCTGCGCGCGCAGAGGAACTCGCCCATGAGGGCGCGCAAGTTGCCGCTTCTCCGCGTGCGGCGGCGGAAAACGCCGACGTGATTATCAGCATGGTTGCCGATGACCATGCCGCGCGCGCGGTGTGGTTGGGTGAAGAGGGCGCACTTGCCGGCGCGCAGCCGGGCGCGGTGTGCATTGACTCGAGCACGCTCTCGCCTGCGTGTATGCGCGAACTCGCGCAGCACGCCGCCGCGCGCGGGTGTGCCTTTCTCGATGCGCCGGTCACCGGCAGCAAAGCACAGGCGGAAAACGGCGAACTGATTTTTTTCGTCGGCGGTGACGCGGACGCCATCGAACGCGCGCGCCCCGTTTTGATGGCGATGGGCAAAACCATTCATCATCTCGGCGCGAACGGCAGCGGCGCGATGATGAAACTCATCAACAATTTGATTGGCGGCGTCGAGCAATTGGTTTTGGTGGAAGGCATTGCGCTGGCGGAAGCGAGCGGTATGGACACCGCTCAAGTCGCGTCCGTGTTGACGCAAACAACCGTTTCGCCCATTCTCTTTCAACGCAAACTGCCGCAGCTGTTGGCGCGCAATTACAATGCCGCGTTTTCTTTGCGCCTGATGCACAAAGATATGACGTACGCGCTCGCGGAAGGACTGGACCATCATGTCCCCCTGCCCACCGTCGCCGCTGCGCGCGAAATCATGCACATCGGACTCGCGCAAGGTTTGGGCGAACAAGATGTGATGGTGTTGCGCGAAGTGTTGCAGCCCGCGAAATGAATTCGGCACAAAGATTGTCGGATTGATTGTGCTATAATTGTGATGCTGACCCCTGTGTGGTCAGACATTTGATTGGGACCCTGTGAGTCCCGAAAGGAAAAACAAATATGGCAAGCCGCATTGATGCGTTTGGCGCCCGCGCGCCGCTCGGCGAGTACACGATGTATCGTCTCGACCAACTCGCCCGGCTCGGACTCGCGTCCAACCTCGAACGTCTCCCCTTTTCAATAAAAATTCTGCTCGAAGCCGTACTCCGCAATGTAGACAATTACATTGTCACAGAGCAAGATGTAAAAAATCTCGCGTCATGGGACGCGCTCAAGCCCGCACAGATGGAACTGCCGTTCATGCCCGCGCGCGTCGTCATGCAGGATTTCACCGGCGTCCCGTGCGTGGTGGACCTCGCCGCCATGCGCGATGCAATGAAACAACTCGGCGGCGACCCCAAAAAAATCAATCCGCTCGTTTCGGTGGATTTGGTGATTGACCATTCGGTCCAGGTAGATTTTTTTGGCAACGAGACCGCGCTCATTCGCAACGCGGAATTGGAATTTCAACGCAATCGCGAACGCTATGAATTTTTGAAATGGGGTTCGCAAGCGTTTGAAAATTTGCGTGTCGTGCCGCCGGCGACCGGCATCGTGCATCAAGTGAATTTGGAATATCTCGCGCAAGGCGTCCTCACCCGCGACGGAAATATTTTCCCCGACACGCTCGTCGGCACCGATTCGCACACGACAATGATTAACGGACTCGGCGTGCTCGGTTGGGGCGTCGGCGGGATTGAAGCCGAAGCGGTGATGTTGGGACAACCGCTGTATATGGTGACGCCGCAAGTAATTGGAATGAAACTTTCGGGTTCGCTGCGCGATGGTGTGACCGCAACGGACTTGGTGTTGACCGTTACGCAGATGTTGCGGAAAAAAGGTGTCGTAGATAAATTCGTAGAATTTTTCGGCGCGGGACTTTCGTCCATGTCCCTGCCCGACCGCGCGACGATTGGCAACATGGCGCCGGAATATGGCGCGACATGCGGCTTTTTCCCCACCGATGCCGAGACGTTACGCTACTTGCGCGTAACCGGACGCGCGCGTTCCGCAGATTTGTTGGAACGCTATGCCAAAGAGCAAGGTATCTTCCGCACGGACGATATGCCTGACCCTGTTTTTACCGACATGCTCGAACTCGACCTCTCGACCGTCGAGCCATCCCTCGCAGGTCCCAAACGACCGCAAGACCGCGTGTTGATGAAGGATTTGAAAAAAACATTTCGCGCCGCGCTCACCGCGCCCATCAAAGAACGCGGTTACGCGCTCGACCCCGCCGCCATTTCCAAAACGGCTGATGTACAGGACAACGGGCATTCCGCGACCATCGGGCACGGCGCGGTGGTGATTGCTGCCATCACTTCTTGCACCAACACCAGCAATCCGTCGGTGATGGTCGGCGCGGGACTCGTGGCGAAAAAAGCGGTCGAAAAAGGATTGAACGTCAAACCATACGTCAAAACGAGTATGGCGCCCGGTTCCAAAGTGGTGCATGAATATCTCGTCAAAGCGGGACTCTTGCCGTATCTCGAACAACTCGGCTTCGATATTGTCGGGTACGGCTGTACAACGTGCATCGGCAACAGTGGTCCGCTGCCCGAACCCGTGACGCGCGCCATCAACGCGGGCAATCTCGTCGCGTCGGCAGTGCTGTCCGGCAATCGCAATTTTGAGGGACGCGTACATCCGCACGTCAAAGCAAATTTCCTTGCATCACCTCCGCTCGTGGTCGCCTACGCGCTCGCGGGCACCACTGACATTGATTTGGCGAATGAACCGCTCGGCATGGGCAAAGATGGACAGCCCGTTTTCTTGCGCGACATTTGGCCCTCGCAGCAAGAAATCGCGCAAACCGTTTTGAACGCGATTGACGCGCAAATGTACGAACAATCGTACGGCAATGTGTTCAACGGCAATCCGATGTGGAATGAAATTCCGACGCGGGGCGGCGAGTTGTACGAATGGAGCGACCGTTCGACGTATATTGCAAATCCGCCGTTCTTTGAAAACCTCAAGCCCACGCTCGAACCACTGCAAGAAATTCGCAATGCGCGCGTGCTTGGACTGTTCGGCGACAGTATCACCACCGACCACATTTCGCCGGCGGGCAGCATCGCAAAAAATTCGCCCGCCGCAAAATGGCTGGAAGACCACGATGTCGCGCCGCATGATTTCAATCAATACGGCACGCGACGCGGCAACCATGAAGTGATGATGCGCGGCACGTTCGCCAATGTGCGTTTGTTGAATCATCTCGTGCCGGGCATTGAGGGCGGTTACACGCGTCTTCTCGGCGGCAGACGCGCGCCCACCGATTTGGAAGGCGAAGCGATGCCGATTTTTGACGCGGCGATGGTGTACAAACAAGAGGGCGTGCCGCTCATTATTCTCGCGGGCAAAGAATACGGCACCGGTTCGTCGCGCGATTGGGCGGCAAAGGGCACCGCGCTGCTCGGCGTCAAAGCGGTGATTGCGGAATCGTTCGAACGCATTCATCGCTCGAACTTGGTGGGCATGGGCGTTTTGCCGCTCGTGTTCAAACCGGGCGAAAATGCCGACATGCTCGACTTGAGCGGCTATGAAACGTATGACATTCTCGGCATCCACGACGACATCAAACCGCGCCAGATTCTTAAGGTTGTGGCGACGGATGATTTCGGCGCGAAAAAAGAATTTGAAGTCATCGCGCGGCTCGACACGCCGATTGATGTGGACTATTACAAGAACGGCGGCATCTTGCAAACAGTCTTGCGGAATCTCGCCAAGAGTTAGAGATTGCGAATCGCGCGCGCAAACTCCATCCTGTGCATTTTACAGGATGGAGTTTTTTGTTCTCCGCGCGCGGTCACGCGATAGCAGCTTGCGCATTGCGCTTGCTATAAAACACAACCCCTACACGCGCAATATGCGCCCTCACTTCGGCATCGCCGATTGTGTCGTATAGAGATACATCAATAGTGTAGGGCAAGAGTAACTCTTCGAGTTCATCCATGATGCGATACAGTACAGATAGAGTGAGGTTCTCGCCTTGCAAGGTGAGGTCAATATCCGAGCCGCGCTTGAAATTGCCTTTGGCGCGCGAGCCGTACAAAATTGCTTTCTCCACTTGCGAATAGCGCGCCAGAGTGTCGCAGATTTTTTGAATTACGCTTTCACTTAACCCGAATTTCATTCTGCTTCTTTTTGCCTTTGTGTTTCCAACGTTTCCAGCACTTTGGCAAATTCTGCGGCATACGTGTTTTGAATTGACTGGGCAATGAAACGAGCGACTTGACGATTGTATGTGTGCGATGTTAGGTTGCGACTATTAATCATATCCATCCAAATCTCTCCGGATTGAATCAAGCCGCGTTTGAATGCTTCGCGTGTGGTGTCCCGCGAACCATACAAATCACCCACACCGCGACTCTCTAAAAAATCTTTCAAGGTATTCCATGCGAGCTCATGCGTAAATTCAAACGCTTGAATCAGTCCCTGCTCCTCCAGCTGCGATAATTCACGTTGACGCGCCAACATAACCGCCGCCTGTAATTGCGACAGCGCTTGCGCGAAATGCTTGTATCTTTGAATCCAGCGCACCTCAGGGTCGCCCATGGGGAATCTCCGTGCTCAAATTGTAACACGCCGCCGCGCACAGCGTCAACCAATTCGGGGATTTTCACTGCGCTTGGTACGCGACACGAAACGAGTTGTGATAGAATCGGCGCGCGATGAATTTGAACGAACGTTGGGGTATGGTGGGACACACGTGGGCGGTCGAAGCGTTGGAGCATGCCATTCGCACCCGGCGCGCGGCGCACGCGTTTTTGATTGCCGGCGCGCACGGCATCGGCAAGACCACGCTCGCGCGCGCGTTGGCGAAACGGCTGCTCTGCACCACGAACGATTCACCCGTCGCGCAAAACGATTTATTCGGCGGCGCGGCTGTGGTGAACGAACCGCCGTGCGGCGAATGTCGCGCGTGCGTGAAAAATGCCAAAGGCGTGCATCCCGACGTGATGCTTTTGGAAGGCGTACCGTCGCGCGATTTTTACAACAAGAACGGTTCGACCGCGCCGCCGCGCAAGAGTGACCGCGAAAAACGAATTTTGCTCGTGGACCAAATGCGCGACATGGAAAAATGGTTATCCACCGCGCCGTTTGAAGGAAAATACAAAATTGGGATTGTGCGCCGTTTTGAAGATGCAAACGAGGAAGCGCAAAACGCGTTTTTGAAAACGCTGGAAGAACCGCCGTCACACGCGATTCTCATTCTCACCGCGCAAGATGCGGGACTGCTATTGCCGACGATTGTCTCGCGCTGCCAACCACTGAACTTGCGCCCGCTGTCCGTTGAAAGCGTCGAGCGCGCGCTCATGGAAAAATGGAACGCCAACGAAGCGGACGCGCAATTGCTCGCGCGCATTTCGGGTGGACGTTTGGGCTGGGCAGTGCGCGCATTGAGTACGCCGAACGTTTTGGAAACGCGCCGCGCAGCATTGGACGCGTTGAACGCGTTGGTACAAGAAGGACGCGCGGAACGTATCACACGCGCGGAAAAATTGTCAAAAGATTCATCGGAACTCCCGCAAATGTTGGAAACATGGCAAACGTGGTGGCGCGATATTTTGCTGCTCGCATCCGAACAAAACGCGCGCGTGACGAATGTGGATTACATGAACGCGTTGCAATCACACGCGCAGCAACTTTCCATCGAGGACATTCAGCGCGCACTGAACGCGACGCGCACGGCGGCGCGGCAACTGGGACAAAACGCGAACGCGCGTCTCGTCACCGAAGCATTGACGCTTCGTTACCCGCGAGGAGGATAAAAAAACCGAACGACTCAAGCGTTCGGTTTTTTGTTGCCCACTTTTTCTTTTGCTTGTTTCATTTTTTCCACGACCTCGATTGGCACATCCACTTTGCCCAACGCACTCATGTGTCCCATGCGACCGAGTCCGTGAAAATCGCTGCCGCCGGTGGCGAGCAAACCATACTGTTTCGCAAGGTCAACGAGTTCGCGCTGTTCATGCTCGTTGTATTGCGCGTAATAACATTCGATGCCGACGAGTCCGTGTTGAATCAATTCGGGAATGATGCGCGTGACTTCGAGCGGATGCGCGAGAATAGGAACCGCGCCCACCGCGCGAATCATTTCCACTGCTTGATGCGGCGACGCGCTTTCGTATTCCACATACGCGGGCTTGTCACTCGCGAGATATTTGTCGAACGCTTCTTGGATTGATGTTACATGTCCGGCAGCGAGCATGGCGCGCGCGACATGCGGCCGCCCAATCGCCGCGTCCCCCGCAATCGCGGCAACGGCATCAAATTCCACCGGCACGCCGAGCGCGTCAAGTTTCGCCAGAATTTTTTGTGCGCGTCCCAAACGTCCTTCGCGAAATTTGTCCGCGAGCGCGATGGTCGCAGGGTCGAGATAATCTACCAGATACGCAAGCACGTGAATCTCGCGTTTTTCCCAATCGGTTGAAAATTCGACAGCGGGGATGATTTCAATGTCGTCAAATTGTTTTGCAAAATTTACCGCGCGCTCGATGCCCGCGATGGTGTCATGGTCGGCGATGCCGAGAACGGTGACGCCGCGCTCGCGCGCAATGCGCACCAATTCCTCCGGCGCATGTTCGCCGTCAGACGCGTTGGTATGCGCGTGTAGGTCCACGCGCATTTTTTGAGTTGGCTGGGACAATGTTTGCTCCGACGAAAGAGATTGAGGAAATGCAGCACAGTGCCGCGTTGGCGTCGAGACGTGAACGCGCGCGAGGCGCTGTGCTGCATTGAACTAGATCGCTTCGAGGTCTGCCGCCTCAGCATGATGCCCGTTGCTGTGCGGCACGGGAGGCGCTTCCGCTGCACCGCGCGATTCAATGTACAGACGCACGGCGGTGCGTTCTTCACCGTTAATATCCACTTCGGCAAAGGTGGGCACCACGGCAAGATCGAGTTGGTCTTGTTGCAGATAGCTGCGCGCAATGGCAATCGCCTTGATGGCTTGATTGACGGCGCCGGCGCCAATCGCTTGCACTTCGGCTTTGCGATATTCGCGAATCACGCCTGCGATGGCGCCTGCCACCGCAGTGGAACGAGATTTGGCGGAAACTTTGATGGTATCCATGTGACATACTCCCCTACTCACAGCTCCACACATTCGCGACCACAGACCAGACGACATACCTGCGGTCACCACTTCACAACCCAATCGTTACAGAGCAGTTTGACCGGAACACCCAGAGGTGATATGGGCAGTGTTGTCAAACTTGGTGTGGCGGCTATGGGAAAAAAAGATTCTGGTGGATGCCGCGCGTGATGCGTGTGCGACGATCCCGGGCGCTCTATATCCATCCCTTATACGCCTCGCAAATTAAAACCAGATGAATGCGAGGCGCATATTTGATGCGCCAAACACGTCCGGGGCTTTGCTATTTTGCGTACTCGACGGCGCGCTGCTCGCGAATGACCGTGACCTTGATTTGCCCCGGGTATTCCAAATTTTCTTCTATCTTGTGCGCAATCATTTTGGAAAGATTAATCGCGCCCAGATCGTCAATGTGCTCCGGTTTCACTATGATACGTAGCTCACGCCCCGCCTGAATTGCATAGGACTGCTGTACACCAGGCATCGCATTCGCCATACTTTCCAGCGCCTCTACACGCTTCAAGTACTGTTCGAGCGATTCGCGGCGTGCGCCGGGACGCGCGCCCGAGATAGCGTCGGCGGCAGTGACGAGCACCGCTTCCAGCGATTTCGGTTCTACTTCGCCGTGATGCGAAGCAATCATGTTGCAAACGTTTTCGGGGACGCCATATTTGCGCGCGTATTCGGCGCCTATGATGGCGTGTGCGCCGCCCACTTCGTGCGTGACGGCTTTGCCAATGTCGTGCAGCAGTGCGCCCATTTTCGCGCTCTTGACGTCGGCTTTGAGTTCGGCGGCAATCATTCCCGCGAGGTGCGAAGTTTCCACCACATGCGCTAAAACATTTTGTCCGTACGAGGTGCGAAATTTCAGCGAGCCAAGCATTTTCACCAATTCGGGATGCAGTCCGCCGATGCCCGTTTCCAGTACGGCGGCTTCGCCCGCTTCGGCAATGCTTTTGTTCACTTCTTCTTCCGCGCTTTCGACAATTTTCTCAATGCGCCCCGGATGAATGCGCCCGTCGCTGATGAGTTTTTGCAGCGACACGCGCGCCACTTCGCGGCGAATCGGATTGTGCGATGAAATGATGACCGCTTCGGGGGTATCGTCCACCACCAGGTCAACGCCCGTGAGCATCTCGATGGCGCGGATATTGCGACCCTGTTTGCCGATGATGCGCCCTTTCATTTCATCACTCGGCAGGGGCACGAGTGATACGGTGCTCTCGACCACCTGGTCGGACGCGACGCGTTCGATAGCAGTGGTGAGAATTTCGCGCGCGCGCCGTTCGCCTTCGTCTTTGGCGGTCGCTTCGATTTCGCGAATAATGCGCGCGGCATCCTGACGCGTATCTTTTTCCACCGCTTGCAAGAGCACTTGCTTGGCTTCGTCGGTGCTCATTTGCGCGACGCGCTGAATCTCTTGCAGCTTTTTGTTTTCCAATTCCTCCATGCGCGCGCGGGCGCGTTCCGCTTCCTTTTCCCGATTTTCCAACTTGCGATTGCGGTTTTCGATTTGCTCCAGTCGTTTGTCAAGGGCTTCGCGGCGCTGTCGCAGCTGTTCTTCTTCGCGAGACAGTTCCGCGCGCTTGCGTTTATTATCCGCTTCTTGTTCATTGCGGATGGCGAGCGCCTGGTCTTTGGCTTTCAAGATAATATCTTTTGCCTGTGCGTCCGCTTCAACTCGCTTTTTTTCAATTTCGGCGCGTTGCGCTTCGAGTTCGACCTTTTTTGCCGTAAAGACACGAGACTGGAGGACATAGCCCGCCGCAAACGCGAGGGCGCCAACTACAATGGCAACCGCGAGCGTGACGACAATTTCCATGTTTCCTCCAACAAAAGTATCAAGTAGCAAGTCAAACCTACTCCGTGCTACCTGCTACCTATTCAACGTCCCAATCTTGATTCAAATCTTCTTGCTTTCCCTTCACTTCTTGCCACAACCGGGTGACGGTTTCGCGCGTGACACTGTAATCGAAACCGCGCCGCGCGAGAAAGCCGCTCAATTTTTCACGAAACGCTTGCGCGTCCAAATCTTTATAGCGCAACGCTTTGGACTGTGCAGCGCGATACGCGCTGTCGCGTTCGTCTACTTTTTTCACCGCGCGCGTAATTTCGTCCGACGGGACTCCTTTTTGACGCAGTTCGTACTGCAAGGCGCGTTTACTGCGCGGTTTAAAGCCCTCACGGTTTTCCACCCAGAACTTGGCAAAGTCGCGGTCATCCACGAGTTTTACATCGCCGAGCCGCGCGAGCACTTGATTGATAATTTCTTCGGGATATTTTTTTTTCGCCAACTGGCGGCGGATTTCTTGTTCGCTGCGCGGGCGCACCGCCAAAAAACTGAGCGCCTTGTCGCGCGCTTCTTCCAGTTGTTCCGCGCGCAATAAATTTTCCAAATCGGCGCGCGAGAGCTCTTGCCCCACGCGTACACCCGCCGCGACAAACGCGTTCAAGCCCATCGCAAAATGGTCGTCAATGTACAAACTGAACCGATTCGCGCGTTTCACCTGCGGCTCGATGGCGGTGACGCGTCCGGGACTCGTGTTGATACGCGCGAGTCGCGCGGCACGCGCCGCTTCGCGTTCGGCGGCAGTTTTGAATTTGCGCGCAAAAGGTTTGTTGGTTTTGCGAAATGGCATAAGTCTCTTAACACAAACAACAAATCGCTATGGTCAACACGCCAAGCGTGTCAAACCCACAGCGATTTGAGTTGGTCTTGCACTTTGAGCGCGCCGTACAACACGGCGCGGTATGTTGCGTCGGACGCGACGGCGCCCGACGCGTGTCAAGCTAACGCGCGGCGCGTGCGGGCCGCGTCAAAAGTGTGAACGCGAAAGCACGGACCTTGCCCGCACATAGAGAGCACACAAGCCGAACAGATGGCGGCGCCATTTCAAAAATCAAGTCTTGGTCCTTGTCAGAAAACGTAACTCGCCATTCAACGATAGTTCGAAAGCATTGTGCCAAATTCACAATTCGAAGCGCAGTTTGACATTACACGAGAAATTTTCGCTGTGGGTAAAAGTGGTCTCACATGGGCGAGACCCACGCGTTTGCACGCGTTAGAATGGACGGATTATACCACTAACTTGTATCAAAAAGCGAACGCACGCACGCAGCATTCGCCGCGCCGCATTTTTACGCCAAAGCAGCAGACCCATCCGATGGGGATGGGTCTGTTTGGTTCGTTCGCGTGCGTAAGACAGAATTTTTATTCTTCGTCTTCTTCGTCTTCGTCCTCAATCTCTTCTTCTTCGTCCTCGTCCAAATCGGGCTCGTCCTGCATGGCTTTGGGCAGCGCCGCCGCACCGTTCGCGCCGTCAATCCCCGCTTTAACGCGAATGGCTTTGACGATTTCGTCCATCACCGTCGGATTTTCGCGGAGGAAATTGCGAGCGTTTTCGCGTCCTTGTCCGAGCCGCTGACCATTATAGGAATAGAACGCGCCGCGTTTTTCAATGATGCCATATTCCGTGCCGGTATCGAGCATGTCGCCTTCGCGCGAAATGCCTTCGTTGTGCAAAATATCAAATTCGGCTTTGGTGAAAGGCGGCGCGACTTTGTTTTTCTTGACGCGGACGCGCACGCGCGTACCGATGACGTCTTCGCCGTTTTTGATTTGGTCGGTCGGGCGAACGTCCATGCGCACCGACGCGTAGAATTTCAGCGCCATCCCGCCGGTGGTTGTTTCGGGATTGCCGAACATGATGCCGATTTTTTGGCGGAGTTGATTGGTAAAGATGACGGCGGTGTTGGATTTTTTGATCGCGCCCGTGAGCTTGCGCAGCGCTTGCGACATGAGCCGCGCGTGCAGACCCATGTGTGAATCGCCCATCTCGCCTTCGATTTCGGCGCGCGGCACGAGCGCGGCGACGGAATCAATGACGACGATATCCACCGCGCCGGAACGCACCAACGCTTCGGCGATTTCCAACGCTTGTTCGCCGGTGTCGGGTTGGGAAATCAAAAGGTCTTCGATGTTGACACCGCATTTTGCCGCGTACGCGGCGTCAAAGGCGTGTTCCACATCAATAAACGCAGCGGTGCCGCCGGACTTTTGCGCGTTGGCAATGACGTGTTGGCAGATGGTCGTTTTACCCGATGCTTCGGGACCGTAGATTTCGGTGATGCGCCCTTTGGGTACGCCGCCGATGCCGAGCGCAAGGTCAAGCGAAACGGCGCCGGTGGAGATGGCTTCAACCTTGCCATGGGGATGCTCGCCGAGACGCATAATCGCGCCTTCGCCGAACCGTTTTTTGAGAGAGGTCAGCGTCGAGTCGAGCGTTTGGGCTTTGCCCTTGCTCTCTCGATATTCTGTCTCTGCTGCTGATTTAGCCATATTGCAATGCTCCTTTTGCCCGCCCTTGGTCTCTTCACAACACCGCGCTTATGGCTCTCGCGCGGGACGGTGACGTTGGCGAATATACTACAGATGCAATTCTCCTGCAATGCAGTGGAATTCGCAAAAGAACGGGACCGCAAAAAAAATTTTCGTTTGTGGGGAACAAACGCGCGTTCGGGTGAACGATGCGCCAATTATACTAGAACAGATGTGCGGTGTCAAGATTGTTTGAAAATTTCTTGCACCTGCAATACAATTCGTGTGCCATGAAACCGCGCGTGCTTATCCTTTATGCTGCCATCGGCGGCGGACACGCCAGCGCCGCCCACGCGCTGCAAAAAGCGTTCGCCGCGCGCGGCGTGCGTTACGTGATTGTCAAGGATGTTTTGGAATTTGGCGGCAAGGTGCTCAAGCGCGCCGTCGTCGGCAGTTATACGGTGAGCGAAAAAGCGCCGCTGCTCTACAAAATGTATTACGAGTCCGGCGACGTGAGCGACCCGCGTTGGGCGGAGATAAAAAATCTCTTGCGCGGACAGGCACAGCGCCCGATGTTTGCGCTCACCCTCGACCGCTTTGTCAAAAAATTCAAACCCGACGTTATCATCGGCACGCATTTCATGCCGCTCGAAATTTTATATCCCTTGAAACGCAAACAGGAAATCACCGCGCCGATGTACGAAGTCATTACCGATTTCATGGTGAGCAGTGATTGGATTCAAAGCGGAGTGGACGCCTATTTTGTCGCGAGCGAATTTACGCGCGATGCGATGCTGGCGCGCGGTGTTGACCGCGCGCTCATTCACATCACCGGCATTCCGGTCAAGCCCGAACTCGCCACAGAGAAAACGCGCGCCGGGGCACGCGCGCGTCTCGGGCTGGCGGATGAAAACGTCATTACACTGCTGGGCGGCGGCATTCCGAGCCAACGCGTGCGTCACGTTGTTCAGGAATTTCTCAAGACCGAATTGCGCGGCACGCTCGTCGTCGTTGCCGGACGCAACAAAGAATTGGAAGCCGAGCTGGAAGACTTGGCAAATGGTCCAACCCTGCGCCTGCTCAAACTCGGCTTTATTGATTACGTGGACGATTTGATTGCGGCAAGCGATGTGGTGATAACGAAAGCGGGCGGACTGACCGTGAGCGAAATTCTCGCGCGCGGGACACCGATGATTATTATTGACCCGATTCCGGGACAAGAGGAATGGAACGCGGATTTTGTCGCGGGCAGCGGCGCGGGCATTCAACTGCGGATGGCTGAAATGGCGCCTGCGGCAACCGTTTCCTTATTGAAAGAACCCGAACGATTGCAAGCCATGCGCGAGCGCGCCAAACGCGCAGGCAAGCCCAATGCGGCGGCGGAAATTGTGACAGCGGTGCTTGAAGATTTTGAGAATTGAAAAATCCATTCCGGAAATGCGGAATGGATTTTTTTTGCTCGCGGCGTAACGGGTTCCAAATGCACATGCGTTTTCAAAAACAAACAGAGGCGTGTTCGTATCACCAGTTTTGAACAACGCACCAAACCCACGACGAACGTTACGGCGAACGTTCGCTACATCACTTGGCGTGTTTCCATTCGTTCTCAAACAAAGACCGCAGGCGACACATGGAAGCGTTTCGCCAACGCGCGAATTTGGCGCACGTTCAATTCGCGTTTGCCATTCAGAATTTCCGAAAGGACACCTTGCGAACCGACTTCGGGCAAATCGGATTGGGTCAAGCCGTGTTCGTCCATGAAAAATTGCAGCATCTCTCCACCGCTCGCGTCAGGCATCCGAATATGTTTTTCCTCGTACGCGTGAACGAGTGTGCCAAGCGTATCGAGCAAACCGTAGAGAGGGTGTTTTTCGTTGGTGCCAATTTCGTCCAACAACGTGTTGAGGCGCGCGACTGCTTGGTCGTATTCACGTTCGTTACGAATTGTAAGCAGCGGACGCAATGGTCGCCACTGTGTCTGTAGCGTTTTCAGATTTACGCTCATTCTTTCCAGCTTCCTTTCTCGTACTCTGGATGGGTCAACACTTGCCGAATATACACCTTGCCGCGATTGAAATGCATTGAGGTAATGAGACGATATTTGTTGCCGCCGATATTAAACACAATCCATGGTCCGACCCAATCCGCGCTCGGGAACGCCAAGCGCAATTCGGCAAAGGATTTGAACTCGGCACGCACCATTGCCTTGTGCCAGCGCACGAGCACCGTTTTACTATCAGGATGCCGAACCCAAAATTCTTTTAACGCCTTGCGGGAAATGACATGCACACTGCAAGTATATCTCAAATTGAGATAAAGGAAAACCTGACGCGCCATCTCCACGCGTCAGGTTTCCTTTTTCTCATCGCACACCACTACGAACGTTACGGCGAACGTTCGCTGCATCACCACCGCCAACGTTCGCTACTCCGCCGCCACCGCCAACCCCGTCAACCGTCCCAAACCGTACTCGCTCTCCAATTCTTTGCGGAATTGGCGCGTGTAGAGGTCGTAATAGTGTCCGTGTTTGCGTAACAGCTCCGCGTGCGTACCCATTTCCGAAATCCCGCCATTCTCGATGACGAGAATCCGACTCGCGCGTTTAATCGTCGAGAGACGATGCGCGATGACGAAACTGGTGCGTCCTTGCATCACGTGTTCCATCCCGCGTTGAATCAACGCTTCCGTCAACGTGTCCACCGAGCTCGTCGCTTCGTCCATGATGAGAATGTCGGGATTCGCCAACACCGCGCGCGCGAGAGAAATGAGTTGTTTCTGTCCCGTTGACAACAAGTTGCCGCCTTCACCCACTTGTGCGTCATATTGTTTATCGAGCGTGACGATGAAATCGTGCGCGCCCGCGACTTGGGCGGCATGTTCCACTTGCGCATCACTTGCTTCCAATTTGCCATAGCGAATGTTTTCGCGAATCGTGCCGCTAAACAAGTGCGGCGTTTGCAGCACGACGCCGATACGCGAATGAATGCTGTGGAGCGTCAAATCCATGTAATCGCGTCCGCCGATTTTGATGGTACCGCGTTTCGGTTCATAAAAACGGCAGAGGAGATTGGCGATAGTGGATTTGCCGCCACCGGTTGCGCCGACGATAGCAAGCGTTTCGCCCGCTTTCACATGCAAATTGAAATCGCGCAACACCGGTTTATCCGGCGCGTACCAAAAATCTACATGGGCGAATTCAATATCGCCGCGCAAGGTGCCCGGGTCAATTGCATTCGGACGGTCCACAATGTCCGCCGGTGTATCGAGCAGCGAAAACGTTCGTTCCGCCGACGCGACCGCGTGCTGCATCGAAGCATACACGCGCGCCAAATCTTGTACGGGCCACAGCATGAACGTGATATAACCGATGAACGCTTGCAGCGTTCCGACGGTCATCGTGCCCCATACGATTTGTGCGCCGCCATAGTACGCAATGATGCTCAACGCAATCGCGCTGATGAATTGCACCACTGGCAAAAACATTGCCGACAAACGCGCCGCGCGGAACGATGCGGTGAACATTTGTCCCGTCAAATCGCTGAACTCGTCCAGATTTTTTTCTTCGCGGTTCAATGCCTTGATGACGCGCACACCTTGAATGTTTTCATTGTACGCGCCCGTAATGCGCGAGTTGGTTTTTCGCACAATCCGATATTGCATGATGATGCGTTTTTGAAACCAGGATGCAACAATCACCAAGATTGGAATGATGGTGAGAACGACGAGCGCGAGCTGCCAATTCAACAACAGCATGAAAAATCCTGCTGTGATGATGGACATGATTGCCCACGTCACATCCACCGCGCCCCACGTAATCAAGTCCGCGATGTGTCCTGTATCACTCGTCACGCGCGACATGATCCAGCCAACGGCAGTGCGGTCAAAGTACGAGAACGAAAGAGTCTGCAAGTGATTGAACAGTTTCTTGCGTAAATCGTACTGCACGCGTTCGCCGAGAATGCCCGCGAGATAAATGAACCCGAACACGCCCGCCGCTTGCGTGAGCGCGATGATGGCGTACACAATCAGCGCGCTCGTCAGCGCGGCCGTGTCATGCGGCACAATCCCTTGGTCAATTATCAACTTTTTCAAATAATTGAACACGCCATCTTGCGCCGCGACGACAGCAATCAGCACGATGAACCCAATCAGCCACCACTTGTGCGGCAGCGTGAGCGTGAACATGCGCTTGAGCGTCTTGCCCGAAAGTTGTGCCTGAAAATCTTCTTCTTCAAATTCGTAATTCATGGTGAGGAGAGAGATAAAGTTCAAAAAATGATGGAATCATTTTTTGAACTTATCATTTCTAGTTCAAGACTGCTGCCCGTTCGTGCATCGCCTGCGCGTCGCCTTTTGGCGCATGTTCGTGCGTGCTCTCTTCCACTTCGCGCTCGACTTCGGTTTCGATTTTCGCTTGCAGTTCGTAAATCTTGCGATACAACCCGTCTTGATTCACCAACTCGCGGTGTGTGCCGCGTTGGGTAATGTGTCCGTGTTCCATCACGAGAATTTGGTCGGCGTTCATCACGCTTTGAATGCGATGCGCGATGATGAACGTTGTGCGGTCATTCATCAATTCTTCGAGCGCGTTGCGAATTTCTTCTTCCGTTTCCGTATCCACTGACGACGTGGAATCGTCGAGAATGAGAATGCGCGGATTTTTTAGAATCGTGCGCGCAATCGTCACCCGCTGCATTTGTCCACCCGAAAGCATCACGCCTTTTTCGCCGACGAGCGTGTTGTACCCATCGGGAAAAGTCAGGATGCCCTGGTGAATTGCCGCCGCCTTTGCTGCGGCGAACACTTCATCATCCGATACCTCGCGTCCGACGCCGTAGGTGATGTTTTCACGAATCGTGCGCGAGAACAAGAACGGTTCTTGTTCCACAATGCCGATGTTCCGGCGCAAGTAATCGCGCGGATACTCTTTCAATTCCACACCGTCGAGTCGAATACTGCCCTGTTCATATTCATAGAAACGCGGAATCAAATTCACGAGCGATGTTTTTCCCGAACCGGTCGGACCCATCAACGCAATCACTTGTCCGGGTTCCGCGTGAAACGAAATTTCGTGCAGGACGCGCTGTTCTTGCTCGTACTCGAAACCCACATTTTCAAATTCAATGTCGCCGCGCAAACGATAATTCGCGGGCGGTGTAAACGTGCCGTGTTCAATCGGCTCGCGGTCGGTGCGGATGATTTCTGCCAAACGTCCGAACGAGACCATGCCCGTTGACGCTTGCACGATTTGGCGCCCCAATTCGCGCATGGGCCAAATCAACAAAATGACGAGTCCCATGTACGTTACATATTCGCCGAGCGTGAGTTGATTGTTCATGGTCATCAACGCGCCGATGGCGAACCCCGCAATCATTTGCGTCGCGCACAAAATGTCGGCGGTGGGCCAAAAGAGCGAGTGCATGATGAGCAATTTTTTCCCGCGCACGAACTTTTCGTAATTGTCTTTTTCAAACTTGTCCATTTCGTACTGCTGTCGCGCGAACGCCTTGACCACGCGCACGCCCGTCAAGTTTTCTTGCAGCGTTGTCGAAACCACCGCGTCTTGTTCTTGATAATGTTCGTACGCTTTGGAAACGCGGCGGAAAAAGAACGTGGACATGATGACGATGACAGGAACGACGACCACCGACGCGAGCGCGAGCCGCGCGTTTAAATTCAACAGCGCGATAAAGTTCACGAGAAAAAGCAGCGTGATGCGCCCCACGCCAATCGCCTGCTCTTGATAAAAGCGGCGCACCGCTTCCACATCCGACGTCGCGCGCTGAATCAAATCGCCCGTGGGCATTTTGTCATGGAACGCGAACGTCATGCGTTGAATGTGGTCATACAAATAATTGCGAATCTTGCGCGCAATGCCTTCGGCGGTGCGCGCGGCGAAACGCCCGCTCAAAAACGAGAACGTTCCTTCGGTGAGCGCGAGCGCGACAAATCCTGCCGCGACCAACGGCAGCACCTGGAGCATCGCGGTCTGTTGGAGAATGTTGTCCACCAAGTAACCGATGAGGAAAAACGTTCCGGTGCGCGCGGCGACGGAAATCGCGAGCGAACTTACCGCGACGCCATAACCCAGCCGAAAGCCGCGCAGCAAACCCCACAAGCCCACGAGTGGTTTTTGGTTTGCGATATGTTGAAAATCGGACGTGTTTGTTCTAGCCATAATTTCTGTCGTTGCCTCCCATTCACACTTCACGGTGCGAACGCGATAGATAAAAAAGAGCGCCGAAAAGATGCGCTCTTGACCAATAAGAAATAAAAAACGGTCACAGCGCAGGAGATGCGACTGTGACCGTCGAAACGACAGCGATACGGGGCGTTCCATTGGAACGCATTATCCGTCAACAGGCGCACTCGTACAGGGCGCGAACGCATCACCGCCCAAAACACGGGTGGTGCGAACACGCGGAAGCATGAAATAGATGATGCTCATTAATTCATTGATACTCGTTCCGACAACTGCTGAACCAAACTTGTTCCTATCATTGTCAAAACTTGTAAAGGCAGCAACTAAAGGTCGCGAGCGCCTGCCAGTAAAGCAAGGGAGAGTTTATCACGCCTTTTGCGAATGTCAAGAGGGAATTTGCCGAAAAACAAAAAAATTTTTTGCGCCGCAGAAAAATTGGTAAACTATCCAAATTCTGCATTTGATGGCAAACTGGAACACCCTCTATGAATGATTCCTCTCCTTCCGGCGGTTACCGCAAACTGCCCGAACTTTTACGCACTGTGGAACAGACCCCGCACGAACGCGTCGCGAGCGCGCGGCTCGACCCTGCCCTTGCGCTGTTGCGGGACTGGCAAGTCCGGCGGCTCATCCGCACGTACCAAGACCTCCTGAACCAGCCGCGCTATCAACCGGCATGTACATTTTTTATCAACGACATTTATGCCGCGCGCGATTACACTCAACGCAACGTGGACCTGCGGCGCTTGCACGAGACCCTCCGGCGGTGGATTCCCGAGCCCCTGATTCGTCCTTTTACTCTCGCCATCGCGCTCCACGAACTGACCGAAGAATTGGACGCGCGCCTCCTTGACGTTTTGGTCAAGCAGTTGGGCATGACCGACTCGCTCACCGAGTCCATGTACGCCGAAGCGTACCGCCGCTGTAACAATTATGCGGTGCGCGTGCGACAAATTGAAATGATTGATGCGGTGGGCAACGGCGTTCAAACGCTGGTGAATATCCCGTTTAGCGGTAACGCGCTTCGGCTGGCGCGCGGTCCCGCCACGCGCGCGGGCTGGAGCGAGCTGATGAGTTTTCTCGAACGCGGCTATGCCGCGTTCAAGCACATGCGCGGCGCGCACGATTTTCTCAAAACAATTCGCGAGCGTGAACTCGGCATCCTGAATCGAATTTATGCGAGCGACCCCGACCCGTTTGCGCTGAAATAGAATCCCACGTGACTTGAAGCCGTTCTTGAATATGTGCAGTTTCTTTGGCATTGACCTCACGATATGCTTCGAGTCCGCTCTCGAGCTGTGCAGTGTCCAGCAAAACCGATTTTACCCACTCCCAGATGGTCTGGTCAACGCGTTGGATATTACAGCGAATGTCCGGGCAGTGTACAAGATTTGTTCGCGTTTCCTCGCAGATGTAATACCGGTACACATTGGTTTTCTTTTTGCCGCGATAGTAGACGACATTCACGTGTAATGGGCGACCACATTTCCCACAACGCAACCGATGGCTCATCAAGTATTGGTAGATCATACGGCGTTGATATTTTTCGTTCCCGCGCTTGATTCGTTCTTGCGCGATATCCCATGTCTCGCGGTCGATGATGTCGGGAACTTGCACCGAGACGTAATTTTCAATCGGATTGCGCTGGCTGCCTCGGGTTTTTCCATAGTGCCACGTGCCTAAATACGTTTCATTCTGGAGAATCCCCCTCACAGCACTACATGCCCATGTTCTTGAGCGAGTTTTGCGAATCGGATTACTTGCGGTTGGCACGCCGAGCTTGTTAAGTTTTGTTGCAATGGTTCGCGAGCCAAGCGGTTCGCCAATGCCATCACCTATGGTGGACCATTCAAAGATCAATCGGACCACCTTTGCTTCAGTTTCGTGAATCAACAATCTATTTTTTTTGCCATCCGGAGTCAGTTCGAGAGAATAACCAAAGGGAGGATGGTGCGCCACGAGAATCCCTCCACTCTTGGCTTTGAGATAGCATCCGCGAACCATTCGCTTAATGATTTTCATTCGTTCATATTCAGAGACGCTGGCGCGCACATGCTTCATCAAATTGCCCTCTGTCGTATCGGGATATTCTCCGAGAACGTATCGCCCCTCGGTCATCCTCAGCGAGTTCTGCGACGATAATATAGCCGCGCTTGTGTGCATATTCGTGACACATCTCTAACTGCCCGGCAAGGCTTCTTCCTTCGCGACCCCGAGCATCACCGCTCACACGCGCATATAAAACGGCTCGTTTACTCATTTTTCAATCTCCTTTCTTTGGACAGGCGTTTTCGAGCAAACAAAAATCGCCTGTCGTGGAATTGCCAACGACAGGCGACACATAGATTGCGCGCGTCAACTGATGCCAATATAATCCGCATCAGCCTGTGCCGTTGGTAACCTCAACGGTATGGGTCAGTCCTCTGCGGGTGTTCGCAGCACCTTCAGAGGACGTTCGCTTTTTATTTGATTTTGTCTTCTTGGGGAGTGGGCGCACGGCGGTCTTGAAATCGCTGACGCGTCGGTATGCGCTGCAATTCTTGCGCCAACCCAACGGCATCTTGGCTTTCTATTTTTCTGCCGGCGATTTTGTCTTACATACGCGCGGTCCGCACAGCGCCCATGATTTCATCGCGGACACGTTGGCATCCTATGGCGGCGATACGCCGAAAATTGAGGAATTGCCCGAGTTGCTGCGGGCGCTTGACCGCGCGGGCAAATTACTCTTGTGCGTGGATGATTTGGACCGTCTCTCCGGCATCGAGCAAAGCGAAGTGTGGGCGCAGCTTGCGTTTTCACCTGCCGTGATCGCTGCGGTATTGCCGTGGCAAGTCGAACGCCTCACGCGCTTGTCACCACGCGCACACTTCGGAATGGTCTCGCTCGAACCACTTGCCGAACAAGAACAAATAGCGCTGCTCGAACACATCGCGGTGGTGACAGAAACGGTCTATGACCGTCGCGCCGCAGAAGCATTACTGCGCGAACTTCCGTCGCTTGCCCGAACGCCGCTTGGGGTGCTCATCCTTCTCGACCAATTGGCACGCGCGTGGACGGATTTGACGCAAGTGGCGGACGCGGCATTGGACGAATGGTGCCGCCGCGCGAGTTTTCCGTTGCCCTCGTTTGAAGATGGACCCGCCGCGCGGACGAGCGAATGGATGCACCTACAAACCGCCGCGTATGAATTGATGGTGACGTTGCATCAAGATGAGGGCTATGAGAAGTTGAAAGGAAAGTACGATGTGACGATTGTGCGCGCGATGGTGGAGAATCAACATGGCTACAAGTGGCAAATGAACTGGGAGCAGGTGGGACGCACGGGGCTTTTTCGTCCGGTGCCGCATCCTTCGAGTGAGGGGTTGGCGCTCATTTCTCGTGACCTGACATGCTACCTGCTCGCGCACGCGGCGCGGCAATACGATTTTGCATTTCGATTGCAGGCGCGCCAACTCCATCCCGAAGCGGTCGCGATCCTCGAACACGCGATGCGGCATCTGGCGAATTTGAAGAATCCCCAGCGGGGTTTGGACATTCGGCATCTCACGCCGTTGCCGCGTGTGCAGCCGCCACCGCCCAAGCCGCAAACCAAGCGGTGGACATTCGGGGGTGAAACGC
>JAKOPZ010000372.1 GCA_029778615.1 Chloroflexota bacterium | reverse complement strand
GGGGCGCGTTCGTTCGCTTCATCGGGGATTCGTGAGCAAGTTGTTCGCGATCCGCGTTATCCGATCCATTGCATCGCCGACCGTTTTTTGCCGTACTTGCGCGTGTTGGTTGAGCAATTTCAACCGCACCGCGTGATTCTCTTTGGCTCGTACGCATATGGTCAGCCCGACCCAGATAGTGATATAGACTTAATCATCATCAAAGATGTCGCATCGAGCGCGTTGCAGGAAAAAATCAACATTCGCAAAGCATGGCGCGAGATGCCTCGACGGGAACGACTTTTGCCTTTTGACCTCATCGTGGTTTCACCGCAGCGCCACCAAGAGCGGTTGGCACGCGCGGCGGGCTTTTATGATGAAATTGTGCGCAAGGGTCTCGTGTTGGTATGAAAACGGATGAGGGCAACGCGTACGATTGGTTTCTCTTGGCGGATGAGCGTTTACGCAGTGCGGATATACTCGCCGCGCAGAATGAACCATCGTACTCGGCAGTGGAACTCTTGCAAGAAGCCGTCGAGCGGTATCTCAAAGGGTATTTGATTTATCACGGCTGGAGGTTGGAACCATCCACGATTTAGGTCCTCTGGTGGAAGCCGCCGCGACATACGATGCGCGTTTTTCTGCCTTTGACGATCTGGCTGCCTCCTTGACCGAACAATTCTGGGCGCAGCACTATCCCGGCGATGATCTCTCCGAGGTCGGCGCTGACTATCAAGAGTTGCGTGCGCAAGCGGGAGAACTGATTACGCTCATTCGAGACTCCATCCCGCCTCCTCCTTCCGATTCGTCTCGAGCACAGCCGGATTGAGCATTTTTCATGCTCACCGTCAAAAGATAAACCTTGACTACCGTCATCTCGGTCGAAAACCTCTCCAAATACTATCGTCTCGGCACCATCGGCACAGGCACCCTGCGCGACGATGTAGACCGCCTCGTGGCGCGCCTCCGCGGCAAACCCGACCCGCTGAAAAAGATTTCTGATTTGGGATCCCTCCACCGTGCTCGGGACAAGTTTCAGATTTCTGATTTGGGCGCGCGCAAGAATGGACATGACGCGCAGGCGGATGGCGAAAATCCAAAGTTGCGTCAAGCCGACCGGGAGAGCAGCGTACGCTCGATTTCTTGAATCAAGAACGGCAGGTTCGGATGTTCGAAACTGATCCCAGGCGCAGGGACACGATGATGCTTAATGTCGGGTTCAATATGTTTGTGATGAGGAAAGGTGCTCGCCAACTCTGGCACATCGAGATGTTCAAATGGGTCATACCACGCAAACTTTTTACCGGCGCGATAGATTTCATAGCTATAGTTGCGAATTCGCCGTTCATCCAAGTCAACCAATTCCCAAACGTCCAGAATGATATTTTCGCGAAAGGAAATCTGCCCCTCTACTTTGGCAAGGGTTGGACCAATCGTCGCGAGGACCAAGGTCGAGGATTGGATGCTGGCAAAATGCTCCGGGAGTCCATAGAGCAGCTCTTCATAGGCGGGGCGGTCGGGGAAGGGCATTACGATGCTCCGGAGGCACTGCTTGAAGGAATCAGCCGCAGGGCGCCCAATCCTGCGCTCTCACGTAGTTTTCGTAAATACTCGTACATCAAATCCCGATAACGCGCCTCACGCGCGATTTTGGCTTCATAATATCCGACCCACTGAATAAAATCGCGGCTCTGCTCAATTTCACCCGTCTTGTACAGGTGATAAAAGTCAGCCGATAACAATCCATAGCGCCGCTCTAATTCTGCCAGTTCGGCATCCAGTCCATGAATATCCTGAATGATTTCATTCAATGTCATTGCTGTTCCTCGATTCTTTCTCACCCGTCGCGGATGATGGCGGTTGGGAACTTGGCTTGGCTGTGATTATAATCGGCTGAAGAAACACCGTCAAACGAGTAATGTCCAACACCGTCATCTCTGTCGAAAACCTCTCCAAATACTATCGCCTCGGCACCATCGGCACCGGCACCCTGCGCGACGATGTGGACCGCCTCATCGCGCGCCTCCGCGGCAAACCCGACCCGCTGGGCAAGATTTCAGAACACAGATTACAGAATCCAGATTCGGCGCGCGGAAATGGACACTCGGCGAAGACGAACGCACCCTTGGCTCCCGACTCCCGCCTCCCGTCCCCCGACCCCCGACCCCCGTCCCCCGATTTCCTCTGGGCTCTCCGCGACGTCTCGTTCGAAGTCAAGCAGGGCGAAGTCGTCGGCATCATCGGACGCAACGGCGCAGGCAAAAGCACGCTCTTGAAAATTCTCTCGCGCATCACCGCGCCGACATCGGGTGTGGTCAAAGTCAAAGGACGCATCGCGAGTTTGCTCGAAGTCGGCACGGGCTTTCATCCCGAACTGACGGGACGCGAAAATATTTTTTTGAACGGCGCGATTTTGGGGATGCGGCGCGCGGAAATCGAGCGCAAGTTTGACGAGATTGTGGCGTTCGCCGAAGTGGAAAAATTTATTGATACGCCCGTGAAACGCTATTCGAGCGGGATGTATGTGCGGCTGGCGTTCGCGGTGGCAGCGCATCTGGAACCGGAAATTTTACTGGTGGACGAAGTGCTGGCGGTAGGCGACGCGGCGTTTCAGAAAAAATGTTTGGGCAAGATGGGCGATGTGGCGCGCGAGGGGCGGACGGTGTTGTTTGTGAG
>JAKOPZ010000371.1 GCA_029778615.1 Chloroflexota bacterium | reverse complement strand
TCGCGTTTCAACGCAAGTTGTCGAACATTTTCGAAACATCGCGAACGCTTTACAACTTCCACAAAACAAAGTCCATGTGATGGGCGCGATGGTTGGCGGCGGATTCGGCGGCAAAGAAGACATCACTGTCGAATTGTTCATCGGACTCGCCGCTCTAAAAACACATCGTCCGGTGAAAATGATTTATTCGCGCGAAGAATCTATTCTCGCACACTGCAAGCGACATCCTTTTACCATCACCCACAAAACAGGTGTCACGCGCAGTGGGCGCATCATCGCATCGCAAGTGAATCTCATGGCGGACTCGGGCGCGTACGTTTATCTTTCGCCGTACGTTTTGTTGTACGCGTCCACGGCGGCAGTTGGTCCGTACAAAATCAATCACGTCACCGTCAATGCGTTCGCCGTTGCAACAAACAACACCTTCACTTCCGCGTTTCGCGGCTTTGGCGCGGCGCAAGCGTGCGTGGCGTACGAACAGCACATGGACGAAATCGCGCGCGAGTTGAATATGGACGCGCGCGAGTTACGAAGAATCAATTATGTGCAAGCGGGCGACAGTACGCCGAACGGACAAAAATTTCGCGGCGCGGTGTGGCTGGAAGAATGTGCCAATCACGCGTGGGACGCGCTTGGCGAAATTTCCCCCCCCCCCGCGCCCCATGTGAAAATCGGACGCGGCATCGCGTCATACATGCAAAGTTATGGACGCATCACGTGGTTTCACGACACCTCCCAGTCGTGGGTGGGATTGGAGATGGATGGGAGCGCGGTGATTCGCTGCGGCGTTCCCGACATTGGCGGTGGACAAATGAATACGCTCGCGCAAATCACCGCCGAAGTGTTGGGCGTGCCAATGGAAAAAATTGTCGTGTACGGGACCGATTCCGCATTAACGCCGCTCGCGGGAACAACTACAGCCACGCGACAAATGTACATGTCAGGCAACGCAACGTATCAAGCCGCAATGGCAGTACGAAAAACTCTCGGCGACCGCGCATCGCAATATCTCGAATGTGAACCCGATGAGGTGGATTTCGCGGACAGTACGGTGTTTGTGAAAAATGACCCGTCACAAAATATTTCGCTCACGACATTGATTGCGATGTGCGCGGCGGAAGGATTGCCGCGCGCGAATCTTTCGCTCTTTACAGCGCCGTTCACCGACAAACTCGATCCCGAAACGGGACAGGGCGATTTGTTTCCTGATTACACCTTTGGCGCGCACGCGGTGGAAGTCGCCGTTGACGTCGAAACGGGCGAGGTAAAAGTTTTGAAAAGCGTCGGCTGCCACGACATTGGACGCGCGATAAATTCTGCGGCTGTCGCAGGACAAATCGAAGGCGGCGCTGCGATGGGCTTGGGTTACGCGTTGATGGAGGATGTGCAAATCGTCAACGGCATCACGCTCACGCCCTCGTTCGCGGAATATCTTTTGCCGACCGCGAGCGATATTCCAGAAACGAAATCCATTATTTTGGAATCAGGTACGGGTCTGGGACCCTTCGGCGCGAAAGGCATCGGCGAACCTTCGTTTACACCTGTCGCGCCCGCGATTGCGAACGCGGTGGCGAATGCGATTGGCGCGCGTGTGTATCAATTGCCGTTGACGCCGGAACGCGTGTTGGAGGCGATTGACTTGACGAATTAAAAACCCACGTATGCAAGATTTTCTTTTGCCTTTCGTCATCCGTTATCGGTCTTGCCTATTCCAACACTTTTCAACGCGTCTCTTTAACCGCCGCGAGAATATTGAGAGATAGTTCATCACAATGATTCCTGAATCTACTTGGCTCTTCGAAACAACCGATTACGAAAACACAATCGTTTATCTGGCGCGCTCAACATGGGAGACCAAAATCTTCGAGCACCCCGAAATTAGTGACTATCTGCTTGACGTTGGAACAACGATTCAGTCGCCCGACCTTGTATTCCAAAGTACGCGTGATGAACGCTCTCGTATCTTTTACCACCTCTACGTGGGCCGTGAGAAATTGAAAGATAAGCATCTCGTAGTCGTGGTAAAATATATCCAAGAAGAAGAAACGAAACGCGGCTTTATTAGTACAATGTATTTGAGTCGCGCCGTGTATTCGCGTGGAGAATTGTTATGGAAGAATCTCAAACAGAATTTCCCCTCCGAGTAGATTACGACAACGTCGAAGACACGTTGACATTCAGTTTTGCGCCTACGCCCGAAGAAGGCATCGCGGAGGAAGCAGCAGATGAAGTATGGGTTCGCTACAATCCTGACACGCGACGCGTGCTTACGGTGGATGTCTTGAATTTTTCCAAACGCGTTCGTGAGGTCTTTGGTTCAAATCTACTCTATACAGAACGCACTGATCCACAACGCCTCGAAACTCTAACAGGACTTCCTCTCAGCGCGACAACTTAAGGGTTAAGCAAAGACAAGCCCGCAGTTTGCGCGCTTGTACTTTATCGCATCAATTTCCTATTTCGACGACGATAAATGGAGCTATTTATTGATTCTGTCAATAATCGGCTCCGCCTGTACAAACACGCGCTCTTTCGCTTTCTAATCTAACAATGGTTTTTTTGGCGCCCCCGTTTTGAGCGCGATGAACCTGTGATACGGCGCGTCGTTACGAATACGCGCAGTTATTTTTCCCGCACGCTTCCATTTCCCAAATTACACCTCGCGTATATTGCGATTGATTCGCCCCAATCGTTTGCCCCACTACCTGCCAAGACTCTCGGTCCGAATCGCTTGATGCCGCGTGCGAATTCAATGTATCGCGAAGGATTTGTTGTGCGTTTGGAAAATGCGCGCGTTCTTGGTAATGTGGGACACATTCCCACACACGATGGGACATTGCTCGCCGACATTTCCTTTGAACATCCAGACGCATATTACCAAGAGCGCGACCGCCCTCCCCTGCGCCATACCTTTGAGCAAACACAGCCGCTCGCAGGGACGACCTGTAACCTTGCAACGAGCTGGGCATTTAGCAACTACTTTCATTATCTGTTTGAGCTGCTGCCGCGCTGTGAAATGGTCCGTCGCAGTGGAATCGCGCTCGATACGATTCAATACTTTATCGTGAATCCATTCGAGTTCGAAATCTTTTGGCAAGGGTTAAATGTAGTTGGAGTTCCAAAGGAGCGCGCACGAGTTTGCAGCGCGTTCTCTGCATTCGAAAGTGATGTCGTAATTGCTCCTTCGACGTTGCGCGGCACAGGACACAAGCGCAGGTGGGTAAGTGAGTGGCTCAAGCAAACCTTCGCGCCAAAAAATATATGCGACAGTGACAGAACTCTTTTGTATGTTGGACGCGATGACGCAACACGGCGTCAACTCACCAATCAATCCGAGATTTTTGAACAGGTGCTGCAGCCATTGGGCTTTCAGCATGAATTTTGGAATGGGCGCTCAATTCACGAACAGGCGGCGCTCTTTGCAAAGGCAAACGTTGTCGTCGGCTTGAACGGCGCAGCGTTATCGAATTTGGTTTTTTGCAGACCGGGCACGCGCGTGATTGTGTTGCATCATCCGGGGAGACTGTCGCGTTATTTTTACGAGCTTAGTCACACGCTGGGTTTGGACTATTATTATTTGGTGGGCGAAACGACGAACAAGCAAAAACCGGGG
>JAKOPZ010000079.1 GCA_029778615.1 Chloroflexota bacterium | reverse complement strand
TGTCTCACAGCATCAACTCTATCTCCCCCGGTCGCCACGTCTTGTCGAAGAACGGCTCGAGCGGACCGTACAGGCGCAGCCACACATACCAGCCCTTGCCGGGGATGGTCTGGATCCAGTTGCCGCGCGCCACTCCAGCGGGCTGCTCGGGCGCAAAGTACACTGTCGTACTCCCATCGGGGCTCTGCTCGGCGGCGGGCGACGGATAGCTCTGGCTGCCGGCACGCGGATAGCGCTGCGGCGTGTCAAGCATAGCACGCGTCTGCGGGTCGTAGACGGTAAAGGACCAAAAGTTCCCAGCAGGAATATCCTTTGGCAGCGTCACCCTGTAGGTCTTGGCGCCGTCCAAGTACTGCTGGTTCGCATCCACTGTAGCAAAGAGATACTGCGAGCCGATGCCGCTGAGGAGCATGATTTCAGCCGGGCTAATTCCGTAGATGCCGTAATAGAAAAAGGTTCGAGCATCCAGCATGCGGTAACCGGTTGGCGGGAAGGGGTTGACCTTTTCGGGCTTGCGCACGCCCCCCTGGACGGGACCCTCAATCACCGCAGGCGGCGCCTCGAAATTCCAGCCGCAGACGAAAAAGGGATTCATCCAAGCAGAGGCCGGATAATAGTACCATCTCGGGTCGCGCGGACTCATAACGAGGCAGCGCGCGGTGGCGTTGGCGACTTTGACTGCCTCGGCGAGGATTTTCTTCATTCGGGCATCGGGCGCAAAGGGTTTGCCCTTGACGATGCCGATCGCCGCAATCGAACCCATCAGCTCGGGGTCGAGCGAAGTGGCTGGCTCTTGCTGCACGACCTCGTTCAGCAACTCGTAATAGCTCAAGTCGTTGGGCGGGATGGTGTTCATCACCTTGCCGGTGCCCTCGTGAAAGATGGTGTCGGGCGGCGGCGCGATAGACCCGAGTCGCGCCTCACCGCGCAGGAACGCGGCGTAGGACGTGCCCACCCCGCCAGCCGCGTACGGATAGATCTTGATGAACTTATGAATCAGTTCAGCCGCCGGCTTTGGGCTACTGTTTTCCAGAAACATGCGTCCGACCCACAGGACATACATGGTCTCGGCGCGCGCAGTAAAGAACCCGCCCTCCGGCGTCGGACCGTCATAGCCGGGCGGCAGAATAAGGTACTTGCCGCCCAGTCCGCGATCGGGACCGGAAGCGCCGATGTCGGTCACCCAACGTCCCCAGTCGTCGTTGACCATGCCGAGAAGTTTCGGTGGCACCTCCAACACTTGGGGACCACCGGTGAGGTCCAGGAAACCCATAGTGTAAACCGTGTCCGCGTTGGTTGTCAGTAACAGCGACTTGGCATCCACCAATTCCGAAAAGAGGATGACCTCGTTGTCCTTGACGCCGGCGGCGACAAGACCCCGGTGGACGGCATGCATGTTGACGCCCTGCATGGCGTTTATGAACGCCTCAAAGGCGTGCGTCAAGTCCAGGTGGTCATAGACCTTGTCCAGTGTTTCCCGGCTCGGCATGCCGTCCGTGAACTCCAGTGTGCCGATTCGGGTCTCAACCCGGTCTGGCGTGGTGATGGAGGGCGGCATCTCTGTTCTCATCTTGGAATTCATTGGTTGTGTCCTCTGCTAATTTAATTTCTCGATATCCGGCAGCGCCCAACTTGCGTCAAAGAGGGGTTGCAGCGGACCGTAAAAGCGAATGTAGGTGAACCACGCTTTGCCCGGCACGGTTGGAATCCAGTTTTTCTCCATGCCCTTGGGCGCAGTCGGTGCCAAGTACAGGTCCACCGAGCCATCGGCGTTCTTGACAAGGTCGCCACGTGACGAGCAGTCGGCGATTTGCTCTTTATTTTGGATGAGGCAGCGCGTATCAACCTCATACAGCGTCACGGACCAGAATTGATTCGCGGGCACATTGGGCGGGACGTGCAGCCGGTAGGTTTCGCCGCCGTCGAATGCGTGACCCTTGGCGTCCCGGTAAGCCGCGAGGTAGGATTGACCGATACCGGGCGTAGTGGGGATTGACCCGGCAGACATACCGATTGCTTCGTAAAAGAGAGCGGTGCGCTCTTCGAACTGCGTCGAGTTCTCCACATCCTGTTCCACCGCATACCAGGGCGGGATGACGTAATCCCAATGCGCGTCGGACCGGTAGCGGTATCCCTCGATCCGCTTTTCGAACGCGCTCGCCTTTGCCATTGCTTCGCCCACGAGCGCGGCGTCTGTCAGAATCTTTTTCTGCCGCTCGTCAGGGTTAAACGGCTTGCCCTTTTCGATACCCAGCGGCTTGAGCATCGCCGCAAAGAAACGGTCGCGGTCCTCGACCGGCTCGGGGCTGAGCGCCTGCGCGAGCCGTTCCCAATAAGCCAGTCCACGCGGATGCGTCTGTACTCGATGTTCCGCTTCCGCTTTTGGTGCAAGAACACGCGTGGGGGGCGGGTCGTCGCGCTGGCTAAATGGATAGATTCGCACAGCCGTCCTCAGGGCTTGGGCTTTCACCGGGTCCGTCTCAAGCACCCGGTAAAAGAAACAGGTGTTGAATGTGCCAGACCGAAAGACGCGATAACCATCTGCTTGCGGCGCTTGCTGTCCGGGACCGACAAAGAGGAACTTGGCGCCTTGTCCCTTTTCCGGACCCGGAACACCCAAGTCGGTGATGGGGCGATCCCACCAGTCAATGAGCGCACCCGCAGTCATGCCCGCGGGGTAATCCACGACCACCGGACCGGTTTCGGCGAGGTCAATCAGTGCGAGGATGTACGGCGTGACCAGATTCGGCGTGAGGATGACGCTCACGTTCCGATAGCCCTCGAAAATCGCCATATCCCCGTTCCGAACGCCGGTATCCCGCTGAACGCCTTGCTTCATCTCCTCCATGGCGACCGTAGGCAGCCCCCAGAGGTAACACTGTACCGCGCGCTGCAAGTCCATTTCGTCATAGAGCTTGGCGGCGGTCTCGCTCGTCGGCACGCCCAACTCCAGGTCGAGCTTGCCAATGCGCGTATCCAATGTCTGTACTGTTAAAGTATTCATCGTGTCTCCTTTCGGTTTGGCTTGTCATGCCGGTGTTTGTTGTTTTCGTGCAACTAATGAAATCATCTGTCCAACTCACTGCGCGTTCTCGCCATTTGGCGACAAACAAAAAACCGACTCGCAATAGAGTCGGTTCATCAACTCATCCGTGACCAAATCGCCGCAGTGGAAGGGGACCGGGGACAGGACGGTTCGGTATGATTCTGTACACGATTGTATCACGAATCCAGAGCCCCATCAATAGTTTTTTTCGGAGCCAACAAGGCAACTGCAAAGTCGCGCCAATTGTCATTTCGAGCGGATGCGAGAAATCTCAACCTTTCGTGACAAACGAGATTTCTCACTGCGTTCGAAATGACATATGTTTCAGAAATTGGCGTGGCAGCAGCTCGGCTAATTCTTGCGGCGAATACGTACTGTGCCAATGTTTCATGTACGCGGCAGCGGGAATCATCAACAGCGACACAGTGCGACGCGCCACGACCCGCGCGTTGCGCGCCGCGCCGCGAATGACACCCGTGACACCGAGAGGTATCCATTCCTTTGCCGCAATCGGCTCGTACCCGCCAAGCGGAAGAATTTCCAAACCATGTTGCAACGGAATATACACGAACCCGGCGGGCGTATGCGGCTCGATGAGGACTGCGCCTTCCTCAAGCTGGACCAGTTTGACATGTTCAAAAGCTTTGTCCGGTTGAATCCCAGATGTTTTATGTCCGGCTTGCGCGATTTTCTGCAATGCCTTGCCCCGATCGGCATTGCTCCACGATAGCGCCTGGGCATCCAAATAGCGCTGCCGTTCCGCGTCCGAAGCATTTTTGAGCGAAGGGACTGTGCGCGTTTTTGCCGCCGCTTGTGGATTGATGCGCTTGAGTTGTTCCATCACCCGGTCCGCAAAATCGAGATTGTCGTCCACCTCTTCCAAAAGAATCTCCATATCTTGCGCGCGCTTGAGCACCTTGCGCGAGGATGGAGGCGCGCACGAAAAGCTCTCAATCACATCCGCCTGTAGGTCATTGACAATCAGCACCGCACTATACACGGCGCGCGCCAACGCCTCCTCACTTCCAAAGCTGCCGCGATGAAATGAGATTCGCAAATTGCCCTCACGCTCCAGCTCGCTGCTCGCAACGTTGGCTTCACCCGCGCCCACATAGTCCGGCACCTGAAACAAAAGCAGCCGCCCGTCTTCCAGCCGCAACGCATAAATCGCATTCGCGGTGCGTTGGTCAACAAAAATCTCATACTGTCCCGATGTTTTCAAAACTGTCCCGCGCTGACGCAGCGCGTCCGCGCAGCGCAACGCGCGCAACGTGTCAATGACATCTTCCGTCAAGGCGCGAGTTGCATTGTCGCGCGCGACCAGCCAGCGGTACGAATCGCGTTCGAAATTCTCGTACCGCGCCTGCGCCTCGGCGAGCGCGCGCACGGCAGGGTCCGAATGGGCATGGTCGGTTTCGGCATTGCGTAACGCCGCCGTCAAAAAATTGATTTCGGGTTTGCCCAATTCCAATTTGGGCGCTGCCAAAAATGCCTGCCGCGCTTTTGCCAGTTCTTGCGCTTGATACAGCGATTGGAGTGTAGAGCTCAACGTTTTTTGCATCACCCGACGCAAGTGCGCGTGTTGATTGAGCAGCGCGACGGACACCTGACTTTTGCTGTGAGCTTTTGCCATAGACAACAGCTCACGCAGTACGACCGTGGGCGATACTTGGAGCAAACGCGCCTTGTCCAGTTCCTTGAGACGCGTAACCACAGGATTGCGCTTGTCATTCCAAATAGCGTTAACCAACGCGTCAAATTGCGCGGACATGACTGTCTGGCTCGCATATTCAGGGTGGACCACGCGCCCGAAATGCGAAAAATCAAACATGCCAATGTCATGCACGTACGCAAGCATGACGCCATACGCTTTCATGAATTCAAGACGCTTGGGCGCGCGCAGAGGCAGTATGACGCCATTAGCAGTATCCAACACCCGCAGGATATTTTCTGCTACATTACGCACATGCACAACGCCATGGTCTGCCCACAATCCCGGATACGGCGGTTGCAAAAAAAGGTTTGGGTCGGGACTCGCTTCGAGCCGGGCTTGTTGATTGATGGGCGCGTAATAACGTTCTTCCAGCGCGTGCCGAATCTGCGGGGCGAGATATTTATCCAATGGATGCGAGGCGGGGACAGACATGCGCGGTTCCTCAACGAGAAAGTCGGATTTGGGGTTCATTGCGTTCTATCGCGCGTGTGAGGTCTTGCATCCGCGCCCGCAGCCGTCGTGTCAAAACCTTGATGATGCTTTGCGCGATTTCACTTTGCTCTTGCAACAATTCTTGAAAGGGCTCTTCTGCCAGACGCAGCAAGCGCGTTTCTTCCAGCGCGGTGACCGAAGCGCTGCGCGGCTCCGGGTCGAGCAGCGCCATCTCGCCAAACACATCCGCTTCACCCAATTCACTCACCGTCACCGCGCCATCATGCACGCGCACGCGCCCTGACACAATGACATACAAACTCTCACCCAAATCGCCTTTGTTAAAAATCGTTTCATCTGGCGCGACCACCAGCTCGTCACATGCGGTTGCCACATCGGCAAGCACTGCATCGGGTGTTTCGGCAAAAATATCAACACCTTTCAATACCAGCACCCTTTCGATAGTCGAAAACATCAGAGCATCTCCCTCTGCTTGCGTCTCCGCGCCTGTGAGTCCCATTCGGACGGCAGCATAACGTGCGGTGGCTTGCAGCCACGCATTTCCGGATAACGCCGCTGTTGTACTGATTTCGCGCAGTCGTTCCGCGCGGCTCAAATGCGTTTGCGGAAAACGGGGCGCGAGCTTGTTCAACATTTGCGCGGGGGCAAGACCTTCCGCGAGCGGCAAGACAATCACTTTCCACGCTTGCGGCAGGGTCACATCCAAAACTTCGAGCGCGTAGGCGCGTTTCTCGGACGCGGCAATTTTCAAATTTTTGCCCGCGTTTCGCATCGCCGCGCGGTCATACACAAAAGCGACCAATTCGAGTACGCGGTCTCGACATCCCTTGAGCTCCGCCGCAAGCGCCGCGTTCAATAACACAAGCGCGGGGTCCTCTCCCAAATCAACGAGGGTTGCGCATAATCGCGCGGCATACTCTATCTCGTTCCGCAGCTGCGCCTGCACTTGTACCTCGTCGTTCGTATCGGCGTGATAATTCAAATGATGCAGCGCGGCGCAGACAGCCGTGCGCGCACAAGAGTCCGGTGTGGCGAGCCAATCCTTGAGAAGCGCAACTGCACCCACTCCGCCAATTTTTCCACAAACTTGAGCGAGCGCTTGGCGCGTTTCTGAATCGGCGTCGGGTGCGCGAAAGGCAGTTTGAAGAAATGGCAGCACATCGGAACCGCCGCCCGCGAGCGCAGTCATTGCGGCGCGGCGCAGGCGGGGCACTCCCAAAGCGTTGACCGCAAGCGTCCACAATGCAGGCGAATGCCATCGGGCAACCGACCGCAGCGCGGCGCGTTGGACGCTCGCGGCGGGGTCATGCAAGAGCGCGACCATAAGCGGTTCATAACGATTTGATGAAAACGCGCCGAGCAGCTCTGCCGCCATTTCACGCTCATCAATCTTTGGCGACGCCGCCATTTCTTGGAGCGCGCGTTCCGCCGCGCGTTGTTCGTCCGCTGTCGTGCTGTCGAGCAGACCTTGTATCGCGCCGCGCCGGACAAGCGGCGACGCATGAGTGAGCCATGTTGCCACGTGGACGCGTTCGGACGCGTTGCCCAAACGCGCCAGTGTACGCAAAGTCATTCCCAGCAATTCGTCCGATGGCTCTGTCGCAAGATGCTGTTCCAGTTGCGCCAACGCTTGGGTCAAACGCTGTCGTTCGATTCGCTCCAACGCATCGCGCCGCACCGGAGCAGACGGATGCGCCAAGAGTTGCGGCAGGGCATCGGCTAACGCGCCCGGTTCCAATTCCTCCAAACAATGCGCCGCATACAGCACCGTCCCTGCGTGTGGATTCGTTAATGCTTGTTGTAACACCGCAATCGAGGTGTGGTCGGGCTGAACGTTTGGTTGTTCACCCAGCTGACGTTTTGCCAATGCCTCCACCAACGCAAGTGGGTATTGGCGACGCAAGCGGAATGCAATCGTCAACCACGCTGCGCCGATGACGAGAAAGAGTAATGCCAACTGCACGGCATTGAACGCGAGCCACGTGTTAAAAACCAACAGCAGCATCCCCGCGATGCCAATGGAAATGGGCTGGGTGATTCCGTCGGCGATGGTTTGAATCCGCGCGCGCTGCGTCGCCGCGAGCGGCTGGTAAAGAATCGCGCGCGCCGAGAGGTCGAGGGTAAAGCCAAGCGCTACATCGAGCGATTTGGTGAGCGAGGCAAGCACAAAGAGTACAAGTCCGATTTGCGCGAACGCGCCCGTCATGGCAACCAGCGCGGTGGTGATAGTCACAATGCCCGGCAGAATCAACAAACTGTTGCCGACCCCGATGCGGCTAATGACCGGACCGGTAATAAACGTGGTCGTCAGCAGACCGATGATGCCAATCACAGCGTTCAACGTGCCAATGAAACTCGCCAGTTGATTTACATTCGCGAGCTGCGTTGCCGCGACATCATAAAAGATATTGTCAATGAAAAAGAACCCAATCCATACCAAACTTATGAGCAAGAGAATCGAGCGGAGATAGCGATTTTTCAAGAGTCCCGGTGTGGAATCTGCGGAACGTCGCGTCGTCGCGCGCGCGGGGGCAGAGGATGCCAATTGCTCGCGATGTTCATTCAAAATGATAATTTGAAATGCCAGCGCGCCCAAGAGCGCCAACCCAGCCAAAAGCAAAAGGTTCGTGGTGCCGAGCCATGCAACAATCGGCGCGACCAAAAAGCCGCTTGCCGCCACCGCGACCCAATTGCCGGAACCAATCAAGCCGAAAAGGCGTTTCCCCTGCCGAACGTCGAGCAGCCGCGCCGCCAGCGTCCATAACGCGAGCGCGGTGAGGTTTGCGATAATTTGAAACCACACCGGCAGCGCAAAGACCAGCCAGGGCGCATCGGTTTGTATCAATCCAAACCAGAGCAAAAGACTGATGAGCGCGAGTGTGCTCAAATTGAGGATGAGACTGGTGGAGATGGAAAAACGTTCGCTGACCTTGAGGTAAAGAAAAGCAATCGCCGACGCGCCGACGGCAACCGAAAGATAGGAATACGGCAGAGCGTCCGAACCGAACTTGGAGAGAAAGAGAGCAAACGCGGCGGATTGCGTAAAGACCGAGCTGATGCCGATAAAAAAATATTCCAACAAGAGCAAAGCGACGAGACGGCGTTCCCCCGCCCGAAATTCAAGAACCCCCGCCAATGCCCGCACGCTGCGCATGATGTGTCTCCGATGACAAGAAAATTATAACATGGTAAATGTTGCGCTAAAATCTTTTTGCCTCGCTCGCGCCGGCTGGTGCATCCTTAACCAACTTGTGGTGAGTGCGCGTTGAGCTAAGACCGATTTCTAGACGAGTTCTTGCGCGTGGATGCCAAGAGCTTGTTTGATGATGCACTAGCGAGCGTTGGCGCCCAATTGATTTTTTATTCAATACAGCGAGAATAAACGTCCGGAGAATTCAACACAAAGAAAAAAACAAACCTGCCTATGCCCATTCTAAACATCTCAACCCCGACGATTGTGCATCACATGGCAGCGCTGGACAATCAAGCCGCGCCGCCCAACTCGCTCCAAGCGATTCAAGCATGTCTCGACGCGGGCGCGGCGTTTATTGAAATTGATGTGACCGCGCTCGCGCATTCCGATTATTTGCTCGTGCATGATGACTTGCTCGAAGCGGAAACGAACGGACACGGCGCGGTTGCCGCCTGTGCGCCGGATAACGCGCGCGCATTGTTTATCAAACAAAAAAATGTCGTGACCAATTATCCCGTCGCCCTGTTGAGTGATGTCGTCGCGCTGTTTCAAGCGCGCGGCGGCGCGAGTCGTTTGCAGCTCGATTTCAAAAATGTGATTCCGCTGCCAGGTGACGAACCACTCTATCGTCTTGTCGAGCTCATTCAACCGCTCGGCGAACGCGTGCTCGTCAGCAGCGGCGCCGATTGGCAATTGCGAAAAATTCGCCGGCTGGCGCCGTGGCTGCGGCTCGGGTTTGATGCGATGTACTATATAGATTGGGAACCGGCGGATAAAGTGCGCGACCCGCGCGCCTTTCCAAAACAGCGCGGCGCGTACGGCTATTATGACGACCACATGCTCGCGACGCGGCGTTTGTGGAAGACGGCAGATTATTTGCGCGACCGCTGTGAGAGTTTAATTGGACTGGTGCCCGATGTCAGTGTTTTCTATATCGAGCACACCCTGCTGGCACAATCTCTACGCGACGGCTTTAATTGGGCGAATACATTGCACGCGCAGAACATCAAACTGGACGCGTGGACGATGGATGTGACCAACGCGACGGCGGTTGAGAATGCCGTGCTGTTGCGCGACGCGGGCTGTGATTTATTCACGACGAACACACCGCGCGCGCTCGGACAAATTTTGAATCAAAGATAAAGGCGAGCAAAATGCTCGCCTCATTTTTTATCTCGGCTATCGAAATAAATCGGATTCGTCAATGCCAGCATCACGCCATTTTCATCGCGCAGCGTGACGAGACCCCAACGTTCGCGCCCGCCTGTTAATTGCCATTCTTGCGCACCGTTCTCGTTTGCCGTGCACGTTTCGCGCGGAACGCCGTCCACAATCAACGCGAGCTGCGCGTGCGCGGGAGAATGATTCCACTGCGCGGTTACGCGGACCGGCGCGCCATCGTTCACATTCAACACATCGCCGAGCATTGCGCGCGTGTCGCCCGCGCTGGCGGTCAATTCGAGCGCGGGTCCCGAACTGAGATACAAATGTCCTGCGCGAATAGCGTTCAAGATTTCGCGTTCGGACAACTCGTCGGCATAGACAACATTAAAGCCGTACGGCTCGCGTGTTTGCTCAGCACTGCGTCCATGATTGTCTGTCCCCGCCGTGAGCGCGAGGCGATGCCCTTGATTGAGCCAATCGAACGCGAGCGCCAACGCGTCCTCATTGTTATCGCTCGGACTCGCCCAATGTTCATTCCATACTTCCACTGCGGGCGCGTTGCCGGGCATCATCGTTTCGTACATCCAGCGACAGCCCGTGCACTGCGGGTCGCCGACGGAACACGGATGCGCGATGATGAACAAGCCGCCGCGCGCGTTCACCTCATCGGCAATGTGGTTCATCGTGCGTTCGCCGTACGCATGATTCGCCGCGCGCACGCGCCAGTCCACCCATTCGCGCAAACCGAGCGCGAGCGCGTGTCCCCAAAACGTCGTCAACTCCGAGCCGCCAATCGTCAACAATTCAGCGCTGTTTAACGCGTCCATGCGCGGCAGTCCTGAAACGCTGTTGTGGTCGCTCAACGTGCAGAAATCGAGTTGATTCGTTTTTGCCCACGCGAGCAAATCGGGAACGTCCCAAGCCGCGTCGGAATGAATCGTGTGCGCGTGCAAATCGCCGCGATACCAACCGCGTGCGCGTGCGCGATGTTCCGCGCGCGTCCACACTTGCGGCGAACCTTCGACAACATCATCCGTTCCCGCGATTTCGAGTTGAATCGAAAGCGGTACGTTTGGCATGATGAGGTGGGTATCAACGACAACCGTCCATTCACCCGCGTGAATTTCGCCCGCGCGATAGCCCGGTGTCGCAGACACCGTATGGATGATTACATCATGTTGTTCGCCGTGCCGATGTCCCGCGCCGCGCCAGCCGTGTGGGTCGAACACGCTGAGCGTGAGCATGTTCTTGCGCCCATCCACAATCCACGGCGAGAACGAGAGGCGAATGGTGATTTGCGTTGTGCCTTTGGGGACGGAAAACGAAAAGGGGATGTTTTGTTTGACGTCGGCGGAAGTTAGAGTGCGCGTAAACTGTACGTGAAAGGTTTCCATTTTTTAACCAATCACCTCTTTCACCAATCTCACTTCCTCTTCCAACGCGTCCTCACTCGGCTTGTCCGATTCCAAATTTATCACCTGCACCTTGGGCGCGCGTTCCAGCACCCAACGCAACAATTCAATATCGCTTTCGCCAATCGGCAAGTGGCGGTCGAGCATTTGTTTGCTATTGTCGTTGTACGGATGATTGATGTGAATTTCGACAACCTTGTGCAGCGGCAAACGTTCCAGGTACGCGCGCGGATTTTTCCAGCCCATGTTGAACGCGCTGATTTGCGCGTGCGCGAGGTCGAGCAAAACGTCCGCGCCGATTTCGTCAATCAAGCGGCTGAACGTTTCGGGCTCGCAAATGTATTCGTATGCGTTGGTGGGATGATAATTGAAATTTTCGAGGAGCAGTGGAATATCGCCGAGCCATGCTTTGAGCCACTTGCCGTTGCGCACGATATTTGCAAGCGCGACCTCGCGCGGCTGCAGCGCGCTCTCGGGCGCACCGCGCCAGTACTCGGTCGTGTGCCCTTGCGGTTCCGCGCTCGCGCCAATGCCCGTTGAATGCCACGGCGGGCGTGCCATTTCAATCATGGCGCGCGCTTTGGACATCGTGGCGGCGTCGAAAGGATTCTCGTAGTTTAACCAAACATCGTACGAGATATCGTGCAAGAGGACGGGGCGAAGTGCAAGCGCATCTTGGAGCGCGGCGATTGTTTCTTCGCCATTTACTTCAATGTAATCAACCGGAATTTGCGAGTGCGTCAGAAGAGACAGCAACGCTGGAGAGGTCGTCGCGGCGAGTTTCATCGGATGTCCTGAGAGCTTGGTTTCGTACTTCAATCGGCTGCGTGTGGTCGGTATATACGAGATAGCGCGTCGGATACAACGCAATCGAATCGCCCTCTTTCGCATCTGCCGATTTGGGCATGTACACTTTCAAGCGATGCGCGAGTGCGGTGGTTTCATTTTCAAACAGTCCCGGCACGACGACGAGCACTTTGCGATAATGTCCGAGGTCAATGGATTGGTCAATGACGCCGCGCCACATTTCTGTCGAATTATGCGAGTCGGTTGGCGCGCCAAAAGTAAAATCTTCGGGGCGCACCGCAATGCTGAGGTTGCTGTCCCCTCTCACGCCCGTCGCGCCCTTGAGCGCGTATTGTCCCACGCGCAGCGAATCCCCGGTGCGCGTCGCGTTAAAGATATTCATCACGCCAATAAAATCGGCGACGAACAAGGTTTTGGGATACGCATAAATTTGTGATGGTTGGTCGAGCTGTTCCAAATGTCCCGCGTTCATCACGGCAATTCGGTCGGCGAGCGAGAGCGCCTCTTCTTGGTCATGCGTGACAAAGATGGCGGTGATTTGAATGCGGCGCTGAATCGCGTGCAATTCTTCGCGCAAGCGCACGCGCAAGAGCGCGTCGAGATTGCTGAATGGTTCGTCGAGCAGCAAAATTTTCGGCTGCAAAACGAGCGCGCGCGCGAGGGCCACGCGCTGTTGTTCACCGCCGGACAGTTGCGAAGGATAGCGCTGCTCGTACCCGGACAAGCCAACCATTTGCAGCGCGTTCTTTACATCGCGGTCAATGTGCTCCTTGGGGACGTGATGCAAGCGCATTCCGAACGCGATATTGTCAAAGACGCGCATGTGGGGCCACAGCGTGTACTTTTGAAACACCATCGCGGTGGGACGGCGATTTGGCGGCAGTTCAACGACGGATTGTCCGTCAATCCGCACATCGCCCGCCGTTGGTTCTTCAAAGCCGCCAATCATGCGTAGGGTGGTGGATTTGCCGCAGCCCGACGGACCAAGAATGCACAAGAATTCGCCGTCGCCGACGTTGAGGTTGACGTCATGAACCGCCGCGGCATTGTTCGCCGCAAATTTCTTTGTCAGTCCGATGAGTTCGAGGGTTGCCATGCGTTATACTCCAAACCCCGCCGAGATGGTATTGCCGCGCACAAAGCGTTGGGCAAACGTGAGCAGCAACAGTGAGGGCAGCCACAACACCAGTGAAATCACCGCGCCATACTGCACAATGACTTGGCTGTTGATAATGGAATACATCAACACGGGCATTGTTTGAATATTTGGCACGCCGATAATCAGCGCGCCCTGCGCTTCGTAAAATGTGCTCACAAAGGTCAAAAGAATCGCCGCGCTCAGTGCGGGCAGCACGAGCGGCAGTGTAATCTGCAAAAAGACGCGCACGCGCGAGGCCCCCACATCGAGCGCCGCTTCTTCCAGCGAACGGTCAATGTTTTGAAACGCCGCCGTCGGAATCCAAATCATCAAAAGCAGCGTGTTCACAATTTGAATCAAAATCACACCAGGTAGTGTGCCGATGAGATTCAGGCGAAAAAACACGACGGCAATGCTCACGTATAACCCGAAACGGGGAAACGCGTTCGTTGCGAGAAAGGAAAGCAAAAATCCTTGCCGCCCCGGAAAATTCATGCGCGCAAACGCGTACGACGCGGGCAAGCAAATGACCGCCGAAAGAAAGGTGACAATGGTGGCGAGTCCGATGCTCAACGGCAGCGCGGCGGTTACATCCGCGCGCGTGAGTGTTTCTTGCCAATACGACAAACCCCATTTGGTTGGCACGAGCGAAGGATAACGCCATTGTTCGGCGAATGCCCAAAAAATCACTGTGAGCATGGGACCGATGATGACAATGAACAGCACGACGACGAGGACCACGCTCAAGAGTTCACGGCGCATTCTTTTCCACAGGAGCGTCGGGTTGAGCGCCATCTCGCGCGTTGGCGTTGCAGACGTTAGAGTTGCCATTAGCGTTCACGCGGACGCGTAATCGTGCGCACATACAGCACGCCCACCGCCGCACAAATGAGAAATGTGAGAACCGCTTGGGTCAATGCGCCAATACGGTCTTGATAATTATTGAATGCTTGCTGCATCGAGACGCCCATCATCATCGGCTGCGCGGGACCGAGCAAATACGGCAGCGTGAACGCGCCAAACACGCCGATGACATTCAGACAAAACACAATCAGCGCCGAACGCGTGGTCAAGGGCAGTAGGATGCGCGTAAAAATTTGCCAGCCGCTCGCGCCCACGTCGCGCGCGCTCTCAATTACCGCATCTTCTACTTGGCGCAAACCTGCGGTCAACACCAAAACGGTAAACGGAATGTGTTCCCAGACCAGCGCGATGACAATCCCCTGCGGCTGCAAATACGGGGTGCGATAACCCGAAATGCCGACGATGCCCAGCAGCGTATCGAACATGCCGTGGGTGCCGAGAAAACGAATCAGCGCGAACGCGAGGATGACGCCCGGCACAAACAAAGGAAAGAGCGTCAGAACCTGGACCGTGCCCGCGAGTCTGCTTTTGGAAAAACGCAAATACATCGCGAGCGGATAGCCGACGACGAACAACATGAACACAGTTGCAAGCGTGACCAAAACGGTAAAGGTAAGGTTCGCGCGCAGGATGGGGTCTTGAAAAAACGCGATATAGTTTTGAAGTGAAAGCGTGGTCTGCCCGGTTTGCGCGTCCGAGACAAAGATGGTCTCGATGACCGCTTCAATCGCCGGATAAAAAATCAGCAGCAGCATGATGGCGACGGGCGGCGCAATGAGAACATAACCAAACAATCCGCTGAGGTCGCGGCGTTTGGCGGCGGCAGGGGGGGCAGGTTGGGCGGTAAGGGCGCGTGCAGTAGCCATGAAAATTTTTTTTCTGTTGTAGGGGCGGGTCACTGACCCGCCCCTACAAATGAACCTACGGACTACCTTGCTTGATATTTGTCGCGACGTTTTCGTACCAACCTTTGTCGCGTTCGGTGCTCCACTTGCCGCCGGGCCAGTAGGGAACGTTGTTGGTAATGACGCTGGTGAATTGCGTCTGCAAGTCCTGCGGCAGGTACTTCCATTCAATCGCCGGGAATCCGCCAATGTCTTTGACCACAGAGGTTTGTTCCTCGACCGACAGCATAAAGTTCACGAAATCGAGCGCACCCTGCTTGTTCTTGGCGCCGGCTACAACCGAGAGCGGCGCATAGCTGCCGGGCATGGGCAGGTCGGTGAATTGAACAACTTTGATGGTTGGGGGCAACACGCCCTTGTCGAGCGCTTGACGCGATTGGTCCGACCAAACGGTCGCCATGCTCACCGAACCATTCGCAAGGAGTTCCAGCACCGGATTGTTGCCCGCAGGATAAGAGCCATTCTGGTAGATGCTGTCGTGCATACTGCGGAGCAATTCCCACGCTTTCGGGAACTCTGCCAGAATCTTGGGGTCGGGGTCGGCAGATTGGAAAATCTTGGGGTCTTTGCCGGTCACTTCGTACAACGCGCGCACAACAAAGTTGCCGCCGCTACCGCCTTTGTCCGGACGGCAGTAGACGAATTGCCCCGGATGTGCTTTTACCCACGTCACGAGGTCGGCGAAGGTCTTGGGCACTTCATTGTCCGGAATTTTGGAGCTGTCGTAGGCGAGCAAAACTTGCGAGCCGCGATACGGCATTCCATACTCGGACAAATAGTACGCTTCGGGCACGTTCTTGGCGTTGGGCACGTTGGCAGGGCTCAACTTTTCAAACACACCTGCCTGAATATACTCGGGGCGTCCGCGCGGGTCCCAATCGAATACCTCGGCTTGAGGGTCCGCGCCGGTTTGCATTGCCGCCTGCGCGCGTGCCGCAATATCGGCGACGCCGTTTCCAACGCCGCGCACAGTCGTCACTTTGAGCTCGTACTGCGGATACGCTTTTTCAAACGCGGGTTTAACTTTGTTTGCTATCCAGTCGCTGATGTTCGTATCACCGTCCGTGTAAAAGTTGACCACGGACTTGCCGCCAGAGGGTGGCGGCGCGTTCGTTGCAGCGGGGGCGCTCGTTGCCGCAGGCGCACTCGTCGCCGGAGGCGCGCTGGGTGAGGAACAAGCAATCAACGCGCCAATGAGGATTCCGACCAAAAGCGTTACTGCAAAAAACTTGCGGTAAGGCATATCTCTTCTCCTCCTTGAGATGATGGGCGCAATTATAGCATCCGCCATTTCCGCAATCAAGCAAGTGTTGCGTCATCACCCCGGACTGTAAATCGAACTCGTTCGCGCGAGCGCTCGCTCACGCGCTGCGGATGCTTGCCCGCTTGATTCAAGTGTGTAGCCCCCAAAACATTTGCCAAAGCAGTGTCGCCGGATTTGTTCGCGCATCGCATTTGCCTGCCCGCGCGGTGCAACAGATGGTAAAATTTCAGGACACAATCCCAAAGCAAAATGCACAGTGAAAGGAATTCCATCTCGCATGAGTCGCAAGTATCGCATCGTCGCCCATCGCGGCGCGTCCGCGTACGAACCCGAAAACACTCTCCGCGCCTTTCAACGCGCCATCGAACTCGGCGCGGACATGAGCGAATTGGATTTGCAGCTCAGCAAGGATGGCGCGCTCGTCGTCATGCACAACTCCAGCGTGGACGAAACGACCAACGGGCATGGTCTCGTCCGCGACCTCACGCTTGCCGAATTGCAGCAGCTCGACGCGGGCAAAGGCGAACGCATTCCCCCATTGCAACAAGTGCTTGACCTCGTGCGCGGCAAGAATGGTCTCTATATTGAACTCAAAGCGCCCGAAACGCCGCGTCCCACCCTCTCGCTTTTGCGCGCCAATCAATTCACGTCCAATGTCCAAGTCATCGTCGGTTCGTTTCAAGCGAACCTCGTGCGGGAAACCAAAGAGCTCGCGCCCGAAATCAGTGTTTCGCTTCTCGTCGGTCCCGTGTACTCCGCCGACGAACTCGTCGCGATGGCACGCGATGCGCGCGCCGATTACATTCATCTGTGTTGGGAACGTCGCGCCCCCCAGCCGCATCAACTTCTAACGAACGATCTCCTCTTTGCGCTGCGTCAAGCGAAGCTCGGCATCGTGCTGTGGCACGAAGAACGCGACGAGGAGCTTGCCATCTTGCGAACGCTCGACGTGGACGCGATTTGCACGAATACGCCGGACAAATTGGTCTAGAAAAAATCAAAGCGGCGCGACTGTTTTCGGCATTCCCAACCACGCGCGCACCATTCGTCCCGCTTCTTCCAATTCCGCCGTTGGGTCGTGGTCGAGTGAATGAATCTCGACGCTGTAATCGCCCGTGTACGCCATCTGCTGTAATGCGCGCACGCATTCCTGCATCGGCACGATGCCTTGCCCAAAGCCCACGTTCTTGTCCGCTTCATTCGCGAGCACATCTTTCAAGTGAATGTGAAAAATATGTCCGCGTAATTGTTCGATTACGCGCACCACATCGCCCGCTTGCGTCGCATACCAACCCGTGTCAATCGTCGTTCCAACTCTGCCATTTCCACCATCGCCGATTTGGTCAAGCATCGCTTGCGCGGATTTTTCGGGATGATTTTCGAGACCGAGATACAGGTCGTATTTTTCCAACTGCTCGATTACAAACGCGCGTTCGGTTTTGAACACGGGACATCCGCCGCTCAAAAGTTTTGTCCCGACGCCAACTGCTAATTTGCACGCGGCAATAAATTCATCGCGCGTGTCGCCGAAATCATTTCCGAGACTCGTGACGATGATGTTGTGTTTGTCCAATAACGCGCGCGCCGTCGCAATCTGTTCCTCCGTCGCCCAACGCCAATTCAATTGCCCCGCCGTCCAAATATCGAGCGCGTCGAATCCCAGTGCTTGCACGTCGCGCAAATGTTGTTCAAAGCGTTCGGCAAACCTTTCGGCGGGACGATAATACGCGTTCACTGCCGCAACACATTCATCCCAATCCGCGTTGGGTCCGTGTCCGCACTGCATCGCGACAAAGCTGGAACCATTCACAGAAATTCGTGTCATACGTATTTTGCCGCCTCGCCGCCCAATCCTTCGGGATTGAGTTTGGCAAAAATTTTTTGCAAAACGAGAATGTCATTGCGCGCGCTTTCGCCGTCGGAAGGCGAAGGCGTGTCATTCACAACGCACGCGTGAAAGGCGAGCAATTCTTCTTGGAATGCTTCCTCGTACGAAACGACAACGCGCTTGGTAAATTCCGCGCCGTCCTCCATCCCCTGCACCACGACCGGCGTGGGAAAATTGCGGAGGAATGGCGACGGGAATTGAATGCGAATCCGATGCGCCGACGACATGACCGCGATTTCTTCAAAGTAATCGCGCAGCTCCGCGAGATACGCCCACGTAAAAATGACGCGCGCATTGTTCGGATATTCGAGCGCGGTGGTGATGCACACATCGCGTTCGTCGGGGGGCCACAGCTGCGTGAACGAAACGCGTGCGGGTTCGCCCAACAAGCCGCGCAGCGCGTTCACATCATGCACCATACTGCCGAGCAAAACATTCGTGTACGTCTCGCGCAGAATCGGCGAAACATTCCCGACGGCGTGAACCGCGCTTGCGTCGTCCGCTTGAATTAAGGGATTCAAAACATCGCTTGGCACATCATTAAAACGCACCACGCGATGATGCCCGATGTATCCTTCTTCGGCGGGATGCAGCGTGTTGATTTGCACATACCGAACGCCTTGCAAATCGCGAATCAATTTCTGCGCGTACCGATACCCGGGGTCAAACCGCTTCATGTAACCGACAAAAATCTTGCGATTCATTTTGCGCGCGCGTTCAATTTCCTCATCCGCTTCGCGCACGCTAAAGCACATCGGCTTTTCGACGAAAACATGTTTGCCCGCGTCGAGTGCGGACAAAATTTGCGCGTGATGATTGCCGCCCGTGAGAATCAGCACCGCGTCGAGGTCTTGCGCCGCCAAATCTTGATAGCGCGCAAAAAGCCGATTCGCGGGGACTTGATAGCGCGCGCCCATTCGCTGCAGCACGCCCGGCGAAATATCGCTTAACGCGGCAATTTGAAATTGGTCGGATAATTTTTCCAGATGCGGCAAGTGCATCATCTGCGCGATGCCGCCGCAGCCGATGACACCCACGCGCAAACGGTTCGATGCAATCATGAAACTGCCTCGTAAAAATAAATTGGATTGGTGAGCGCTTGCATTTCCCCTTGCCCATCGCGCAATTCCGCGCGCAAGTACAGGCTGTGCGCGGTTTGTACCGCGAACGTAATGGTTTGGTCGTCTTGAGAAATTTCCTGCCGCAGCCACTCGCGCGCGTCGTCGAAAACTTGCAAGATGTTGCCTGCGCCGCGCCGGCAGCGGACTTGGACGAGCGATTCGGGCGCGCGTTCGAGAGCATCACCGCCGCGCGCCGCCCGCTCCGGTTCGACGCACAGATCATACAGCGCGCCGTCCGTTTCTTGAATCAGCGGACAAACTGCCAGCTCCAACAACGCGCCGTTCGGTTCATCCGCAAGCGCAACGTGTCCGCGACGAATCGCATCCAAAATCGTGTCCGCGCTCGGCGTTTCGTCAACGTAAACCCACATCGTGGGCGTACCGGGCGCGCGCGGCGGAGCCGCGTCCAATTCTTGGAAATGATGCCAATCGCTCCCGCCGACGGCGACGAAGCGTTTGCCCTGCGCGAGGCGTTCTGTCCAAAACGCGAGCGAGTCCTCATTCCGCGCCTGCCAAGGACCGTTCCAGACTTCGATGCAGTGATAGTCCTCAACCTCCGCGTACTCCCACATCGGTCCGAACGGTTTCGGGTGATTGCACGATGTCAGCGCGCCGCGCGCATTGGCAAATTGAATCGCCGCGCGCATCTGTTCGGGACGCGTCGCGCGAAAATCAATCCAATCCGGAATGCCCCACGCGTTCCAATGTCCCTTGAACGTCGTGACTTCGACGCCGCGAATCAGAATCAGTCCGGGGTCGGAAAGCGTTTCCAACACGCATTGATGGCTGACGGAATTGTGGTCGGTGATTGCCAAGAAATCGAGTCCGCGTGCGCGCGCCATGTTCACCAGATTTTCTACCGTACTGTCGCCGTCGCTGTGAAGCGTGTGACAGTGCATTTCGCCGCGCAGCCATTTGCCGTGACGCTGTGCAATGGGCGACGACGGCAAATCGTTTTTGCGAATCGCGTCATGTGTGCGTGCGGCGTTTTCGTTTTGCGTCGTCAGCGTAACGGTGACGCGATATGTGCAGCCCTCTCGCGCAATTTTGTAAAGACCCAGCAGCACGTGCCACTGTCCCGCGTGAATCGCCCCCGCCAAATATCCGGGCGTCGCTTCTGTCTCGCCGATGAAAATGTTCAATCGTTCGCTGCCGCTCCACCCGCGAAATCCTGCGTTCAAAAAATCAATCCCGCGTTCGTCGAAAAGTCCCAAATCAATCGTATTGCCGCCGCGCAGCAAAGGGTCGGAATCAATTTGCTGACTGTAACTGTATTCGACCTCGATGCGCGTTGTGTGCGGTGGAACGTCGAACGGCAAATGCACGTAACTTTTTTCTTGTGCGGGAACAAATTCGCCTTTGAAAACAATTTCGTTTTTCAGCATCACGCGTTTTGCATTTCGATTTCCGACAAGCGCACGGGGCGATGTTCGTCAAGCGATTTTTTCGCGGCGAGCGCAATGACCACCGGAACTCGTCCATCGCGTCCCGTCACCGGCGACGGACGGTCTTGGCGCACCGCTTCGACAAACGCGCGCATTTCTTCCAGATACGCGGCCGTGTACCGTTCCAGAAAAAAGTAATACGGCAGCGACGCGTGGATGCCATTCGTGTCGCTAATCACCGCCGCGTCCGGCGCTTCGTTGGAAATGGTCAGCGCGCCGTGCGAGCCAAATACTTCGATGCGTTGGTCATAGCCATAGCTCGTGCCGCGACTGTTATCAATCGTCCCAATCACACCGTTCTCAAAACGCAGCACCGTCACCGCCAAATCAATATCGCCCGCCGTTCCGATTGCGGGGTCAATCCGCACATCGCCCGTCGCGTACACTTCGCTCACTTCGCCGATGAGATAACGCGCCATGTCGAAATCGTGAATCGTCATGTCAAGAAAAATTCCGCCCGACACGCGAATATATTCGAGCGGCGGCGGCGACGGGTCGCGGCTGATAATGTGCAAGAGATGCGGCGTGCCGATGCGTCCTTCCGCGACGAGTTTCTGCGCTTTTAAAAAATTCGGGTCAAAACGCCGATTAAAGCCGATTTGCAATTTCACGCCCGCGCGTTTTACCGCATCCAACGCGCGGTCAATTTTCGCCAGCTCATTCGAAATCGGTTTTTCGCAAAAAATGTGTTTGCCCGCCGCCGCGGCTTGTTCAATCAACGGCACGTGCGTGTCCGTTGCCGAGGCGATGACGACTGCATCAATCGTTTTGTCATCGAGCAATGCGCGCGCGTCATCCGTCACATTCGGAATGTTCCATTCATTCGCAACCTCTTCCGCCGCCGCGCGATTTACATCCGCAATCGCCGCGAGCTGCGCGCCGCGCACGCGCGTGGCAACATTTTCCGCGTGAATTTTGCCGATGCGTCCCGCGCCAATCAAGCCAATTTGCAATCGCGCATTCATTCGCCATTCTCAAACATGGGCAGCGCGAACGCGTTGCCGCCCCAATTTTGTTTTAGCCACGCATACGCGGGGTCGTCGTACGGCGGCGTCTTGCGCGCATCGTCCACCAAATCGCCCGCGAGATAATTCAAGAAATAAACGTTCGAGCCCGGCGCAGCGGCAACGGGATGAAAACCCTGCGTCACGAGAACGAGGTCGCCATCGCGCACGGTGAACACTTCGTCGAAATCAGTGTCACAGCGATAGTTGCGATGAAAGGCAAAACCGTCATTTGGCGTAATGCGATAATAGTACGTTTCTTCCAGATACGGCGAGTCCATGTACCCGTCGTGACAATGCGGCGGAATGCCGCCCCACATGCCGCCGGGCAAATAGGCGTCGTACAAAATCAAACGTTCGGCGGGCAGCGGATACGCCAGCAAATGATTCACCTGCCGCTGTGCCGCGCCGCCGCCGCGCAGTTCTTGTTTCATTTCGTCCGAACCAAAAAGGCGCGCGGGATATTTGCCTTGCGCGGGCGCGCCGCCGATGGCGCATTCAAAACGCGTCGTCGCCGTGATGGTGATTGTTCGATGCGGCGGCACATACAACACGGATGCGAGTTCTTGAAAAATCCCCTTGCGTGAAACAGCAAAGGATTCGTCCGCGACGCGCACGTTTGCCCTGCCCGCAAGCACGGTCAATGCCACTTCGTTGTCGCGCGTTTCGTGCGTGAGCGCTTGCCCCGCGTCGAGCGCGAGGATTTGAAAACGCAAGTAGCGCCAACCCGCACGCTCCGGCGTTACCTCCAGTTGAACACGCGCATGGAAATCGGATTTGAGATGATGATTCATACACCAATCCTCTTGAGATAATCGCGGTTGCGTTGCGCGCTCGCGCGCGGCGTGCCCATGCCCGGCAAAACATCTTGCTCCACCACAATCCAATCAGCATAACCCATCGCGGCGAGCTGTTTCAACACGGCGGGAAAATCCACATCGCCTTTGCCGAGTTCGGAAAAGATGCCGTGTCCGAGCGAGGTTGGACCATCCCACCCTTCCGCGCGCGATTGTTGCGCGACGCGTTGACTGCAATCTTTGAAATGCACATGCCAAATGCGGTCGGCGTGTTTTTTCAATCCCTCCACCGCGTCGCCGCCGCCGAACGTCCAATGCCCCGTATCGAAAACGAGTCCCAGTAATTTCGGGTCGGTCATTTCTAAAAGACGCGCGGTTTCTTGCGGCGTTTCAACCCATGTGCCGACGTGATGATGAAAAATCGTTCGCAGTCCCGTTTCATCTCGCACGGCTCGCGCCACGCGCTCGGCGCCATTTGCAAAAATTTCCCACTGCGCGTCGTTCATGCCTTGCGCGGGCGTAATGCGTCCCGCGTATTTTGTACGCATGGGGTCCATGTACGGGTCGTTGCCCAAAATGACGAACGCGTTTTCGCCGCCGACCGCTGCCAGCAATTTCGCGGTGCGGACACAATCGGCGATGCTCTCGTCATGACGCGCTGCGTCATGCAAATACACATTCACCCACGAGCCGAGCAGTTTCAAATTGTGCGCGTCCAATTCCGCGCGCAGCGGCGCGGGGTCCGTTGGCATGAAACCCCAATCGCCGAGCTCGGTGCCGACGTAACCCGTCGCGTGCATTTCGTCGAGCACCTGTTTGTATGTAATGCGCTCGCCCTCGATATTTTCAATCACGCCCCACGAACACGGCGCATTTGCGATTTGAATCATAAGAAATATTTTTCTTTTTGTTTCGCTTCTTGATATTCGCGCGCGGCGTCCTGCACCGCTTTAATTTCTGCCACTTGCGCGAGCGGCACATCCCACCACGATTCGTACCCCGGCACGCGTTCTTCGCGGTCGGTCTCGACGACGACGACGGTGGTCTTGGTCGCGCGTTTGGATTCTTCCAACGCGGCTTGAAGCGACGGCAAATCTTTTGCTTCAATCACGTGCGCGCCGAGCGAACGCGCATTCGCGGCAAAATCAAGCGGCAAGAGTTCGCCCGAAAGCTGTCCCGTCGTTTCATCGCGATATCTGTAATGCGTGCCAAAACCATCGCCGCCGATGCTCTGCGACAAACCGCCGATGCTTTGAAAGCCGTGATTGTTAATGATGATGATATTGAGTTTGATACCCTCGCGCACGGCGGTCACAATTTCTTGCGGCATCATCAAGTACGAGCCGTCGCCCACAATCACAAACACTTCGCGCGTGGGGTCTGCCAGCTTGGTGCCCATGCCGCCGGGAATTTCATAACCCATCGTCGAATAACCGTACTCCATGTGATAGCTGCGCGGGTCGCGGCTGCGATAGAGTTTGTGCAAATCGCCGGGCGCGCTCCCCGCCGCGTTGAGCACCACATCGCGTTCGCCCGCGACGGAATTAATCGCGCCAATCACTTCGCCTTGCGAAATCGGCGGACCGTGTTCGATGCCATAAAGCCGACTCACTTCGGCATCCCATTCCTTGTTCAATTGCTCCGCGCGCGCGCGATATTCCGCATCCGTTTTCCAGTCTCCAATCTCCAGTCCCAATTCTTCCAACGTCTCGCGCGCATCGCCGACGAGCGCGAGCGCGGAATGTTTGTACGCGTCGAATTCCGCGACATTGATGTTGATAAATTTCACAGCGGGATTTTGAAACGCGGTTTTGGACGCGGTGGTGAAATCGGAATAGCGCGTGCCGATGCCGATGACCAAGTCCGCTTCGCGCGCCATGAGATTCGCCGCGCGCGTTCCCGTCACGCCGATGGCGCCGAGCGATAACGGATGATTGTACGCGAGCGCGCCTTTGCCCGCGTGCGTTTCGCCGACGGGAATGCCTGTGCGTTCGACGAATGTTTTGAGTACGTCCGTCGCGTCGCTGTATTTCACGCCGCCGCCCGCGACGAGGAGCGGCGCGCGGCTCGCGCGAATCCATTCCGCCGCGCGCTGCAAGGCCGCCGCGTCAGGACGCGCGCGCGGAATGTGCCACACGCGTTTTTCAAACAACGCGGCGGGATAGTCATACGCTTCCGTTTGCGCGTCCTGCGGCAGCGCGAGCGTGACCGCGCCCGTATCGGCGGGCGAAGTCAACACGCGCATCGCTTCGGGCAGCGCGGTAATGATTTGGTCGGCGCGATTGATGCGGTCCCAATATCGCGATACGGGCTTGAAACAATCGTTGACCGAAATATCTTGGGACAGCGGCGATTCCAATTGTTGTAAAACGGGCGCAACATTTCGCCGCGCAAAAATATCGCCGGGCAAAAGCAGTACGGGCAAATGGTTTATCGTCGCCGCTGCCGCGCCGGTAAGCATATTCGTCGCGCCGGGACCGATGGAACTGGTGCAAACAAACGCGCGCAGCCGATTGGACATTTTCGCGTACGCGGCGGCGACATGCACCGCGTTCTGTTCGTTGTGAACGAGGTAATAACGAAAATCGGGATTCTCTTGGAGCGCTTCGCCGATGCCCGCGATGTTGCCGTGACCGAAAATGCCCCAGATGCCGCCGAAAAATTTTTGTTCGACGCCGTCGCGTTCGGTGTATTGGTTTTTGAGAAAGCGCAGGATGGCTTGCGCCATCGTGAGGCGAATGGTGTGTTGCATGTGCGGATTTCCTATTTTGATTTCACGTCCGGGTTCGGCAGCATAAAATCGCGAATCAGCGCGACAAAGTTGTAATACCCTTCGATGAACGAACGCAGCGTACGCACCGTCGCGCCGAACGTGTCAAATTCGTCCACCGTCATTCCATCCTCATCGTACGCGCGGCGAAAATCGGGAATGCGCGTATAAAGCGTTTCGAGAATTTCTTCGTTCACGGGTTCTTGCATGCGCACAGTGGGCTTGACGTCGGACTCGTTGTATTTCACTTGCCATTCCCACGGAATCGTCAGCGTCACTTCGCCGCCGACAAATTCCGTCCAGTGATAAAAATTGCGGTACGCCGCCGAAAGCAAGCGCGCGCGATAGCCGCGCGTTTGATAAATGCCATATGCTTTTTTGAAACACGCGACGCCGCACCATTCGAGATAGTCGGGATTGATTTCGATTTCATCGCGCTTGACGACCACTTTCATCCAATCGTCATTGCGTCCGACCATCATCGTGACCACCGGCGACATGGTGTTCACATCCTTGCCCTCGCGTTCGCGGCGCTGCAAACCGCGTTCGATTGCCTCTGCGGCGGCGAGCGTCTGCGGCACGGTGAAACTCACGGTCACGTTCAAGTTCACGCCGCGATACGTCGCTTCTTCAATCATGCCGATGCCCGCGCGCGTTGCAGGAATTTTGACTTGCATGTTTGGCGCGAGCGCGGAAAATTTTTCTGCTTGTTCCAAAATCGCGTCGCGGTCGCGATAGAGGCGCGGGTCGGTCTGAATCGAGAGCCGACCGAATTTGCGATGCTCGCGTTCAAACACGGGCAAGAGTTGTTGCGCGCCGTTCACGGCAATTTCTTGGTACACCTGCCAGCTCACTTGCGCGTCGGTCGCGGTGGGATTCTCGGCAATGATTTCATGAATGCGCGCGTCCCACATTGCCATTTCTTTTTTCAACACGTTGAGCACGATGACCGGATTGCTCGTCGCGCCGATGGCGCCGCGCGCCATCGCGTATTGCAGCTCCTGCACCGAGCAGGAATCGTTCCAATACTGTGTGGGAGTTGTCGCCGCCATTTCGGCGAGCGGACTGTTGTATTCAGGCATAAGCATCCTCAAAAATCATCAAAGGAAACGAACTCAATGCGGGGGCGGCGCGGTCGAGCCGCGCACAAGAATTTCACCGCGCAGGGATGGAATGTTCCAAGTAGAATCGTCTGTCCCGGGCGACTCCATCAAACGTAAAAGCAGATTTGCCGCTTGCGCGCCGAGCGAATACTTGGGTTGGTCGAACGTCGTGAGCGGCGGATTCATAAACTCGGCAATAGTGATATTGTCAAAGCCGGTCACCGACCAATCTTGGGGCACGCGCTTGCCCGCGTTGTGCAAAACTTGGAGCGCACCAATCGCCAGCGAGTCATTGAAACACACCAACGCGGTGGGCGGTTCCGCGAGCGCGAGCAGGGCTTGTATCGGTTCGGCGGCGGCAGGTGGCTGCCCGAACGCGGCATGGACGATATAGCGCGGGTTGGGTGTCATTCCGGCAGCGTCCAATTCTTGCTTGAATCCTTTGAGCCGCTCGGCGGATTCACGCCCCGCGCGCGTGTTGCCCAAAAATGCAATGCGCGTATGTCCCAGTTCAAGAAGGTGCCGCGTCATCTGGCGCGCGCCGTAACGGTCATTGTGGTACAAGGTGAACGGCGTGATTTTGGCGGCGCGGTTGTGCAAGAGGATAACGGACGCGCCGCGCGCTTGAATTTCGCGAAAATATTCGGGCGTAATAAACATCGAACAAAGAATCAACCCATCCACGCGCCGCTCGGTCATGGCACGAATAATTTCTGCCTGCCGCGTGCGGTCATTATTAGTCGAAGCCAAAAAGATGGAATACGCGTTCGGGTGCAGGGTGTCTTGAATTCCGTCAATCACTCGCGAATAGAACGGGTCGGACACACGATGCACCAGCACGCCGACAACGCGGGTGCGATTGGTTTTGAGACTGCGTGCGGCGGCGCTGGGGATATAGCCGAGTTCGCGGGCGATTTGCTGGATGCGGGTGGTGGTTTCGAGAGTGACGCTGCTGTCACCGCGCAGGGCGCGCGAGACAGTGGGGTGAGAAACCCCGGCGCGTTGTGCCACATCTTTGATGGTAACCGCCATAGGAGTTCGAGCCGCGACGTCGCAGCCAATTAACACGTGTGTATTAGGGGATGAACACGTGTGCAAGATACTACATGAAAACTGCCTCCCTTGTCAATAGGGTCGCGGGTAAAAAGAGGACTGACCTAGCCGGGGCACAAATCAATTCAAATGGTCGCGCGCGGAGGTTCGGGGGGCGCGTCCCAACGCGCGCCCAAACGCGCATACGCTTCTTGCCAACGCGCGGTTGCGTGGGGCTCGTACGTTTTCATTTCAAACGATTGCCGAATCACCGCGCGCCCTTGTTCAAGCGAACCAATGTATCCTAACGCCAACATTTGCATCACCACATTCCCCAACGTTGTCGCCTCAACGGGTCCCGTAGTGACAACTCTAGTCGTCGCATTCGCCGTGAATTGACACAACAATTGATTTTGAATTCCGCCGCCAAACATCTGAATTTGTTCAAATCTCTTTTCCAACATCTTTTCCAAACGTTCCAATTGAAAACGATATTTCATTGCCAAACTCTCCAACACACAACGCGTTATTTCCCCGCGCGTTTGTGGAATCGCCTGCTGCGTGCGCGCGCAAAATTCCGCAATGCGCGTTGGCATATCGCCGGGGCGCAAAAACAAATCATCGTCGGGGTCAATCCACGAACGTAACGCGGGTGCGCGTTCTGCTTCCGCCACCAAGTCCGCGTATTCAAGTTCCGCGTTTTGTTTTCGCCACTCGCGGCGGCACTCTTGCAAAATCCACAACCCCATCACATTTTTGCACAAACGATACCTCCCCCCTACCCCCCCCTCGTTCGTAAAATTGTATTCCAAACTCGCCGCGTTGATGATGGGTTCCGCAACATTCGCGCCCAAAATACTCCACGTTCCGCAACTCAACCACGCGACGTTTTCATTTTCCAACGGCGCGCCCGCGACGGCAGAGCCTGTGTCATGCGTCGCCGGCGCAATCACCACAACATTTTCGATTCCGCTTTCGTCCGCGATACTTGTATGCAATTTTCCCAACACTGTCCCCGGCGAAATGACTTGCGGAAAAATTTCGGTTGGAATTTCCAACGCTTGCAATAACGGGTACGCCCAAGTTTTCACGCGCGGGTCAAAACATTGCGTCGTCGTCGCGTTGGTGAACTCGCACGCTATGTTTCCCGTCAACCAAAAGTTGAACAAATCGGGCATGAGCAAAAACGTTTGCGCGTGTTTCAACGCGGGCGCGTTCTGCAATTGCATCGCGTACAATTGATACAGCGAATTGATTTCCATAAATTGCACGCCCGTTTGTTCAAACACCGTTTCGCGCGGCACAGTTTCAAACACGCGCGCCATCATCCCGTGCGTGCGCGCATCGCGGTAATGAAATGGATTGCCCAACAATTCATCGTCGCGTCCGAGCAGCGCAAAATCCACACCCCACGTATCCACGCCAATTCCTGCAATGTCGCGATGTTCGCGCGCAATGTTTTGCAAACCATTTTTCATGTCGTCAAATAAACGCAGCGCGTCCCAATGCAAACTGTTCAACACGCGCACAGCCACATTTGCAAAACGATGCGCTTCATGCAGCGTAATGCGTTCGCCGTCGAACGAAGCCACCATCGCGCGTCCACTCTCCGCGCCCAAATCGAATGCGATGAATTTTTTGGATGACATGAAAAATCGTAGAGGCGAAACATTCACAGAAACATTCGCGGCACTTGAACATCCGCGCATGTGAATGCTTCGCCCCCACAAACGCAAATCAATCCAAATGAAACACTTCCACCAACTCTTGCATACTCTTGTCCGCGTGGATGCCGCCGAGATTTTCAAAATACGGCGCCATGAAATCTTGCCAACGTTTGTTCACCTCTTCGCGCGCCATTCCCTCTAGCGATTTTTGAAAACTTTCCTCTGCTTCAAAATAACCAAACAACAAACCATCGTCGCGCAAGAACAGCGAATAATTGTGCCACCCTGTTCGGCGCAGCGCGTCCAACATTTCTTGCCACACGTTTTCGTGATGTTTTTTGTATTCCTCGATTTTGTCGGGTTTGACCTTGAGAAGAAATCCAACGCGTTTCATTTTTTCCCTTTTACCTTTGCGCTTTTAGCTTTTAACTCACCTTACGCAGTAGCTGTCATTTCGAGCCGTTCTTGCGAGAAATCTCAGTGGAAAACCGAGATTTCTCACAGAGTTTACCCCGAAGGATTGAGGGGTTCGAAATGACATGCGTAACATCAGCTTTTAACTTTTAACTTTTAACTTGGTCTCAGCGTACGTACGCCGCGACAAGCCCACCATCCACATTCAAAATTCCACCCGTTGTTTTGTTCGAACGTTCCGACGCGAAAAATAAAATCGCTTCGGCAATGTCTTCGGGATACACATTCACTTTTAACGTCGTGCGTTGGCGATACGCTTCTTCGAGTTGGTCGGGCGCAATGCCCATCCCTTTTGCGCGCGCCTCGCGCCAACCCGCATCCCAAATGCTCGAACCTTGCAGCACCGCGTCGGGATTCACCACGTTGACGCGCACGCCCATCGCGCCGCCTTCTTCCGCGAGCGAACGCGCCAGATGAATTTCTGCCGCCTTTGCCGCGTTGTACGCGCTCGCGTTTTTGCTCGCAATCAAACCATTTTTACTCGCAACAAAAATCACACTGCCGCCCAATTGCTGCTGTTGAAAAATTTTGAACGCTTCGCGCGCGACGAGAAAATATCCTTTCGCCAACACATCAAACAATTTGTTCCATTCCGCGAGCGTCGTTTCCGTCACAGAAAACGACGACGCAAGCCCCGCGTTGTTCACCACAATATCCACGCCGCCATACGCGCGCGCGGTTTCGCGGAATGCGTTCGCCACTTGTTCTTCGTCGGTGACGTTGCACTGGACGGCGAGTCCGCGTTTGAAACCAAAACGTTTCGTAATGTCCGCCGCGACATTTTGCGCGCCTTCGAGATTCAAATCGGCAACCACAACATGCGCGCCTTCTTGCGCGAGGCGATACGCGGTTGCGCGTCCGATGCCCGACGCCGCGCCCGTGATGAAGGCAACGCGTCCCGTGAGTTCGCGGTCAGGCGGACGCTGCGACAATTTGTACAGTTCGAGGGGCCAGTACTCGATTGCATACGATTCCGCCGCGCTCAACGAATTGAATTCATCCAACACGTTCGAGCCGCCCATCACATTGATTGCACGATGATACAAGTCCGCACTCACTTGCGCGAGTTGCGCGTCTTTGCCTGTCGTAATCATCCCAACGTTCGGAATCAACACGACGCGCGGCGCGGGATGAAACATTTTGTCGCCGTCGGTTTTGTTGGCGTCAAAGTACGTTCGATAATTTTCAACATAGCCCGCCATCTCTTCGCGGAGATTGGAGACTAGAGACTGGAGACTTGTCCCGAGCGGAGCCGAGGGATCTGCGTCCCATTCGACAAACATTGGAACGCGTTTTGTGTGGACGAGATGGTCGGGACACGCCGCGCCGATTTGTGAGAACTCGCGCGCGCGTTCGGAATTTACAAAGTCCAAAACATCGGGCGAATCGTCGAAACGCAAAATGGAACGCGGAATGCCCGCCGCGCCGCGCAAGACAGGCATAATGCTTTCGGCAATTTCGCGGCGTCCTGTTTCGTTGAATTGCGATGTCGAAATTGCGCCGAAAACTTTTTTTCCATTCGCGCGGTTTGCAATGAAATCTTCCGCCTCTTGAATAATCGAAATCGTGTGTGCGTAGGTTGCTTTCGGTTCGTCGCCCCACGTGACGAGTCCGTGCTTGCCCATCACCACACATTCGATTTGCGGGTTGTTGCGAACGGCGAGACCAATTTGTTTCGATAAGGTGAATCCCGGACGAATGTAATCCACCCACGCCGCGCGTTCGCCGTAAATCTCGCGCATCCAATTTTTTCCATTCGGCGAACACGCGAGCGAAATCACCGCGTCGGGATGCGTGTGGTCAGTGTGCGCGGCGGGAATGAATCCGTGCAAAAGTGTTTCGATGGATTGACGCGGCATGTTGAGCGCGATGAGGCACTGCGTCAGATACGCGGTCATTTCTTGATCGCTCATCGCGTCGCGTTCGAGCAGCGGCTCGATGTCGTCCATCCGCAGACCCGCGAAATCTTTGCGCTGCATCGTCGCCAAATCGGAACCCGAACCTTTGACCCACAGCGTTCGCACAGGATTGCCGCGAAAATCTTGCTCGATGGTTTTGCTCCCCGTGTTGCCGCCGTAAATGTTGCACACCGCGCGGTCCGCGCCCAATAAATGCGAGCGATAGACGAGCAAATCGAGGTCGTCTAAACCTTGTGCTTCGGAATCGTTCCAGAGAATTTTTGGCATAGGTTAGTCTCTAGTCGTTAGTCAATAGTCGAGAGTCGCGTGCATTGTGCATTGTGCATTAACTCTGATACCCCCCCGTCCGCGTTGCCATTCCACGTTCGTTTGCGATTTTTTCTTCGTAACCGCTCGCGCGGTATGCGGCGATGGGGTCGGTCGGCACATTCAATTCCGCGCGCACTTGAATCAATAACGGGCGCACGTCGGTTTTGTATGCGTTGTTCAAAATTTCGTGCGCGCCCATGACATCGCCATCCGCTTGCGCGTCTTGCCATATTTTGCGCGGAACGAGCAAACTTTTTGCGTATGCTTCTTGGCAATTCAAAACCGACAAAATCATTGGCAGCATTTTGCCTTCGATGTTGTGCGATTGGTCAATCATGTAGGCGACGCGTTGTGATGTTGTGCGCGCAAGTTCATCGGGCGATTGCGCGGCATCGGTGAGTTCGTTGTAAATCAAAAAGAGTTCGTACGGATTCACACTGCCCACAATCAAATCATCGTCCGCGTATTTGCGATTGTTGAAATGAAAGCCGCCGAGTTTTCCTTCGTCCAACAAAAACGCGACGATTTGCTCAATGTTGACGCCTTGCGCGTGATGTCCCAAGTCCACCAACACTTGCGCGCGTTCGCCGAGTTTCAACGCAAACGCGTACGCGACGCCCCAATCGGGAATGTCGGTGGAATAAAACGCGGGTTCAAAAAATTTGTACTCGAGCAACATTCGTCCGTTCGCAGGCAAATGTTCGTACACAATTTTTAGATTTTCTTCAAAACGTTTTTTCCGCGCGCGCAGTGAATCTTGCCCTGCGTAATTTGTGCCATCCGCGAACCACAACGACAAACTATCGCTGTGCGTTTTCGTCATAATCTCGCAACATTCGAGAATGTGGTCGAGCGCCATTTCGCGCGTTCCCGCGTTCGGATTGCCGAACGAGCCGAGTTTGTAGATTTCGTCCTGAAACACATTCGGATTGATGGCGCCGAGCGCGATGTGTTTCGATTCCGCGTATTGACGCAGTGCGTCATAATCGTCATCTTCGGGTTTGTCCCAAGGAATGTGCAATGCCACCGACGGCGCAATGCCTGTCAATTGATGCACCATCGCGGCGTCGTCCAATTTTTCGCGCGTGGTGCGCGCCGCGCCCGCGTGCGGAAAGGTTTTGAAACGCGTGCCGCTGTTGGCGTAACCCCACGATGGTGTTTCGATGTGCTGCTGTTTGAGTTGCATTTTTACAAACTCAACGTCAATGCCATCCCGTGCAAGTTGCTCTGTCAAAACGTTATACGCAGCAGAAAAAGACATGGAGGGCAACATTTAATTTTCAAAAATTTTTCTCTGAAAAATTTTTGAAAATTAAATTAGTACTACTTGAATCCCGCGCGCTTGGGTCTCTTTTACCATTTTGCGCGGGGCGCGTTTGTCGGTGATGATAGTGGTCAATTGCTCGACGCTGCAAAATGACGCGAGCGCGACTTGATTCCATTTGGTGTGGTCAATCAACGCCACCACTTGTTTGGCAACCTGCACAATCGCGCGTTTGAGCGCGACTTCATCGGGATTTACGTCGGTGAGACCTTCTTGCAAGGTGAATCCGCGCGCGCCCATGAACGCGCGGCTGATGTGGAATTGTTGAATGAGGTCGGCGCTCCATCTGCCGACGAGGGAAAATGCTTCGCGGCGCACAATGCCGCCGGGCATGATGACGGTGATATTTGGAAAGGTGGCAAGCTCTTGCGCGGAACGAATGGAATTTGTTACGACAGTCAATTCGCGGCGGTCACTCACTTGGCGCGCGAGTTCGAGCGCGGTGGTGCTGGCGTCGAGGAAAATGCTGTCGCCGTCGCGCACGAGCGAGGCGGCGTATTTGCCAATGGCGCGTTTGGCGGTGTGTTGAATTTGCGCGCGGGCTTCAAAATTGAGTTCGTGCGCGGCTTTGTTCGCCGCCATCGCGCCGCCGTGAATGCGGACGAGCCGCCCGCGCCGTTCGAGTTCGGACAAATCGGCGCGCACGGTGACGGGGGAAACTTTTAACGCGCGCGCCAATTGTTCGACCGTCACGCGCGTTTGCGTTTGAAGGGAATCTTCGATGCGAGAAAAACGTTCCGGTTGGGAGAGGGGAAAAGAGACTGCCATCGTCGGCACGCGCAAGCGCTGTGGTTACGCCACTTTCGGTTGCTTGCGTTTGTTTGCTTTTACTTGCGTTTACTTTCGATGCGCAAGAGTATAACAAGACGTGACGGCGATGTCAAGAGCCAATTTCTAAAGGGCGCGGCATCACCGGTCAGAGCAGATGACGCCGCGCCCTTTAGAGGCGGGATTGATTTTGGAACGCGACGCGCGCCGGACCTGCAACGCGTCCGCGCCCTTTAGAAACGCCAATATCCTTCTATATTCGTACTGACCATAATCGGCGACACGTTCGAGCCGGAAGTGCCTTGCACCGCCAAACTCGGCGGCACGCCGGGTTCGCGCGTGTGGCGTTCGCGCCACCGAATCGAACCCGCTGCTTCCAAATCTTCTACCACTCCGCGCGCGCGTTCTTTGGGAATGTCCAGCTGTGCGCTCAGTACATCCGCCATCAACTCGCGACCTTCTTCCCGTCCGGCTTCCAGTCTTTCGCCGTACTGTTTTTTCAATGCGTCCATCGCCTGTTGCAACGTGATTTCTTGTGCCATATTACTGCCTCCATTTCGAGATTTGCGCTGGCTCTATAAAAATAACGTTGGAAATGGCAAAATGCGACGCCGAATGTTTTGCGTGGAAAAAATTCAAGCGCGCGGTCAACAAATGCGCGGCAGCATTTCGCCCATCAGCACATCCACCACGCGCGTACTGCCGATGGACGTTTTCATCAACACGCGCCCGCGCGGTTCATTCGAAACGTGTCCGATGATGGCAGCGTTTTCACCATAACGCGCGGCGCGCATTACGCGCAAAATTTTTTCCGCATCGTCACGCGCGACAATCGCAATCAACTTGCCTTCGTTCGCCACATACAGCGGGTCAAAGCCCAACATTTCACACGCCGCCGCAACCGCAGGTTGAATCGGCAGCGCGTCTTCATGCAACACAATGCCGATGTTCGATTGCTGCGCGATTTCATTCAACGTCGTCGCGACACCGCCGCGCGTCGGGTCGCGCAGCACATGAATTCGCGCGCCCGTCTCCAACATCGCCGCGACGAGATGATTCAATGGCGCGACATCGCTCACCACATTCGCTTCAAAATCCAAATCGCCGCGCGCGCTCAACACCGCAATCCCGTGGTCGCCCATTGTCCCCGAAAGAATCACCACATCGCCCGCGCGCGCGTTCGCGCCGCTAATGTGAACATCGCACGCAATTTCACCCACGCCCGCCGTGTTGATGTACAAACTATCCGCTTTGCCGCGCTGCACCACTTTGGTATCGCCCGCGATAATTTGTACGCGCGCTTCTTGTGCCGCTTCGCGCATCGAATCCACTACGCGCTCGAGGACAGAAATTTCCAAACCTTCTTCCAAAATAAATCCTGCCGTGAGATAACGCGGCGTCGCGCCGAGCATCGCCAAATCGTTCACCGTGCCGCACACCGCGAGTTTTCCAATATCGCCGCCGGGAAAAAATAACGGCGCGACGACATGCGAATCGGTGCTGATGGCGAGCCGCGTCAGGTCAAAATTTACAACGCCCGCGTCATCGCCCGCGCGCAAAATCGGATTGTCGAACGGCGGCAAAAATAATTTCGCAATCAAATCGCGCGAAAGTTTTCCGCCGCTGCCATGTCCGAGCACAATTTGTTCGCCGTGCGGCAGAGGCATTGGACACGCAAGACCTTCGAGAGTGATTTGTTCGTTCATGGTTGAGATTAACGACTAGAGACTGGAGACTGGAGACTAAAGAAGGCAGATTCCGTACCATATTTGGGTCAACAATTTTTCAATCTCTAGTCTCTAATCTCTAGTCTCTAATTTTCCAAAATCATGTGTCTCCCATATTTGTAATACGCCGCGCACGCGCCTTCACTGGAAACCATTGTCGCGCCGAGCGGATGTTCGGGCGTGCAAAGTGTTCCGAACGCAGAACAGTCGTGTGGTTTTTTCAAACCTTGCAAAATTTGTCCCGCAATGCACAAGGGCGATTCGTTCGTTTCGATATTGGAAACATCAAAGCGCGACTCGGCATCGAATTCCGCGTATGCGGGACGCAAGCGCCAGCCGCTCAGCGGAATCGTTCCAATGCCGCGCCATTTGCGGTCACACAATTCAAACACTTGGTCAATCACTTGCTGCGCGGGCAAATTGCCGTCGCGCGTCACCGCGCGCGCGTACGCGTTTTCCACGCCGACGCGGCCTTGCTCCAACATTTGCACCGCGACCAAAATTCCTTGCGCAATGTCCAGCGGCTCAAAACCCGTCACCACAATCGGCACGTGATATTTTTCCGCGAGCGGCGGATATTCCCAATAGCCCATCACCGCGTTCACATGTCCCGCTGCAAGAAAACCTTGCACGCGATTGACTGACGAACTCAAAATCGCGTGCATCGCGGGCGGCACGCACACGTGCGAAACGAGAATCGAAAAATTTTTTACGCCCAATGCTTTTGCCTGCACCACACTCATCGCGTTTGCGGGCGCGGTCGTTTCAAAACCAATCGCGAAAAACACCACTTGCTTGTCAGGATTTTGCTGCGCGATTTTTACCGCGTCGAGCGGCGAATACACCACGCGCACATCGCCGCCATTCGCGCGAATCGAAAACAAATCGCGTCCGCTGCCCGGTACGCGCAGCATGTCGCCATACGACGTGAAAATCACATCGGGACGCGACGCAATCGCCAACGCTTTGTCAATCAATTCAAGCGGCGTCACACACACGGGGCAGCCGGGTCCGTGAACGAGCTCCACCTCGCGCGGCAAGAGTTGGTCAATCCCATGTCGCACAATCGCGTGCGTTTGTCCGCCGCAAATTTCCATCAACGTCCACGGACGCGTGACCGTGCGGCGAATTTCTTCCAACACGCCGTGCACGAGTTTTGCATCGCGGTATTCGGTAATGTATTTCATGATTTAGAGATTGGAGATTAGAGATTGGAGACTGGAGTATCGTAAGCGCAGCCTCTAGTCTCCAGTCTCCACTTGCTGACGCGGCGGAGATTTCCCAAAAATTTTTTCGGGTTCAATCTCTTCTTCCAAATTCACCATCTCGCGCAACGTTTCGAGCGACGCTTGCGCTTCTTGTTCGCTCAAGCGGCTGATGGCAAAGCCAACGTGAATGACCGTGTAATCGCCGACTTGCGCGTCAGGCACATACGCGAGACATGCTTCGCGCATCACACCGCCAAAATCCACCTTGCCCATTTTTAAACCGTTCGCTTGATGAATCTCGACAATTTTTCCGGGAACACCGAGACACATAATGGATTCTCCTTGAAGGACGACCCGTAGTAACGAATTCATTCGTTCGGGGCGGCGGAACGATTAAAATCGTTACTACGAAAACTTGCAATCATCGCTTGCCCCAATGCAATCCCGCCATCATTCGCCGGCACAAGCCGATGAATATACACAATAAAATTTTCGTCGCGCAAAAGTGAAAGCGTTTTTTGCAACAGCGTCATGTTTTGCCACACGCCGCCGCTCAACGCGATTTCGTTCAAACCAAATTCCTCGCGCAACTCACGACACACATTTCGCGTCATCAATGCGATGCTGTTGTGAAATCGCGCAGCGATAATGGAACTGGAAACTCCCGCGCGCACATCCGCCACAATCGCGCGAATCAACGACGAACTATCAATCTCGAATCTCAAATCTCTAGTCTCTAGTCTCCAATCTCCAGTCTCCCACTCATACGCGCCATTCTCATTGTCATCTACCAGCGCTTCCAACTCTATCGCCGCCTGCGCTTCGTAATTCACCGTTTGCCGAATTCCAATCAATGACGCGACGGCATCAAACAAACGTCCCATGCTCGATGTCAACGGCGCGTTGATGTTGCGTTCAATTTGCTGCTGCACAATGCGCCGCGCGTGTTCGTTCGCCGCGCGCACGGGGGCAAGGTCATCGCCCCACTCGACGCCCGCGCGTTGTAGGTACGCCAACGCGATGCGCCACGGTTCGCGCGTTGCTTTGTCGCCGCCGGGCAAGGGAACGTACGCGAGATGCGCCGCGCGTTTATAGCCGCGATAATCGGCAATCAAAAATTCTCCGCCCCAAATCGCGCCGTCGTCGCCATACCCCGTTCCGTCGAACGCAACGCCGATGACGGGGCGCGCTCCGTCCAAACCATTTTCTGCCATGCACGCGGCGATGTGCGCGTGATGATGCTGCACACCGATTGCGCGAATGTTTTCGCGTGCCGCGCGTTCCAACGCATAACGCGTCGCCAAATAATTCGGATGCAAATCGTACGCAATCACTTGCGGCGCAATGCGAAACAATTTCTCAAAATGCGCGATGCCCTGCTCGAACGAACGCAGCGTTTCGTAATTTTCCAAATCGCCGATGTGATGCGACATGAACGCGTAACGGTCACGTGTGACGCAAAAGGTATTTTTCAATTCGCCGCCCACCGCGAGAATCGGCGGCGCATCGAACGGCAAGTGAACAGGGAACGGCGCGTACCCGCGCGAACGACGCAAGGGATAGACCTCTCCCCCTCCCCCTCTCCTATTAGGAGAGGGGAAAAGCACGCGCACAACCGAATCATCCGTGCGAATATGAATGTCGCGGTCGTGCAATAAAAACGCGTCGGCGAGCTTTGCCAATCGTTCGCGCGCCTCATCATTCGTGTACGCGATAGGTTCTTCGCTCAAGTTTCCACTCGTAAGAACAAGCGCGGTTGGCATCTCGCATCTCGTATCTCGTATCTCGTCGCGTAATGTGCTATCTGCCGTCTGCCATCTGCCATCTGCCATCAGCAAACAATGTAACGGTGTGTACGGCAGCATGACGCCGAGTGTATCTTGATTCGGCGCAACCTCGCGCGCGATATTTGATTCGGGACGACGTTTCAATAAAACAATCGGACGCTCGCGCGACTGCAACAATTCGCCTTCCGCGTCATTGACAAAACAATGCTGTTCAACTGTTTCCAAATCGCGCAGCATCAACGCGAATGGTTTTTCCACGCGCCGTTTTCGTTCGCGCAAAAGGTTCACCGCGTCCGCGTTCGTCGCATCACACGCGAGATGAAAGCCGCCTAGTCCTTTGACCGCGACAATTTTTCCGTGCGCCAAAAGTTGTTGCGTTGCGAAAATCGCGTCGTCTTGAAGAGATTGGGGACTGGAGACTGGAGACTGCTTACTGTTCACAGATAACTGATTACTGCTCACTGATAACTGATTACTGCTCACTGATAACTGATTACTATATTCCATCCACACACGCGGTCCACATTTCGCGCACGCGACGGGCTGCGCGTGAAAGCGGCGATTCATGGGGTCGTGATATTCGCGCGCGCAATCGTCGCACAGTTCAAAATCGCGCATGGTCGTTTGCGGACGGTCATACGGAATATCTTGAATGATGGTGAAACGCGGTCCGCAGTTGGTGCAATTGATGAACGGATAACGATAGCGGCGGTCAGCGGGGTCAAACAATTCGCGCAAACAATCGGCGCAAATCGCAATGTCGGGCGAGATGGGTTGAAATGCGCCTTCGAACGCGACACTCGCGCGGATTTCAAAATTTTCAAAAAGAGAATGACCGTTTGTGGGAGAATCAACGAACGAGAGGGAATCAATGCGCGCGAGCGGGGGTTTTTCATTGACCAACGCACGCGAGAAATTTTCGAGCGCGGACAGGTCGCCTTGAACCTGAATCTCCACGCCCGCCGAAGTATTCATCACCCAACCGCGCAGCGCCGCGCGCGTCGCCAATTGATAGACGAATGGGCGAAAGCCGACGCCTTGCACGACGCCGGTCACATGAAACGTTCGGAGCATCGTCACTCGATTTCTATACTGGCTAGTTTGAACTCGTCATGCACTTGAGGGACGACGCGCGCGCTGTGACAATTCGGACACGCTTCGCCCAAATAGTCTTGCGAAAATTCATTGCCGCATTTCAAACAATGCAGATGCACGGGCACGCGTTGAATGTCAAACTGCGCGCCTTCGGCAATCGTGCCGCGGGCGAGCGTTTCGAGATGAAAGCGCAGCGAATCTTCGCTTTCGTCCACCGCTTGACTCATCTCGATGGTAAATTGGGTGATTTTCGACGCGTTGTTTTCTTTTGCGTATTCGAGCGCGAGATGCACCATTTGCTGTGCGACGCCCAGTTCATGCATGGCAAGACCTCTCGTCAGAGCTTATGCGAACACACTGCGCGCATCAAGTGCAATTGATACCGCGTTTAGAGGGACAATTTTCAAGGCGCGGAAAATGTCCACTGCTCCAGAACACTTTCCGCGCGCTGTAACATGGCGGGGATTTGTGCTTGCACCGCGTCGCTTAACGCAGTACTAATTTCCAAACTCGCGGGCTGCACGCCAATTAGATGCACGTGTTGCGGCAGCTTGCCGCGCATTTTCGCAATGCCCAACACTTCTTGAAACGTCAATTGATGAATAGACATTTTCACTTGGGCGAACAATGGAATTTCCTCGCGCGTCATTTCAATCAATGTCGCGGGCGCTTGATTCGCATTGATGCAGTCGAGCAATACAAGATGCGTCGCGTTTTCCACCCACGGCAAGAGATTCAGCCCCAACGTTCCGCCGTCCACAAATTCGACGGATGGAAAACGCGCGCGCCATTCCTTTTGCATCACGCGCACTGCGTGAACACCGACGCCTTCATCGCTGTTGAGCAAATTGCCCAAGCCCAAAACCACAACGCGTTTTTCCATCACGCTTGCACCGTTTGCAAAATTGCGGTGGTCAAATCGTCGGGCGTGACGCCGGGCGATTGAATTTGCACGGTGCGATACACTTCGTTCACGCGCGTCTTCAACGCGTCCGCGTTCAACGCCGCGCCGCGCAAGCCAAGTTCCAACGCGCCGGGCGCGAATTTTGGGAGCATTGTGAAATCGCCCGAAAGTGTCAGGTCGTCCACGCGTCCTTCGCGTGTCCGCGCGGTGACGCGAATCAGACCGCCGGGCGCTTTGAACGCGCTTTCCGTTACGCGCACGTCCTCGTGAATCTTGACGCCGTTCTGACGCAAGCCGCCTTTTTGATACAACCATTCGTCCGTTGAAAACTGCGCGTCGAGTTCTGCTGCGAGTACGAGTTCTTTGTCCGTCGGGTCGCCGGGGACAATCGTGCGATTCAAAGCCGCCGCGCATTTTTCAATGTAAAGGTCAACGACAGCGTCGCGGTCAGGTGTCTCGCCGAGTTGGCGCGTCATGGTCGTCATGTATTCGTTAAGCGATTGAAAAATTTTGTCACGCATTTTTTCGGACGACACCTTCAACACTTTCGACATCAATTCAAAATTGAAATCAAACATCAACGAACCGACGACCACTTCGGCGTCGCCCATTTGCGCCGCGCCCGTGCCGCCGATTTTTTTGCCGTTGACGTGAATGTCGTTGATGGGACGATACGTCGCGGGAATGCCGAGCGCGTTGTACGTTTCCACCAATGGTTTCACATACAGTGCAAAGCGTTCGTCAATGCTCGTGGGCAGCGCGCCGCGCTGAAACACCCACTGCGTGAAAACTTGATTCTGGTCGAGATAGACCGCGCCGCCGCCGACTTCGCGTCGAAACATCGGCAAACCGTGTGCGCGGCAGTATTCCACGTCCACTTCTTTATCGAGTTCTTGATGAAAGCCGATGCAAACATACGGCGCATCAGGTCCGACGAGAATTATCGTATCGGGAGAATTTTCATCCAGCGCGTACGCGACGGCATGATAAATCGTTTGCGAGCGTACGGGCGGAACGAGTCCGAGGTCGAGTAAGCGAATTGGTTGCATGTTTAAAATCCCTTCGACCCCTCTCCCAATGGGAGAGGGGCAGGGGTGAGGGTCACATCACACACACATTCAAACCGCTCGCGACTTCACCCAAATCATTTCCCTGCGCGTCCACCATGTGAATCGCGCACGCCATGCACGGGTCGAACGAATGCACGGTGCGTAAAATTTCGAGGGGCCATTCGGGTTTCGCAAGCGGTGTGCCAACGAGCGCGGCTTCGTACGCGCCGATTTGCCCTTTGTGGTCGCGCGGCGATGCGTTCCACGTTGTCGGTACGACGAGTTGATAATTTTCAATTTTGCCGTTTTGGATGACGACCCAATGTCCGAGCGCGCCGCGGGGCGCTTCCATAAATCCGAATCCGCGCGCGTTCGATTGCCACGTGGTCGGTTCCCATTTACTGCCTTCGAATGTTTTCGTATTGCCCGCTTTGATTTCGGCGACGAGGTCGTTATAGTACACGCGCATCGCGTCCGCAATCACTTTGGTCTCTACACCGCGCGCGGCGGTGCGTCCGAGCGTCGAGAACACTGCATCAATCGGCGCGTTCAATTTTTCCAAAATCGCGTTGACCAACGTTTGCGTTTGCGCGTGTCCTTTCGCATACATCATCACCACGCGCGCGAGCGGTCCCACTTCCATCGCGGTCTCGTTCCAGCGCGGCGCTTTGAGCCACGAATACTTTTGCTCCACTTGCAAAAGTTCGTACGGCGGTTTTGGTCCCGTATAGTTGAACGCGGTTTCGCCCGCCCACGGATGCAAACCAACGCCGTCGCCGCCCGCATAGTTGTACCACGAGTGCGCGATAAATTCTTTCATCTTGTCCATATCGCGCGGGTCGGGCTCGACGATATTTTTCAAATCTTTATTCACGATGACGCCGCGCGGCACGAGATATTTGGAGGTGTCGTTCACGTCGTCCCCTGGAAATTCGCCCCACGTTAAAAAGTTTCCCAGTCCGCCGCCAATCGCCGCATAGTCTTTATAAAATCCCGCAATCGCGATGAGGTCGGGAATATACACTTGGTCCACAAACTCTATCATCTTGGTAATCGAATCGTCAATGATGGCGAGTGTGTTGGCGTTGAGCGCGGTGTCGCTGTTCAAATCAATCGGCATCGGCACGCCGCCGACGACGAAATTTGGATGCGGATTTTTTCCGCCAAAGATGGTGTGAATTTTTGTCGCGTGCGATTGCCAATCCAACGCTTCGAGATAATGCGCGACCGCGAGCAAATTCACTTCGGGCGGAAGTTTGTACGCGGGATGTCCCCAATACGCGTTCGCAAAAATGGAAAGCTGTCCGCTGTCCACAATCGCTTGCACTTTATTCCGCACATCCGCGAAATACGCGGGCGCTGAATTTCCCCACGTCGAAAGTGACTGCTGCAAGTCGGATGTTTTGATGGGGTCGGCTTGGAGCGCGTTCACCACGTCCACCCAATCGAGCGCGTGCAAATGATAAAAGTGCATCACGTGGTCGTGAACGTACTGCTGCGCAATCATCAAATTGCGAATGAGATTTGCCGCGCGCGGAATACGAATACCGAGCGCGTCTTCGACGGAACGAATGCTTGCGAACGAATGCACCGTCGTACACACACCGCACGCGCGCTGCGCGAACGCCCACGCCTCGCGCGGGTCGCGTCCTCTTAGAATAATTTCCAGTCCGCGCACCATCGTGCCTGACGAAAACGCTTCGCTCACGTTATTGCTCGCGTCCAGCGCCGCTTCAATCCGCAAATGTCCTTCAATGCGCGTGATGGGGTCTATAACGATTCGTTGTGCCATAGGATGTTCAATCTCTAGTCTCCAGTCGCCAATCTCGAATAACTAGAGATTAGAGACTGGAGACGATTCACTCTACCAACGCGTCCGCCACCAACTGCGACATGCCCGCGACCTTGAACGGCGGATTGTATTTTTGCACGCCGTCGGTGAATTGGAGGCGGCAGTTGGAGCAAAACATCGCGACGGTTTTTGCGCCGATGCGGTTCGCTTGTTCCATTTTCATTTCAAACACTTTATATCTCTGCGGGTCTGCCTCTTTAATCGCAATCACGCCGCCGCCGCCGCCGCAACAAATCGCTTGCTCTTTGTTCGGCGTCATTTCCTTGAACGCGTTCGGCGCGAGAATTTTCAAAAGTTCGCGCGGTTCGTCAATGTGCCCGCCCCGTCGTTGAATCTTGCACGCGTCGTGAAAGGTAATCACGCCCTTGTCGTCCAACGCGCCTTGTTTGAGTTTGATGCGACCCGCGCCGACCAAATTCCAAATGTAGCCCGCGACGTGCGTGATTTCCACATCGGGCACATCCATAATGTTCGCGGCAGTCCAACGCAGCGCGTCGTACGCGTGACCACATTCCGTCACGAGAATTCGTTTCACGCCGAGCTCGCGCGCGCCGTCGAATACGCGTTTCATGAAAAGTTTGGTGAGCTCTTCGTTGCCTTCGTAAAAACCAAAGTTGACGACTTCACGCGCTTTGTGACTGAGCGTCCACTTTTCGCCCGCTTTGTTTAGAATTTTTGCAATCGCCGCGATGTTTTCGGGGAACTTCATCACTTCGATAGACGAAAAGACGACGAGTGTATCCGCGCCTTGCACATCCATCGGCAAATCCACTTCCCATTCGTCGGCGACCCATTCGATGCGCTGGTCGTACACCGAATCCGTCGCGCCGAGCGGACTGCCGATTTCTTTTTGTTTTTGCACCGCCGCTTTCAAATCTTCGGGAACGAGTCCCGCGTCGGACAGACCCGCGCGCACGTTGTGAATAATCGGTCCGAGTTGAATGCCCATCGGACACACGAGCGCGCATTTGTTGCACATGGTGCACGCTTCGTACACAATTTTGCTCCACGCGCCCAATTCCTCATCGCGAATCGGTTTGTCCAAACCCATTGCGACGCGCATTTTTCCGCCGAGGGTGAAACGCTGTTCGTACGCGCGGCGCACGAGTTCAATTTTCCACACGGGCGCGTATTCGGGATTGCCCGTCGCTTGATAAAAGTGGCACGCTTCCGCGCACATGCCGCAGCGCGTACACGCTTCGAGCTGGGAAGCAACCCACGCGCCCGTTTCGTGAACAAAAGTATTGATTGCTGTCTGTGTCGTGGTCATGTGTTGCCCCCGTTACGGTGACACCGCGCGTTTGCCAAATTGCGCGCCGTGAATCGTGCGCGAGAAAAAATAAAACATGAAATGCGAAATGCGGCTCAACGGAATCCAAATCAACAACGCGTCCACCGCGAGCATGTGCAAGCTGTACAGCATCTCATATTGAAAAAAGAGATGATGCGTCATCATGTAACCCGTCACCATCGGCAAGAACACGACGAGCAAGTTCAACCATTCGGCAGGTCCGCTGATGAGTTTCAGTACGGGATTGATGAGCCGATTTACAAACAGAATCAGCATCGCAATAATCGCCACCGCCGCGAGCCAGTCCACAATCGGCAACGGCAATGTGGGCCAGCCGAACCCGATGAGCGATTTCCATACGAGCATGTGCGCCGCGCCGAGAAAAATCACGACGAACAAGCCGAGATGAAAAAGTCCGCCCGCGATGTAAATGATGGGATTGCGGTTGAACGTGTTTTTCACCCACGGAATAAAGGGCCAGACGAGAATCGCTTTGGCGTACGTTTTGGCAACGCCGCCGAGTTTACTGCCTTTACTTTTCACGCGGTCCTTGCCCCATCCCAACAACACAATGCGCGTGAATCGAAACAACATGCCCGCGATGAAAAAGAGGAGCGCGGCGTAAAAAAATGGACCGCGCGCAAATTCGAGAATGTCACTCCAGTTCATAGTTTTCCTCGCGTGGCGGTTCAAACCGCAGCAACCCATTGCCAAGTCAACCTACGTTGACTTGGAATTCGACACAGGTCGAATTTGCCATGCGTTGCTGCGAATTCTATTCGCCCGTTGTTCAAACCGCAGCAACCCATTGTCAAGTCAACCTACGTTGACTTGGAATTCGACACAGGTCGAATTTGCCATGCGTTGCTGCGAATTCTATTCGCCCGTTGTTCAAACCGCAGCAACCCATTGCCAAGTCAACCTACGTTGACTTGGAATTCGACACAGGTCGAATTTGCCATGCGTTGCTGCGAATTCTATTCGCCCGTTGTTCAAACCGCAGCAACCCATTGTCAAGTCAACCTACGTTGACTGAACCGACGAAGGTCGGTTTTGCCATGCGTTGCCGCGAATTCTATTCGCCCGCAGTCCCTTTCTTTTGTCCGCGATTCGCCATTGCAATCCCCGCGCCCGCGACGACGCCAACCGCTGCCGCCGCGCCCGCCGCGAGAATGGTCGGGCGGTCAAGCGGCGCGGATTGTCCTTGATAAAATCCGCCGCCGTCCCAGAAATTTGGTTCCGAGCAGCCGAGACATGGATGCCCCGCTTGAATCGGGAACGACAAGCCGCTGTTCCATTTCATCGTCGCACACGCGTTGTATGTCGTCGGACCTTTGCAGCCCAGTTTGTACAGACAATATCCTTTGCGCGCGCCTTCGTCGTCAAACGATTCCGCGAATTTTCCCGCTTCGTAAAACGGGCGGCGCAAGCAGCGGTCGTGAATCGTCTGTGCGTAAAACGTTTTGGGACGATTCAAATAATCGAGTTCGGGCAGCGCGCCGAAAACGATGAAATTGAAAATCGTTCCCGTCGTCGCTTCGGGAATCGCGGGACAACCCGAAATGTTCACAACAGGTTTATCGGTGATGATTTCCCAAACGCCTTTTGCGTCCGTCGGATTCGGTTTCGCTTTCGGAATGCCGCCGAACGCCGCGCAGTTGCCCGTCGAAATAATTGCCGCCGCGCCCGCTGCCGCTTCTTTCAAAATATCCACCGCGCTGCGTCCGCCGATGGTGCAGTACACGCCATCTTGCGCGGACGGAATCGAACCTTCGACGACGAGAACGTACTGTCCCGCGTATTTTTTCATCGCGTCTTGTTTCGATTGTTCGGCTTGAAAACCTGCGGCTGCCATCAACGTTTCGTGATAATCAATCGAAATGTATTGCAGCACGAGGTCAATGAGCGAGGGATTGTGCGAACGCGTCAACGCTTCCGAGCAGCCCGCGCAATCTTGAAATTCGAGCCAGATGACGGGCACGCGCGGTTTCGTTTGCAACGCGTGCGCGACGGTGGCGATGGGACTGTATCCGCGCGCCATTTGCGCGGGCAAGCCGCTTTCGCGCACGGGCGGCGCAACGCGCAAACCCATTGCACCCACCATCACGCCGCAGATTTGCATAAATTGCCGCCGCGTGACGCCTTGTTGCTGCATGTGTTCCCAAATGGATGGTTCGGACATGGTGAGGAATTTTTGATTGATGATTCAAGATTTATGATTTGATTCGCCGTGATGGGAAATCAGAAATCACAAATCAAAAATCATCAATCACATGATATGTTTTCCGCTTCGAGTTTCGCTTGGTATTTGGCGACGCCGTCCGCACCGCTGACGAGCGCGCCTTGTTCAGCGTCCCACGCGGTCGGTTGAATTTCCGCAATCCATCCTTCGCCGTACGGGTCGCTGATGGCGATGTTCGGGTCCGCCGCGAGTTTTTCGTTCGCGCGCAAAACAATCCCGCTCACGGGAATCGGCACGGGTCCGACAAATTTACTGCTCTCGACAGTCGCAAGACTTTTTGCTTGTTTGATTTCTTGTCCGATATTTTTTGCTTTGACCGTCACCGCGTTCAATTTGCCGCCCGCGAGTTTGCCCGCGACCGACGTCATGCCCACGCGCAAAACTCCGCCGTCCAACGTTTTCGCCCACACATGTTTTTCAATGTTGTAAAATAAATCTTCGGGTAAATTACACCCGCGAATCGTAGCCATGGTTGTCTCCAGATACCAGAGTACAGATGACAGAGTACAGACCGCACGATTCTTTTCTGTGTTCTGCTGTCTGTGTTCTGTCGTCTGCTTTCAAAACGTCATCACCGTCTTGCACTCTTCGGCAATTTGCCACATCGTCGCGCCGCCGACCATTTTCACTTCGGGAATCAAATCGTTGAGGTCAATGTCGTTGAGTTCGGTGGACGCGGTGCAGGCGAGAAATTTCACGCCCGCTTCCAGCGCGCCGCGCAAAAATTCGCCGACAGGTTTCGCGCCGGGTTTTGGAAATACCGTATCCGCCACACCTTTTTTCAAAAGCACGGTGCCGTCAATCGTAAAAAACATGGTCACGTCATAATCCATTGACGCCGCGAGCGTGGCAAAGAAAAACGGCGTCGCGCAGCGATGCGGCGTATCGGGTCCGCTCGTCATCACAATCATTACTTTATCGTCAGCCATATTTGCCTCAGATCACAGAGGTCAGAACACCGACGCCAGACCTTTACTATCTGTGTTCTGTTATCTGCATTCTGTGTTCTCCTAAAATGCCAATGTAATCGCGTTCTCGCTCGCAAAATCAATGAACGTTGCCGCGCCGCCGATTTCGAGTCCTTCGATGAGTTCTTCTTTTTTCACACCGAGCACATCCATCGTCATTTGGCACGCGACGAGTTTCACGCCGAGCTCGCGCGCGGCATCGAGCAATTCGGGAATGGATGCAACGTTCGCGCGTTTCATCCATTCGTGCATCATGCTCGTCGCCATCGCGGTCATGCCGGGTAACACGCCGACGATGTTTGGAACGTGCATATCGCCGACGACAGCGGGCATTGCGGGATTGCCGAGCGGGGCGACTTGCAAATGTTCGTTCTTGCCCTTTTTCAAAATCTCTAATCCGTAGAATGTGAAAAAAATTGTAACTTCCATATCCATCGCCGCCGCCGCCGTCGCAAGAATCAACGGCGGGTACGCCATATCGAGCGTACCGTGCGCGGCGATGATTGCCATGCGTGTGGCTTTACCGTTTTCCATCACACACCTCTATTTCGCTTTCTGGATAAAGAACATGAATTTTCCACCTGCCTCTTGCGAATCGAGGAGTTGGTGTCCGGTCTTTTTCGTCCACGCGTCCATATCGCTTTTTGAACCCGGGTCGGTAGCAATCATTTCCAACACTTGACCGATTTGGAGCGCGTCAATCGCTTTTTTGGTTTTGATGATTGGCATCGGACACGAGAGTCCACTGCAATCGAGAACTTGGTCTGCTTTGATGTCCATTCCATTCCTCCGTATCGTCGAAAAAAATTATGCCTGTCCCGCATCCAGCGAGACAGGCATTCATCACCTGCGGATTGAAAATATATTGCGCGCGCAGCATCGCGCACGCGAAAAATTTCGGCGCGTCTTTAATTTGTCATCGGCGCGCCGAACGTACTCATTGCCGCAATCTGTTTGAGACGCGCGAGCAGATTCGCGCGTTCGCCGCCGATTTGTTCAAACGTATGCGCGACGCGTTCCAGCCAGCGTCCGATTTCGGAACGCTTGCGTGCGTCGAGACGCGGCACCGCGCGCGCGGCGTCGCGTAATTCATTTTCGTCAATGCCGTGTGTTGCCGCGAGCGCGTGGACTCGGTTCGTTTCCTCGCGCGCGTTCGGTTCGTCCGCGTAAAATTGTCCGGCGACGAGCGTTGCCGTGAGCGCGCCTTCCGTTTCGATGCGCGCACGCGCGTATTGCAAGCCCGCGTGACATTCCACAAAATGGGGTTGCGGCGTCTTTTGCTGCGCGAGTTTGCGCCACGACGCAATGCACGCGGCGCGTCCCGATTCACTCGCCAACATCAATTGACAAAAGC